>JBIQIB010000078.1:8928-21407 GCA_044508265.1 Acidobacteriota bacterium
AGGAACGGAGGAGGGAAGGAACGGAGGAGGGAAGAACCGGAGAATTTGGACGCGGAGGAGCGGACAGGCGATATGAATGAAGCCGAGTTGCTCGAGCGTGCAGACGCCCTGGCGCGGCGGTATGTGGCCGGCGTCAACGAGAGGCGTGTGTTTCCGGACGAGGCGGCGATTGCAGCGCTGGCGCGCTTCGACGAGCCGTTGCCTCGCGAAGGTGCCCCGGCCGATGAGACGCTTGCGCTGCTCGACGAGGTAGGCTCGCCCGCGACGGTGGTGTCGAACGGGCCGCACTACTTCGGCTTCGTGATCGGCGCGACCCTGCCCATTGCCGCGGCTGCCGAGCGGATGGTGCTGTCGTGGGACCAGTGCGCATCCTCGTTCGACAACTCGCCTGCCGCCGCTGCGATCGAGCAGACGGCCGCGCGCTGGGTGCTCGACGCGCTCGACCTGCCGAAGCAGAGCGCCGTGAGCTTCGGGACGTCGGCGTCCGCCTGCGGCCTCGCCTGCATCGCGGCCGCGCGCCGCACGCTGCTCGCGCGCCAGGGCTGGGACTTCGATCGCCAGGGCCTTGTCGGCGCGCCGGAGATCCGCGTCGTCGTGTCAGCCGTCGCGCACGTGACGGTGCTGAAGGCGCTGCGCGTCCTGGGCTTCGGGATGGACCGCCTGATCCTGGCGCCTGTCGATGCGCACGGACGAATCGACCCCGGGCAACTGCCGCCGCTCGACGACCGCACCATCCTGTGCCTGCAGGCCGGCGAAGTGAATACCGGCGAGTTCGATCCCTTCACGCCGCTCATCGCCGCCGCTCGCGCGGCCGGCGCCTGGACGCACGTGGACGGCGCGTTCGGCCTGTGGGCACGCACATCCGAGACCCTGCGCTCGCTGACCGACGGCGTGGACGGCGCCGACAGCTGGACGACCGACGGCCACAAGTGGCTCAACACGCCCTACGACGGCGCGATGGGCATCTGCCGCGACCCCGACGCGCTCGCCGGCGCGATGAACGCCGACGCGGTCTACGCCACCTCGTCGCGCGACAGCCAGAAGAACCTCGGCGTGGAGTTCTCCCGACGTGCGCGCGGCATCCCAATCTGGGCCGTCCTGCGGACCCTCGGACGTGACGGCATCGCGCAGCTCGTCGAGCGCCATTGCCGCCAGGCACGCCGCATGGCCGACGGTTTGCGCGCCGCCGGCTTCGACGTCGTGAATCGCGTGGTGCTGAACCAGGTGCTGGTGCGCGGCGAGTCAGACGCCGCCACGCAGGCGATCAGGCAGGCCGCGCTCGACACGGGCAGGCTGTGGTTCGGCGGCACGACCTGGCAGGGCCGCGCCGCGTTCCGCCTGAGCGTGTCGTCATGGCGTACGACAGACGCCGACGTCGACGCCGCTGTCGCCGAGCTCGTGACCGCCCGCGCGCGCGTCGTCTCGTAAGCCGCGGCTTTCCGTCAGCTCTCGGGGATCAGCACGCTCACGGGCAGCGCGCCGAAGATCTGCGAGAAGAACAGCCAGCGTTCGCTGTCGGTTTCGACGACAGGATGCGTCGCCCCCGTGAACAGGTCGCGCACGCGGCTCGCGCGAAGGTCGGGCGGCAGCAGCAGGCGTGACGGCCCCCACGTGCCGCCCGTCGGCCACATGTGCGGCCCGAGCCTCGCCGTCCGCACGGCCGAGACGACGATCGCGCGCTGGTCTTCGTGCTCGCGCATCCACGCCACAGCCGAGGCATCCACCTCCACCGAGACGTCGAGCGGCACGTACGCCCCCTGCACCCAGAGCTCCGGATGCGCGCGCCGCTCGCGCAGCAGCCGGCTGGCAACGAGCATCTTCACGCGGCCGTCAGGCCAGGCGTCGAGCAGCGACGTCCCCTGCTCGTCGTCGATGACGCGGCCGTCGGCGCGCAGCGCATCGACGTCTGCCAGCGTGCGCTCGAGGCCCGCGAAGTCCACGGGACGGCGATTGTCAGGGTCGACGAGGACGAAGGACCAGTTCTCGGTGCCCTGATACGTGTCGGGCACGCCCGGCGCGCCGAGCTTCATCGTCGTCTGGGCGAGGCTGTTGACCACGCCGTGGCGCATCACGCGGGCCGCAAGCGGCGCGAGCGTCGTGATGACGCGCCGCGCCGGCCGTCCCGTCAGCGCCTCGCGCACGTACTTGAGTGTGGCCTGCTCGTAGGCCTCGTTAGGCGTCAGCCAGCTGGTGTGCCGCTTCGCCTCGCGAATCGCCTTGAGCATGTACTCCTGCAGCCGCTCGACGAACTCGTCGGGCAGCGGCGCTTCGACGACGCCGGGCCCCGGCCAGACGCCGAGCAGCACCTGGTACAGGCGGTACTCGTCGCTGCGATCCGGCGCCCACGCGCCGTCCACCATCGTCCGCACGCCCGACGCGGCCCGCGTTGCGCGCCCGAACGCTTCACGCCACGCCGACGGAATCTCCGAGAGCACGTTGATGCGTGCGCGGACGTCCTCGCCGAGCTTCGTGTCGTGCGTCGAGAGCGTCGTCATCTCGAACGGCCAGGTGCGCTGGCGCTCGGCGTTCGCGGCGTGCAGCTGCGCGACGGTGCGCGGCGCGTGCGACGGCTCCGAGCCCACCTCGTTCGTCGAGATCAGGACGTTGTAGCGATAGAACGACGTGTCTTCGAGCGCCTTCGCCTGCACGGGCCCGGTGTACTGCTGCAGCTTCATCGAGAACGTCAGGCGCTGGCGGCGCTCCGCTTCGGACGCCGGCTGATGGCCCGGGCCCATCGTCGGCTCCGACGTGACGGGACCGGGCAGCAGCACCGCGCGCAGGAACGTGAACAGCGACGCCTCCATCGCGGGGTTGCGCCGCCGCGCCCGCGCGAGCGTCTGCTCGACGATGGCCTCGTCGGTGGGCGTCCAGCCGCCCGGATGCACGTACGTGCGGTAGACCGGGAACGAGGCCACGTACTCGGTGATCAGGTCGCGCAGGCTGTTCTGCGTGAAATCGCGCGTGTGGCGGTGTGCCGCCGCGAGACGCCCGAGCGCGTCCACGAGCACGCCGAGCTCGCTCGACATGGCCGTGTTGATGATCAGCTTCTTGCTGTCGTAGATGATCTCCTCGAGCGAGTCGCGCTCGCCCGTCGCGCGGGCGTAGATGCGCCGCAGCGTCTTCAGCCCCACCGGATCGACGAACAGCCCGTTGATGTCGTTGAGCAGCGTGTAGCCCGTCGTGCCGGCCACCTGCCAGTCGGGCCGCAGCTCCTCCTTGTGCGAGAGGATCTTCTCGGCGATGACCCAGAACGGCCGCTCCGGCGGCGGCTGGTCGTCGTCTCCCTCACGTACGCGGGCGGGATCGAGCTCATCGTCGCCACTCCCGCTGCCGCTGCCGCTCTCCAGGGCCCGTGCAGCCAGGCGCTGCAGCCGGGCGAAATACTGGGCCGGGTCGAAGAGGCCATCCGGGTGATCGACGCGCAGGCCCTGCACCCACCCGTTGGCAATCCACGAGGCG
Organism: Acidobacteriota bacterium; assembly: GCA_044508265.1. GTDB lineage: Bacteria > Acidobacteriota > Vicinamibacteria > Vicinamibacterales > Vicinamibacteraceae > JAEZDP01. The sequence continues at coordinate 12,388 of JBIQIB010000078.1, forward strand.
ATCAGCGCGTGCGTCGCCTCGAAGACGACGGGATCCTCCACCCGCACGCCCGCCAGCTCGTTCACGTCGAAGAAGCGGCGGTAGTTGATCTCGTCCATGGCGGTGCGCCATGACGCGAGTCGATATGGCTGCGCCTCGAGCAGTGTGTGGAGCGTGTCGAACGTGTCGGGACGCCCGGGGATGCCGTTGGCCTCTCGCACAGCACGGTTGATGGCCTCCGCGACGTGCGGCGCCTCCTCGACGAGTCGCAGGAGACGCTGTCGCAGCACCTGCTTCTCGCGCTCGCGCACGGCGATGCTTTCCGGTCGCGTGTCGGTGTACGGCGGCAGGTTGCCGAGGCCCGTGAGGATGCTCAGGAACTCGATGAGCTCCGGCGCGTCGGCCCCGCTGGCCTGCTCGAGCATCGGCACAGCGGCTTTCAGGACGATGGGCGCCTGGCGCGGGTTCACGGGCAGTCCATGCTCGTGGTAATGCAGCACCAGGTGCCCGTCCTCGAACGACAGCTGCAGCTCCCCCCGCTCGAGCACCGCGCCGTATTGATCCCCGAGGATGGGCAGCAGCACCTTCTGGCGGAGGTGCGGCGTGACCGGGTCCCAGTCGATGTCGAAGTAGCCGGCGTATGACGAGCAGGGCCCGTTCTCGAGCACCTCGCGCCACCACAGGTTGAACGCGGGGTCCACGCCCACGTGGTTCGGCACGATGTCGGCCACGACGCCCATGCCGCTCGCGCTGGCGCGTGCAGAGAGGGTGGCGAGGTCGTCGGCGCTGCCGAGCTCGGGATTGAGCGACGTGTGGTCGCAGATGTCGTACCCGTGGGTGCTGCCGGGTCGCGCCCGCAGCATGGGCGACAGATACAGGCCACCGATGCCGAGGTTCTCGAGGTAGTCGACGACGCCGGCGGCCTGCGCGAATCCGAAGGCCGGCTGGAGCTGGAGCCGGTACGTGCTGGAGGGATACCAGCGGGGCACGCGCGGCGTCACTGGCGTCCCTCCGCCGTGCGCAGGACGACGGTGCACGGGCCGGTCACCGCCAGCCGTGGCGGGTCGCCCGCAGGCGGCGGCCATACGGCCGCACTGACCTCGCCTGCACGGCTGTCGAAGATCATCCGCCACGTCGCGTCGGCATACGTGGAGACGTCCACCTGGACCGGACCTCGAGCAAAGGACACGACGACCAGCATACGGCCACCGTCGGAGAGCCCCTGCTCGAGCAGCAGCGTGTCCGCGTCGGGCGCGGCGGTGCGCACGTCGTCCTGCGTGCGCGGCGCGTCGAAGAGCAGCGTGCGGCGGATCTCGAGCAGCTGCCTGTAGGCGCGCACGCACCGCGCATGGAAGCCGTCGTCCAGCTCGTCCCACCTGAGCACCGAGGTGCGGAACGCGTCGTCGGCCTGCGGGTCGGGGATCGCGTCGCGCGCGACTTCGTCGCCGAATGCAGAGAACGCCTTGAACTCGTCGCGCCGGCCCTCCGTGACGCGCGAGCCGAGAGGCTCGTCGTGGTCGGTGAAGAAGAGGAACGGCGTGCTCGCCGCCCATTCCTGGCCCATGAAGAGCAGCGGCGTCTCGGGCGCCATCAGCAGCAGTGCGCTCACCGTCAGCCACGTCTCCTCGTCCACCTGATGGTGCAGGCGCTCGCCGAAGGCGCGGTTGCCCACCTGGTCGTGGTTCTGGACGCAGATGACGCAGGCCGGCAGCGGCACGTCCTCGGGCGGCCCGCCGCGCGGCTTGCCGCGGTACTTCGAGGTCTGGCCCGTGTAGAGCCACCCCTGGCGCAGCACCGTGGCCAGCTCCTGCGTCGTCCCTTCGAAGTCCTGGTAGTAGGCCTCGCGGTCGCCGGCCACCCGGCGTCGGACGACGTGGTGGAAGTCGTCCGCCCACAGGCCATCCAGGCCGTAGCCGCCGCGCTCGAGAGGCTGCACCAGGCGGGCGAGGTTACGGTCGTCCTCGGCGATCAGGTGGATGGGCGGGCCGTCGGGAAGCAGCGACCGCACCTCGCGCGTCAGCTCGGCCAGCAGGTGCGACGGGCTCTCGTCAACGAGCGCGTGCGTCGCGTCGATCCGCAGGCCGTCCATGTGGTACTCCACGAGCCAATGCAGGGCGTTGTCGAGCAGGCTGCGGCGCACGTAGGCACTGCCCGGGCTGTCGAGGTCGATGCCCTCGCCCCACGAGGACGCGTGCCTGCTGGTGAGGATGGCCGGGACGAACGCCGCGAGGTACGCGCCGTCGGGGCCGAGGTGGTTGTAGACCACGTCCTGCAGTACGGCGAGACCGAGCGCGTGCGCGGCGTCCACGAACCGGCGCAGGTCGTCAGCCGAACCGTAGGCGGCTGCCGGGGCGAACAGCGCCGCGCCGTCGTAGCCCCAGTTGCGTCCGCCGGGGAACGCCGCCACCGGCATCAGCTCGACGGCCGTCACGCCGAGGTCGCGCAGCCAAGGCAGCCGTTCGGCCGCCGCGGCGAACGTGCCCTCCGGCGTGAAGGTGCCGATGTGCATCTCGTAGATGACGAGGTGCCCGAGCGGGAGGCCCTTCCAGCCGGCATCCTGCCATGCGTACAGCGACGGATCGACGACAGCGGAGGTGCCGTGGACGCCATCGGGCTGCGAGCGCGACCACGGATCCGGCCACGAGCCCTCCTGCCCGTCGAGCGCGTAGCTGTAGCGCTGCCCGGGCTCGACGCCCGCCGCCGTGTACGAGAAGGTGCCGTCGTCGTTCGGCGTCATGTCAATGACGTCGCGACCGTGAAGCTGGAGTGTGACCTTCTGCGCCTCTGGCGCGAAGACACGGAACTCGACAGTATTCCCTGATCGATTGGCGCCCAGCGTGGGCGTCCATGAAACACGCATCTGGCTATTCAGCTCCAGACGCGATCCGTACGTGGACCGCGATTCGGGGCAAACCGGAGGCCAGCCGGTCGTGGATGGTGACCAGCCGGGCGCACACGCCACGGGCGGACGGGCTGCGAACGTGGCGACAGCGTCCGGCCCGGTGAGGTTACTGATCTTCGATATTACCGGATCGCCGCGGCTGAGCCGGGAGACGGCCGCGCTCGTCGGCGGAGAGGAGCACGACGGAGCGACCGGCGAGGGCGTAGGTCGTGCCGGCAAGCGGCGCCGACTTCAGCCGCGGCTTGGCGGTGTCGAACACGACGGTCCACGGGACGCCGCTCTCGAGGACGGGCACCACGAATTCCACAGGAGCTTCCCCGCCGTTGAGCAGCACGCACAGCGTCTCGTCGTCTATCGGTTCGCCGCGCGAGGTCGTCTCGTCGAGGCCGATGCCGCTCAGCATCATGCCGAGGCACTGCACGTGCAGGCTCATCCACATCTCGTCGGTCATCTCGACGCCCGACGGGTCGATCCACACGAGATCCTTGACGCCGTGACCGCGCAGCGGGCGGCCCTGGAAGAAGCGCCGCCGCCGCAGCACCGGGTGGCGCTGGCGCAGGCGGATGAGCATGCGGGTGAACTCGAGGAACTCCTCGTCCTCGTCGTCCAGCGACCAGTGCACCCAGCTGATGTCGTTGTCCTGGCAGTAGGCGTTGTTGTTGCCCTTCTGCGTGCGGCCCAGCTCGTCGCCGCCGCAGATCATCGGCACACCCTGCGACAGCAGGACCGTCGCCATGAAGTTGCGGCGCTGCTGCACGCGCGCGGCGCGGATGGCCGGATCCTTCGTCGGCCCTTCCACGCCGAAGTTCATGCTGTGGTTGTTCGACTCGCCGTCGCGGTTCTGCTCGCCGTTGGCCTCGTTGTGCTTGTGCTTGTACGAGACGAGGTCGGCCAGCGTGAAGCCGTCGTGACACGTGACGAAGTTGATGCTCGCGCTCGGACGCCGGCCGGTGTGCTCGTACAGGTCGCTGCTGCCCGCCAGCCGCGTCGCGAACTCCGACACCTGGCCGCCGTCGCCGCGCCAGAAGCGGCGCACGCTGTCGCGGTAGCGGCCGTTCCACTCCGTCCAGCCGACGGGGAAGTTGCCCACCTGATAGCCGCCCTCGCCGAGGTCCCACGGCTCGGCGATGAGCTTCACCTGCGACAGGATCGGGTCCTGGTGGATGATGTCGAAGAACGAGCCCAGCTTGTCCACGGCATGCAGCTCGCGCGCGAGGGCGCTCGCGAGGTCGAAGCGGAAGCCGTCCACGTGCATGTCGAGCACCCAGTAACGCAGGCTGTCCATGATGAGCTGCAGCACGCGCTGGCTGCGCATGTTCAGCGTGTTGCCCGTGCCCGTGAAGTCCTCGTAGTAGCGCGCGTCGCCGGGTGAGAGCCTGTAGTACGACACGTTGTCGATGCCGCGCAGCGACAGCGTCGGACCGAGGTGGCTGCCTTCCGCCGTGTGGTTGTACACGACGTCGAGGATCACCTCGAGGCCGGCGGCGTGCAGCGTCCGCACCATCGACTTGAACTCGCGCACCGACTCCTGCGGCGAGCGGCTGGCCGAGTACCGCAGGTCGGGCGCGAAGTACCCGAGCGTGTTGTAGCCCCAGTAGTTCGAGAGGCCCTGCTTGACCAGGTGCCAGTCGTCGATGTGGTGGTGGACGGGCAACAGCTCGACGGCCGTCACGCCGAGGTCGAGCAGGTGCTCGATGGTGCTTTCCGCGGCGAGCCCGAGGTACGTGCCGCGGTGCTCCTCGGCCACGCCGGGGTGGTTCTTCGTGAAGCCGCGCACGTGCAGCTCGTAGATGACCGTCTCGTGCCACGGACGCCGCAGCGGCCTGTCGTCGGCCCACGTGAACGCCGGATCGACGACGGCGGCGAGGGCGGCGTAGGCGGCGTTGTCGCGGTCGTCGCGCGCGTCGGGCGCGCCGATGGGAAAGCCGAACATGCTCTCGTGCCAGCGCACGTTGCGGCCGACGGCCTTCGCGTAGGGGTCGAAGAGCAGCTTGGCGGGGTTGAACCGGTGGCCGCTGCGCGGGTCGTACTCGCCGTGCACGCGGTAGCCGTAGAGCTGTCCGGGACGGACGTCGGGAAGGTAGCCGTGCCACACCTGCTCGGTGTGCTCGCGCAGCGGGATGCGGTGGGTTTCACGTCCCGCGTAGGGGGAGTCGAACAGGCAGAGCTCGACGGCCGTCGCATGCTCCGAGAACAGGGCGAAGTTGACGCCGATGCCGTCCCACGTGGCACCGAGCGGATACGGAGAACCTGGCCAGACTTTCATACGCCAATCGCGCAGTATGTCATGCGCCGCCGGCGGCCGCCCATACAATGCGGGGCGGCCATGCGGGTCTCCGACTTCGACTTCGACCTTCCCGACGACAGGATTGCCCAGGAGCCCCCGGCCGAACGCGGGTCGTCGCGGCTGATGCGGCTCGACCGCCGGACGGGGGAGACGACGACGGGCGTCATGCGCGACCTCACGGCGTGGCTCCGGCCGGACGACGTGCTGGTGGTGAACGACACGCGCGTGTTCCCCGCACGGCTGATCGGGCGGCGGCACCCGGGCGGCGGCCGCATCGAGTGCCTGCTCACCCGCATCATCGACGCGAACGAGGGCGTGTGGGAGGCGCTCGTCCATCCGGGCCAGCGGATACGGCGCGGCACCACGTTCGTCTGCGTGGGTGACGCCGGCGAGGACGTGACGATCGAGGGCGAGGTGGTCGGCCGCGACGACTGGGGGCGGCGCACCGTGCGCCTGGTCGCGCGCGGCGCCTCGCTCGACGAGGCCATCGAGCGCATCGGCCACATGCCGCTGCCGCCGTACATCAGGCGCGCCGACCGTCCGTCGGACCGCGAGCGGTACCAGACCGTCTTCAGCAGGACCCGGGGCTCTGTGGCGGCGCCGACGGCGGGCCTGCACTTCACGCCGCCGCTGCTCGAGGCGATCGCCGCCCGCGGGGTCACGCGTATCACCGTCACGCATCACGTCGGCTACGGCACGTTCAAGCCCGTGCGCGTGGACGAGGTGGAGGCGCACGTCGTGGACCCCGAGACGTACAGCATCGACGACGCTGCCGCGACGGTGCTGACGCAGGCGCTTGCCGACGGCCGCCGGATCGTGGCCGTGGGCACCACCACCACGCGCGCGCTCGAAAGCGCCGTCCGGATGGGGGAGGGGACGATCCCCGCGGGCCGGGCGACGACTGACCTGTATCTGTATCCCGGCGTCGAGTTCAGGGCCGTTGGGGCGCTCGTCACGAACTTCCACGTGCCGCGCTCGTCGCTGCTGATCCTCGTGTGCGCGTTTGCCGGGCGGGAGCGCGTGCTCGAGGCCTACCGCCGCGCCATCGACCTGGGCTTCCGCTTCTACAGTTACGGCGACGCGATGTTCATCGAATAGCCGTCACATCAGAAGCCCATTGTGTCTGCGCGGATGGTCGAGCTATGCTCTGCCCCAATCACAGAGCTACTGGCGGACGCCGCGAGCGGGGGCGCGTCGTGCGTGCCGCCAGCCCGGATACCCATGCCTACCAGCCGACGGCAGTTCGTCGCGACTGCAACCGGTGCCATCGGTGCGATGGCCTTTCCCGCCATCGTTCCGGCGTCGGTCCGGGGCGCGTTCGCGCCGTCGAACCGCATCGAGGTGGCGCTGCTCGGCACGGGTCGCCAGGCCATGCGGCCGAACCTGCCGCAATTCCTCGAGATGCCGGACGTGCAGGTGGTGGCCGTCTGCGACGTGGACCACTGGCGGCTCGAGCAGGCGCGGCTCGCCGTCGACGCGGGCTACGCCGCGGCCGCGCGGTCGGGCAGCTACAAGGCGTGCCAGGCGTTCCGCGACTTCCGCGAGGTGCTGGCCCTGCCGTCGGTTGACGCCGTGATGATCTCGACGCCCGACCACTGGCACGTCGCGATGGGCGTCCTTGCCGCGCGTGCGGGCAAGCACATCTCGGTGGAGAAGCCGCTCTCGACGTGCATCGCGGACGGACGCGCGCTGTGCCGCGCCGTGGCCGAGAACAAGGTCGTCAGCCGCACCGACAGCGAGTTCCGCAGCCTGCAGCCGTTCTGGCGGGCCGCCGAGATCGTGCGCAACGGCGGCATCGGCGAGTTGAAGCACATCCGCACCGGCGCGCCGCCGGAGACGCCGTCCATTCCCGCGCAGCAGGACATGCCGGTGCCCGACTGGCTCGACTACGACATGTGGCTCGGCCCCGCGCCGTGGGCGGCCTACACCGAGCGTCGCGTGCACCCGCCGAAGAACCTCACGGCGCGCCCGCACTGGATGCGCATCTCCGACTACACCAACGGGATGATCTCCAACTGGGGCACGCACCTGAACGACATCGCGCAGTGGGTGAACGGCACCGAGCGCACGGGCCCCGTCAGGGTCGAAGGCACCGGCGCCTTCTCGAAGGGGCTCTGGAACACGATCACGGCCTTCGACATCCACTACAGGTTCGCCAACGGCGTCACGCTGCACTACGCGATCGACAGGCCGTTCATCCGCTTCGAGGGCACCGAGGGCTGGGTCGAGACGCGCTATCCCGTCGGCCTCACCGCGAGCAATCCGGCGGTGCTCGACCGTCCGGTGCCGCGCGGCGGCATCAGCTACGCCGACACGCTGTCTGACAAGGCCGACTTCATCACGGCGATCAAGAACGGCACCGAGACGCTCGAGCCCGTCGAGGTGGGACACCGCACGGCCTCGCTGTGTCAGCTGGGCCTCATCGCCGTGAAACTGGGCTACCCTCTCAGCTGGGATCCCGACGCCGAGAAGTTCACCGACAACGCGGCCAACACGATGCTGTCGGTGCCGGCGCGTTCGCCCTGGGAGGTGTGACCGTGTCAGTGGGAGCGAACCCGCGAACGATCCTTCAACCGCAGGACGTCGAGACGTACGCGAGGGAAGGTTACGTGCTGTGCCGCGGCGTGCTGAACGCCGACGAGGTCGCGCTGCTGGCGCGCACCGCGCAGGACGATGCGGCCATCGCGGAGCATTCGTACGAGCTGCGTGACGCGTCGGGGAACCTCACGCGGCTCGCGCTCTGGTACACGCCTGGCGACGACGTGTTCGGGCTGCTCTCGCGGAGCAACAGGCTCGTCGACGCCGTCGAGACGCTGCTCGGCGGGCCGGCGGGGCACTACCACTCGAAGGTCATGCACAAGGCGCCGCACACGGGCGGCGCGTGGGAGTGGCACCAGGACTACGCGTACTGGTACCGCAACGGGTTTCTCTTCCCGGACATGCTCAGCGTCATGGTGGCGCTCACGCCGTCGGTGCGCGCCAACGGCTGCCTGCAGGTCATCCCCGGCTCGCACCGCCTGGGGCGGATCAATCACGGCAACGTCGGCGAGCAGGTAGGCGCCGACCAGGCGCGCGTGGACGCCATGATGGCGCTCCGCCCCGTCGTCCATTGCGAGATGCAGCCGGGGGATGCGTTGTTCTTCCATTGCAACCTGCTGCACGCGTCGGGGCAGAACACGTCGGACCAGCCGCGGTGGTCGATCATCTCGGCGTACAACCTGCTCGCGAATCGACCGATCACGGACGAACCCGCGGCCTCGTGCGTCACCCCTATCGATCGGGTGCCGGACGAGGCGATGCTCGAGGCCGGCGCACGCGGCCTGTCGCCTGATGCCGACTTCCTGGACAAGTCACGCCGGAAGTACCAATCGGTCCAGGACTGAGCCCGGCATTCGCATCACGCATCAAGCATCTGGTCCTAGGCATTAGTCATTAGTCATTAGTCATTAGTCATGACCCGGAGCTCCGCATGACACGCGCTTCACTGATCTTTGCAGCTGGCATGGCTGCCGGCGCCGGCCTCACGGCAGCGGTGATGAGCGGCGCGCCTGCGGTGTCTGCGGCACCCGCGGCCGCGGCGCTACCTGCGGCGCAGGCGGGCGTGAAGTACGACAGCCGCGTCGTGCTCGAGAACGACATGGTGCGGGTGAAGGACGTCACGTTCCCCGTGGGCGTCGCTGACACGGGCATGCACACGCACGACCTCGCGCACGTCGGCGTCATCCTCACGCCCGGCGCGCTCACGTTCACGGACCCGTCGGGCACGAAGGAGACCGTGCAGTTCGAGGGCGGTGCCGTCGGGTTCCGCGAGGCGAACGCGACGCACATGGTCGCGAACCCGGGGAAGACGCC
>JBIQIB010000226.1:0-2860 GCA_044508265.1 Acidobacteriota bacterium
CGGACGTGCGCGTGCGCGAGCAGCCCCGTCGTCGTCGCGCGCACCGGCGTGCCGCGCGACGCGAGCGTGGTGCGCAGCGCCTCGATCTCCAGGGTGGGGATGATCGTGTCGCCTTCCGCATGCAGCAGGAAGACGGGGGCGGCAGGCGGCGGGGACGTCTCGGGGGAGAGCGCGGGATCGTACTCGGCGCGCAGCAGGTGCGGCAGCAGCGTACGTCCGAGCTCGCCGGCGTTGCGCGTGTTCACGAGGTGCAGCAGGTGGCGCGCGGCGTCGGGCAGCGGCGCTTCCATCGCCTGCGCTTCCGCGAACGCCTCGGCGGCGCGCGCCTCGTCGAACATCGCGAGGTGCGACGCATGCAGGAAGCGGCTGACGCCTGCCCTCAGCGGCGCGACCTGCGCTTCGGGCACCAGCTGCGGCGCCGCGTTCATCAGGAGGACGACGCCGCCGTAATCGTGCGGCGGGGGCACCTCGCCATCGGGGTGCCGTCCGGTGGCCAGGTACCGCAGCACGCGCGGCAGGCTCGCGTGTCCGCCGAAGCTGAAGACGAACGCGACCCGATCGCGGAGCGAGGGCCGTCCCGCGGCCACTATCGCCAGGCCGCCCGAGAACGACACGCCGACGAGCCCGATCCGCCCGTCGGCGCCAGGCGGCGCCTGGCCGGCGAGCTGTTCGACGGCGGCGACGGCGGCGTCCTCGATGTCGTCGGTGACCCGTCCGGTAATGGTGTAGGTCTTGAAGTCGGGCAGCTCCGGGGTGAGGACGACCGTGCCCGATCGCGCGATCTCCGTGGCGAGGTGCCGCAGGCGGGGCTCGTCGATGCCGAGGGCGTGGATGCCGCCGAACAGCACGACGGGCCGCGTGCGGACGATGGCGGGCGTGTATACGCGGGCCCGCATCGCACCGCGTCGCGTGGGCAGCGTCCGCTCCGCCTCGGTCACCGCGGAGGTCTGCCAGCCCGCCACGTGCGCGACGGCGGGTCCCTCGACGTGCGCCGCGCGGAGGAGGAGCGCGATCGTCCGGCCGTACGGGCTCGTTGCGAGCAGCCAGCCCGAGACCAGCAGCGCGCCGGCGATGCCGGCGAGCGCGATGGCGATACGTCGCATCCCGCTGCGATTGTGGCACGCGGTGGCGCGGAGGGAGCGGAGCGGGAGCTCACGCGGAGAACACGGAGGGCGCGGAGAGCGGACGCACGAGGCTCACGCGGAGGCACGGAGAGCGCGGCGGGTGGCGCGCGCGTGGGGCGAAGCCCCGCCGTAGCTCGCGGGCTGGTGTGCGAGCGAAGGTGGGCAGTAGACTACTGCGCGTGTTGATCGCGATTGACGGTCCGTCAGGGGCAGGGAAGGGCACGGTCTCGCGCGCCGTCGCCGAGGCGCTCGGGTGCAGGCACATCGATACCGGCGCGATGTATCGCGCGGTGGCATGGCTGGCGATCGAGCGGGGCATCGGCCTCGACGCCGAGGACGCGCTGGTCGAGGTCGTTGACGGGGCGCGCTTCGATTTGTCCGGCGGCCGGGTGCGCATCAACGACCATGACGTGACCCGCGCCATCCGCACGGGCGAGATGGACCAGGCGGCCGCGCGCGTCGCGCGCCTGCCGGGCGTCCGCCGGAGCCTGCTCGAGCGCCAGCGCGCGTTCGCGCGCGAGGGCCCGGTCGTCATGGAGGGCCGGGACATCGGCACGGTCGTGCTGCCTGACGCCGACCTCAAGATCTTCCTCGATGCCACGCCCGAGGAGCGCGCCAGGCGCCGCTCGGCCGACGCCGCGCATGCGAGCAACGGCAGCGACGTCGCGACGGTCGCCCAGGCGCTGCTGACGCGTGACGAGAGCGACCGCACGCGCACGGCCTCTCCCCTGGCCCGCGCGGCCGATGCCGTCTACATCGACACGACCGGGCTGCCCATCGCCGAGGTGGTGTCGCGGGTGCTGGCCGCCGCAGCAGAACGGCGTCAGCGCCGCTGATGCTGACTGGAGGGGCCGCCTCCGCTCCCGGGCGCGGCCGCACGCGTTCCGCGAGTCGGCGCCCGCGTGCGCGCGGGCTTTACAGCATCCTTTAAACAGTGTATTTTCTGTAGGTTGCCCACCAGTGTGTGCAACCAAACGTCAGCCCGCCGGTGCTGTGAACCCGGCAAACGCCACCGAGGAGGATTCAGTACGCATGTCAGATCAACAGCCGGACCAGCCGGAAACCGTGCAGGGAGGTGTCCGGCCGTCCGCTGCCGGCACCCACGCGACGACCACCACGCGCAAGTGGGAGGTCGAAGACGAGGAGATGGACCCGCAGGAGTATGCCCGCCTGCTCGACCTCTACGACACCAGCTTCCGCAACATCACGGAAGGTGAAGTCGTCAAGGGGACGGTCCTGTCAGTGTCGGCCTCCTCGGTGATCGTCGACGTCGGGTTCAAGTCGGAGGGGATGATCTCCATCGACGAGTTCCTCGACGAGAACGGCGAGGTCATCGTGCAGCCCGGCGACACGGTGGACGTGCTGCTCGAGCGCACCGAAGACCGTGACGGCCACATCGTGCTCTCGCGCGAGAAGGCCGAGAAGATGAAGATCTGGGACGAAGTCGAGAAGGCCTTCAACGACAAGAAGGTCGTCATCGGCCGCGTCATCGAGCGCATCAAGGGCGGCCTGGCCGTGGACATCGGCGTCCGCGCCTTCCTGCCCGGCAGCCAGATCGACGTCCGTCCCGTGCGCAACCTCGACGCGCTCCGCGGCCAGGAGCTGCGCATGCGCGTGATCAAGGTCAACAAGAAGCGCGGCAACATCGTGCTCTCGCGCAAGGCGCTGCTCGAGGAAGAGAACGCCGAGAAGAAGAAGCACACGCTCGCGACGCTGGCCGAGGGCAAGGTGCTGCG
>JBIQIB010000227.1:0-2811 GCA_044508265.1 Acidobacteriota bacterium
CTTCCTGAAGGAGACGCACGCCTCGCTCATCTGGGACGAGGTCGACGAGCGGTAGGGTCCGGGAATCGAACCGTCGGGCGTCGCCTCGCTCGTAGACGCGCGTTGATCGCTAGGACGAGCGTGTGCGGCGTGCCTGGAGGAAGGCGATGTCTTCGGCATCGCCCGGCGACGTGCGCGCCGATCGGGCGATCTGCTTCAGGCGAAGGAGATCCGGTTCGGACGCGACGTGCATCACGCGAGAGCGGATCGTCGTCGGCGTGGCGCCTGAGAGAAGGTCGCGTGCGGCGATCGGGAAGTCGAAGAGCAGGTCGACGCGCAGGCCCGTGATCGTGTTGAAGAAGTAGGCGCTGTCGGGGGCATCGAGCCGAAGCCGGACCGCGGCCACCTTTCGGTTGTCGATGGTCGCTGCCACGTCGCCGGTGTCGTTCAGCCGCGAGACGAGCTGGAGCCCACGATCGTAGAAGAGGGCGACCACCCGATCGAGACGCTTGCCCGGCTGCGCGATGACGAAATCGAAGTCGCGTGTCACCCGTCGAGATCCGAGCAGCACGAGGGCCATCCCGCCCACGAGCACGGGATCGAGCGCGAGCGACCTGAGGCCATCGACGAGGTCGCCGACGACCTCCAGGTGGTCGGCCGGATCAGGCGTTCGGCGTCTTGCCGGCATAGATCCCCGGCAGTGGTCCGGCGAACGTTCGGTCGTGTTCGACGCGGGGCCGCCGGCCTCCCAGTTCGTCGATGGCCGCGACGTACCTGAAGTTGTCGGCGATGCGGCGCGCCGCCCGGAGCGAGCGCAGGCGGGTCTCGGCCCCGAGCGCCGCGATACGCCGTTTCTCCACGGCCGACAACCGTGCGCTGCGTGCCCGCCCGCCCAGACTCCCGAGCACTCTGGCCGCTTCGGATCGCGTCATCGGTCCATTGTGCTTGACGCTAAGCAAAACTGCAACTGCCCGGCGCGGCGCCGGGTGACGGCCGGGCGTGCGACGCCGCGACAGGCGGGCCGGGGACTGGCGCTGCCATCGACACCGAGGTGGCGGCCAATCGCAGGTTGCAGAATCTGCCATGCTCGCGGGCCTGGCGTACGCGGGATCTGCAATCCGTGGGTGCGCCCGCGCGCCGACCGCGGTCCTGTGGGTCCCGCAGGCCTGGCATGGTTCACGCCGAATGCCGGGCGTGGCGCCTCCTTCAGAAGCCTATCGGCATCGTCGTCCCGAGCGGGACGTCTTGTACGGCGTCGTGCGCGACCACTTCGAGTCGTTCCGTGTTCACGCGTCCCGCTGGGGGGATGGGGAGGGGCTGCCAGCCTTCGTCGAACGGGAGTTCCGCGCCTACGTCCGGTGCGGTGTCCTCGCTGGTGGGTTCGCTCGGTTCCGATGTGCGGGCTGTGGCGAGGATCGGCTCGTGGCGTTCTCCTGCAAAGGGCGCGGCTTCTGCCCGGGGTGCGGCGGTCGGCGCATGGCCGAACGGGCGGCGCACCTGGTCGATCGGGTGCTGCCCGATGTCCCGGTGCGCCAGTGGGTCCTGACGCTGCCGTTCCGTCTTCGGTATCGGCTGGCCTGGGACCATGGTCTGTGCCGCGTTGTCGCGGGCATCTTCGCCCGTGCGGTGATGACGGCGCTGCGGCATCGGGCCGCGTCGAGGGGCATCGAGGGCGGCCGGAGCGGGGTGGTGATGGTGATCCAGCGCTTCGGCGGTGCCCTGAACCTCAACGTTCACCTTCATGCCTTGGTACTCGACGGTGTCTTCGCGCGGGACCCTGCCGGGCGCCTGGCGTTTCACCGGATACCGCTCGCCTCGATGCTCGACGTGGCGGAGGTGCTGGCGGCCATCGAGCCGCGCACCGCGCGGCTGCTCACGCGTCGGGATGGCGGCGCGGCGGGCGGCGAGGACGGGTGGGCGGCTGAGGCGCCCGCGCTGGCGGAACTGGCCGCCGCGTCCGTGCAGGGCATGCGAGGCGCGGGGAACGGAGCCGGGCGTCACGCCGAGTCGATCGACGACGCGATCGCATCGGGCCGGGGACTGGCGCGGGGCAACGGCTACAGCCTGCACGCTGGCGTGGTCGTGCCGGTGGGTGCCCGTCGGCGGCTGGAGCAGTTGTGTCGGTATGTACTGCGGCCGCCGGTGTCGTCCGAGCGATTGCGCGTGGCCGCCGACGGTCGCATCGTCGTGGCGTTGCGGCACCGGTGGGGGGACGGGACGTCGGAGGTGGCGCTCGATCCGGTGACGTTTCTCGGACGGTTGGCCGTGCTGATCCCTCGACCACGCGTCAACTTGCTGATGTATCACGGCGTGCTGGGGGCGCGGGCGACGTGGCGCGCCGAGGTCGTGCGGCAGGCCGTCCCTGCCGAGGAGAGCTCCGGGGATCACTGTGACGAGGACACGGGTGTTCGCGGTCTGCGCTGGGCGGCCTTGATGCGGCGGACGTTCGCGTTCGACGTCCTGGCCTGCCCGCGATGCGGCGGTCGGCTCCGGCTCATCGCGCTCATCGAGGAGACGACGGTTGTCACGCGGATCCTGCGGCACCTGGGGTTTCCGAGCGATCTTCCGGCGCTCGCTCCGGCGCGGTCGCCACCGGGGCCCCAGCTAGGACCGAATCTCGAGTGGTGAGTGGCACGGCACCCGGTCGCCGCGGCCGCAGGCCTGCCCCTGTCGGACGCATTCGGCCGCGGCGGCGCCGCGCGGCCCTCGGCGGAGACCACAACCCCGCGACAATCCGCCCCTGAGACGGCCTGAGACGGACAAAGAGACGCGGTCCCGCGTCTGATAGCGCCGGTTCTGTCGACCGGCGGTCCTAATGCTTCCTATCGTCGA
>JBIQIB010000079.1:0-9480 GCA_044508265.1 Acidobacteriota bacterium
CACGCCTGCGCGATCAGCTCAGTCGATGCTTGGCGAGGTAGTGACTCAGCGCACGCTGGCTGATGCCGAGGATCTCCGCGGCGTCCTTCTTGACCCCGCCCGCCCGCGCCAGCGCCCGCGCGATGCTCTCGCGCTCGGTCCACGCGAGGTTCTCGTGCAGCCGCTCCGACGGCAGGCCCAGGGGCGTCTGTTCGACGGCGGGCATGAGCCGGACGTCGGCGCGCGTGATGACCGGCCCCGGGCTGAGGATCACCGCGCGCTCCACGGTGTGTTCGAGCTCGCGCACGTTGCCCGGCCAGTCGTAGGCCTCGAGCGCGCGCATCGCGTCGGGCGCGATGCCCTCGACACGCTTGCCCACCTGGCGGCCGGCGCGTTCGACGAACTGACGCACGAGCACAGGGATGTCGTCGCGCCGCTGCCGCAGCGGCGGGATCTCGATCGGCAGCACGTTGAGCCGGTAGTACAGATCGCTCTGGAAGCGTCCCTCCGCCACCATCGCCGCGAGGTTGCGGTTGGTGGCCGCGACGACGCGGACGTCGGTGCGGATGGTGCGCTCCGAGCCGAGCGGCTCGAACTCGCGCTCCTGCAGCACGCGCAGCAGCTTGGCCTGCACCGCCGCGCCCAGCGTGCCGATCTCGTCGAGGAAGATCGTGCCGCCGTCGGCCAGCGCGAAGCGGCCCTTCTTCGCCTGCACCGCGCCGGTGAACGCGCCGCGCACGTGGCCGAACAGCTCCGACTCCAGCAGCCCCTCGGGAATCGCCGCGCAGTTCACCTTGATGAGCGGCATCGCGCGCTCCGCGCTGCGGCTGTGAATGGCCCGCGCCACGAGCTCCTTGCCCGTGCCCGTCTCGCCGGTGACGAGCACGGTGCTGCGGCTGCGCGCGACGAGCCCGACGAGGCGGATGACCTCCTGGATCTGGCGGCTCGTCCCGAGGATGCCGTAGTCGTCGTACTCCGCGTCGCGCTCGCTCAGCAGGTAGCGGAGGCCATGACGTGCGCGCTGGTCCTCGACCGACCGCCGCACGAGCGCGAGCAGCTCCTCGATGTCGAACGGCTTCTGCAGGTAGTCGCGCACGCCCAGCTTCATCGCCGCGACGGCGCTGCTGACGGTGCCGTGCGCGGTCATCATGATCATCGCGGGCCGCTCGGGCTCGGCAATCGCGTCCGCGACGGCGGTCGCGAGCTCGAGGCCGGTCATCCCCGGCATGCGGTAGTCGAGCACCAGCACGTCGAAGGCCCGGCTCGTCGCCAGCCGCAGCGCCTCGTCCGGCGCCGCCACCGTGAACACCTCGTGCCCGTCGTCGCCGAGCGCGCGGCCCAGCGTCTTCAGGATCTTCGCCTCGTCGTCCACCAGCAGGACGGTGCCTCGCGCCTGCATCACGTCGCCTCCGCTGCGAGCTCGATGGTCACCACGGTGCCCTCGCCCTCACGGCTCTGCATCTCGATGGAGCCGCCGAGCGCCTGCACGATCGCCTTCGCGATGGCGAGCCCGAGCCCGGTGCCGGTCCGCCGCGTCGTGAAGTACGGGTCGAACACGTGGGCGAGGTCGGCCTCGCTCACCCCGGGGCCGGTGTCCGCCACGACGACGCGCACGCCGCGGCCGTCTGCCGATCGGCACGTCGAGACGACCACCTCCGGGCGCGGCGCCGTATCGGCGGTCATCGCCTGCTGCGCGTTGCTGAGGACGTTCACCAGCACGGTGCGCAGGCGGTCCGCGTCGCACGGCACGAGCGGCAGTTGCGTCTCCAGCGTCGCGGTGATGGGCACGTCCGGCTGTGCCGCCTCGGCGGCCGCGATGGCTTCGGCCGCGACGACATTGACGTCGGTAGGCGCGACGTCCAGCTGGATCGGCCGCGCGAAGTCGAGCACGTCGTCGACGACGCGATTGAGCCGCTGCACCTCTTCTTCGATGTCCTGCACGGCGTCGACGACTTCTGGCGAGCCGGCGCCGGCACGCGTCAGCTGCCGCAGCGCGCCGCGGACGATCATGAGCGGATTGCGGATCTCGTGCGCGATGACGGTGGACAGCCGTCCGAGCGCCGAGAGCCTGTCGCGCTCGCGCGCCTCGCGCTGGAACGTCTCGATCGACTCGGTGAGCGCGTTGAACGTCGTCGCGAGCAGGCGCGTGTCGTCGTCGCTCCAGATCCCGCGGTCCTGCACCGTGAAGCGGCGCGTGAGGTCGCCGGTGCGTGCCATGTCGTGCATCGTATCGGTCATCGCCGCGAGCGGGCGTGTCACCGTCCGCGCCACGCCGTAGCCGACGATGACGGCAAGCGCCGCCGTGACCAGGGCGATGCCGCCGAGCGCCACGCGGACGTCACGCAGCGTCGCGGCCGACGCCGCGGTCGGCTCGAGCACAATCACGACGGGCAGTCCCGCGAGGCTGCCGTCGGTGGCAGACACGGCGAGGCCGGGCTGGTCGACGTCAGCGGCCACGGCGAGCGGCTGCGACCGCCACGCGAACTCGGTGCCGCCGATCTCGAGCCGTCCGCTCGCGCGCGTGGTGAGCGGCACCGGCCAGGTGTCGGGCATCGCCGGCAGCGTGGACGCGAGCACCGTCTGCGGCGCCAGGACGAACGCGAGGTCGACGCCCACGATCCGCTCGAGGTCCGCTGCCCGTCTGTCATCGAGCAGGAACCCGACACTCAGCGTGCCGAGCCGCTCGGGCGAGTCGAGGCCGAGCAGCACGGGGACGGTCACCACCTGCAGCAGCCCGTTCCGGAGCGGCTGCACCCACGCCGCGGGCGCGCCCCCGCCCGCCCGCGATTGCACGACAGGCGCCGCGGCGGGCGCGGCAGCCCCGGCCGAGCCGAGCACCTCTCCATTGCCGTCGAGCACGACGAGCAGGTCGGCGTTGAGGTCGGCGGCATACTGCGCGGCTACGGGCGCCACTGTCGGCGGGTCGTTGGTGGCCATGGCGGCCTTCAGCTTGGGCAGGTCGGCGACGAGCAGGGCCATGCGCCTGAACGTGTCGAGCAGCGCCTGCCGCTGCTGCTGCACGAGTGCCGTCGTGTCCACGAGCCGCTGTTCGAGGGCGGCGTCGGATTCGCGCACCAGGCGCGCGTTGACGAAGAGCAGGGCGGCCGCGATGGACAGCCACGCCAGCAGCGTCGCGGCCAGGAAGATACGGCTCGAGAGCGACCCGAAGACGCGTCTCATCGCAGGTCCACCTCCACCGTCGTCGCCGCGCCAGGACGCACCCGGACGGCGCGCGTCTCGCGCACGGTGCCTTCGTGCCAGATGGCCAGCCGGTACTCGCCGGGCGGCACACGCCCGAGTTCGAAGCGGCCATCGGCGGCGGTCACGGCGAAGTACGGGTGGCTGAACACCAGAATGAACGCGTTCATGTGCGAGTGGATGTCGCAGAACACGCGCACGATACCGGGACGGTCGAACCGCACCGCGCGCGACTCGCCCGCCGAGTAGCGTCCGAGGTCGAACCGTCGCACCTTCGAGAGCGAGAAGACGTTGTGGTACGTCCTGTCGTTGTTGGGAAAGTCCACTGTGGTGCCCGCGCGGATCGCGAGTACGTGCGGCACGAAGCGCTCGCCACGCTGATCCAGGCGTGCGCGGCCCGGACGCACGTCCTCGAACGCGAGCTGCGGCGCGACTTCGAGATACACCACGGCACGCGGCGGCTCGGGCCGAGCGTCGGCCTCGGGATGCGGCGGGTCCACGAGCGACGGCCGTCCGGCGTGGGTACTGGCAGGCACGTCCAGCAGCACGCGGCCTCTCAGGCTGCCCGGCACGTCCGGCACCTGCCCATGCGCCGCCGCCGTCACGCCGAGCACCGTGGCGGCCGCCGCGAGCACGCTCAGAACCACACGATGCACTGCAGTGCCCCCACGCGGCTGTCCCGCACGTGTCCGGCGTCGCGGGTGTTGACCTGCCAGGCGCCCTTGACGCGGAGGCCGCGGCGCGGCGACCACGCCAGCGCCAGTTCGAGGCGATCCACGTCGGCGTCCCACGGCACACGTCCCTGTGAGGTAGCGATCTCGCTGAACGAGAGCCGTTCGACGCGCGAGGCGACGTCCCACCCCGGCGCCAGGCGGTAGCGGCCCTCGACGAACGCGCTCCAGGCGCGCACGTCCGGCGGCAGACGCGGGACGTCGATCGCCGGCACGTCCCACCACGACGTCAGCGCTTCGGCGCGCACGAGCCAGCGGCCGCGCGAGATCTCGACGTCGGCGCCGAGCGCGCGCTGCGCGAAGTGCCTGTCGGCGGCGTCCTTCGGCACCTCCTGCAGGACATCGTCGGTGAGGTACGGACCGCGTGCCGCGGAGACCCCGAGCCGGACGGCCGGCCGTGGCGTGTATTCGACACGGGCAGCCACCTGCGGCGCCCCGTTGTCGTCGGCCACGCGCGGGTTCGACGGCGTGCCGGTGGTCACCGCGCCGAGCACGACGAACGGCCCCTGTGCCGCCCGCACCTGCACGCCCGTGTCCCAGCGCAGCGCGTTGACCATGGGCAGGCCGACGCCGGGCGTGCGGTTGCCGATCGGGAAGGCCGTCTGCCAGCCCTCGCCGCGCATCGCCGCGAGGTCGTCGGCCGTGCGTGGCACGGCGTCCGGCCGCAGGGCGGTCAGGTACTGGTAGGCGAGCGGCATGCCCACGACGGGGTTGTCGAGGCTGTAGGGACGCCGCGCGAAGCCGCCGAAGGTGGGTGGCACGCGGCCGACGTGCACGTCGACGGCGCGCGCGCGCCACGGGCGGATGCGCAGGAACAGCGCGTACGCGTCGAGGTGCTGGAAGTTGTCGGTGCGGACCTCGCCCACGAACGTGACGCGGTCGTTCAGCCGCGCGTTGGCCGCGAGCGCGACGCGCAGGTTCCGCAGCGTCGAGAGCTCATAGGACGCGTAGTTGAACCAGCCCTCGTCGGCGGCCGACGACGTCGAGGCCGTCGCGGAGACTTCGCCGCTGATCACCACGCGGCCGTCGGCCAGCCGGATCGGGCCGTCCAGGGCGGTCTGCGCACGGGCAGGGCCGGGTGCGAGCAGCACGGCAAGCGCGGCGGGCGCGGTCCGCCACGCGAGTCGCCGGAGTGCCCGCGCGGCACCCGGCCCCTCTCGACGACGCATGGACACAGGGTACGCCCATGCAATCCGGGCGCCAGGGAACGGCCGTGCGGGCTAGCCGGCGGCGGCCGTCTCGATCGCGCGCGCGCGATCGTCGGCAGGGGGCGGCACGGGCGGCGCGGCCCCGGGCAAGGGCTCGTCGCCTGCGATCAGGCGGTCGGCGAGCCACTCGTGCGCGGCGGCGTCCGTGCGAGCGAGCAGGGCCTCGAGCGGGGAGCGCGGCGCCAGGTGCGCCGCCCGTTCCTGCATCGGCACGTAGCTCCCATCGTCCTGCCGCGGGACGAAGCGGCACCAGAACCCGAGGTGCCAGACGAGGAACGCCTTGAACTTCTGGCGGCCTCGTTCGTCATCTCCCCAGTGGGCGAGTCCCAGCTGGACGTATCGGCGGTAGACGGCGAGGCGCGACTCCGGCGACTCGTCGACGGCGCGTCCTTTCAATTCCGCGAAGATCCACGGCTTGATCAGCGCGCCGCGCGCCACCATGACGCTGCGGCAGCCGGAGGCGGCCCTGGCGCGGACGGCGTCTTCGGGGTACAGCACGTCGCCGTTGCCGATGACGGGGATGCGCAGGCGGCTGGCGACCTCGCCGATGGCGGCCCAGTCGGCCGCGCGGCGGTATCGGGCGTTGCGCGTGCGGCCGTGGATGGTCAGGGCGTCGGCCCCGCCGTCCTCCGCGGCGCGCGCCACATCGAGCGCGTTCAGCTCGTCGTCGTGCCATCCGAGCCTGATCTTGACCGTCACCGGGATGTCAGGCGCGCCTCGTTTCATGGCCTCGACGAGGGCACGTACCCGGGACGGGCGCCGCAGCAGGGCCGCGCCGAGACCGCGCCGCGTGAACTCGTCGATCGGGCAACCGAGGTTGAGGTCGACGACGTCGGCGCCGCGCGAAGCGACGAGGGCCGCTCCCCACGCGAGGTCGTCCGGCGCCTTCTCCGCGAGCTGCACGCCGAAGCAGCGCTCGTCGCCGGCGCGCTGGATGAGCGCGAACTCGCCCCGGCTCCGCTGTTTCAGTCGTCGCACGACGACCATCTCGCTCATGGTGACGTCGGCGCCGAGCTCCTGGCAGAGCCGCCGGTAGGGCAGGTTGGAGCCCCTGGTCATCGGCGCCATCACGTCGGCACCCTGGGCCAGGGCGTGCAGAAAGGGCATCCCGACACTTATGATAGCCGTCCCGATGGTGGTCGGCCCGTCATGTTTGCGGCTACACTACGACCAATCGGACGAGGAGAATTGATGCCTCACCCGTTCAAGGTGCACCGATCGTCGGAAGGAGACATCGTGGTGCTGCATCTCGAGGGCTTCCTCGACGCGCACACCGCGCCGGTCTTCGAGCAGGCGATCCAGTCGGAGCTCGACGCCGGCCACGTCCGCCTGGTGGTGTCTGGCGAGAAGCTGACCTACATCTCGTCGGCCGGCCTCGGCGTCTTCATGGGCTTCATCGAGCAGATCCGGGAGCAGGGAGGCGACCTCAAGATCTGCGGCCTCAGCCCGAAGGTTCTCCAGATCTTCGAGATCCTGGGCTTCCATGCGATCTACGACATGGTCGAGTCGCTGCCGGCCGCGATACAGCGGTTCGCGGAAGTGCCCACTCGGGAGGCCTGAGAATGACCTCGCTCGAGCGGACGTTCTCCCTGCATGTGCCGTCGGCAACGGAGAACCTGGCGCTGATTCGCGACTTCGTGGCCAACATCGGCGTGCAGGCCGGGCTCGTCGACGACGACGTGGCCAAGCTCGAGCTCGCAGTGGACGAAGCGTGCGCGAACGTGATGGAGCACGCGCACGGCTACGACAGCAACAAGGAAGTCACCATACGCGCCACGTTCGACTCGTCCACCCTCAGGATCGAGGTGGTCGACGAAGGCGCGGGCTTCGATCCCACCCAGATCCAGAGCACGCCCGTCGAAGAGCTCGTCCACGACCGGCGCACGGGCGGCCTCGGCCTTCGCGTGATGCGTTCGCTGATGGACGAGGTGTCGTACGAGATCATCCCCGGCGAGCGCAATCGCCTGCGTCTGCTCAAGCGCATCCAGCGTTAGACTCTTCCCCGTGGCGCCCACTTCCGCCTCGCGCCTCGAGTCGCTCCTCGAATCCGCCCAGCTCCTCCACGCCTCGCTCGACCTCGACGACCTGCTCAGTCATCTCCTCCGGACCGTCATGGGACGGCTGCTGGTGACGCGTGCCGCGATCGTCATCGACGATGGCGACGGCCTGAGCGTCGCGATGGCGCGCGGGCTGCCGGACTGGAAGCCCGGCACGCCGTTCGACGACGAGCTGGCGCGTGCGCGAGGGCTTACCGAACAGGTCTCGATCGGCACCGACCCGGCTGTCGGACGGCTGGTGTTTGCGCCATCCACTCTGGTCTCTGTTGACGGCGACGAGCGCGACTTCCTCGATGCGCTGCTCGGGCTGGCGGCCACCGGCATCGCCAACGCGCGCGCGCACGCCGCCGCGACGCGCGCCAACCGCGAGCTCGACCAGAAGATTCAGCAGCTCCGCACGCTCGTCGAGCTGGGCCGCGCGTTTGCGCGGCTCGACGAGCCGGACGAGGTCATCCGCGTGCTGTCGCTCACCCTGGCGGGGCAGTGGCTGCTGCGCCGCTACAGCGTCGCCGCCTGCCGCGACGGACACGGCGAGGCGCGGCGGCAGAGCGGCGGCGTCGTGCTGCCGGCGGTGGCCGACCTGCGCGAGGCGCTGGCCGATCTGCCCGACGCCATCCGCGTGGCCGACATCACTGACGCGAGCCTTCGCGACGTGCTCGAGGCGCAGCGTGTCGCCGTCATCTTCGTCCTGCGGATCGGCGACGACGTGTGCGGCTTCGTGGCGCTCGGCCAGCGGCCCGGGGCCCTCGAGTACACCGCCGCGGACCTCGAGCTCGGCGCCGGCATGGCCGCCCAGGCCGCCGTGGCGCTCGACAACTGCTGGCTGTTCCGCGAGACGCTCGAGAAGAAGCAGATGGAGCGCGAGCTGGCCGTCGCGGCGAGCATCCAGCAGGGGCTCTTCCCGGCCACGCTGCCCGAGATCCCTGGCTTCCGCCTCGCGGCGATGAACCGGCCGGTGCAGCAGGTCGGCGGCGACTACTACGACGCGCTCGCGCTGCCGCGCGGCGAGCGCACCGAGCCGCGCTGCCTGCTGTGCGTCGCCGACGTGTCGGGCAAGGGCCTCTCGGCGTCGCTGCTCATGAGCACGCTGCAGGCGACGCTGCGCGCGCTGTTCGACCATCACGTCTCGCTGGCGGACCTGGCGCGGTCCACCAACGAGCTGCTGTTTGCGACGACGCCGGGCAACAAGTACGCGACGGCGGCGCTGGTGCTCGTGGACAGCGCGACGGGCAAGTGCCAGTACGTGGGGGCGGGACACACCGAGTCGCTGCTCGTCCGCGCCGACGGGCGGCTGGAGTGGCTGGGGCCGACGGGCATCCCGCTCGGCCTGTTCACCGGCATGGCCTGGAACGAGCAGCAGATTGCGCTGCTGCCCGGCGACACGCTCGTCCTCTACTCGGATGGCGTCTCCGAGGCGCAGACGGCGGACCACGCCGAGTTCGAGGCGGAGCGCCTGGCGCAGGTCGTGCGCGCCGTGCGGCACGAGCCGCCCGATGCGATCATCGCCCACGTGCTCGACGCCGTGGACAGGTTCGTGAAGGGCGCCGCGCAGTTCGACGACATCACGCTGATGGTCCTCCAGCGCGATTCGGTAGGGACGGCTCTCTGAGCCGTCCTGGTCTCCTGAGCCGTTCTCCCTCGTCTCCGAATAGCTGCAATTGCCCGCGACCTAGGTCGGGTCGAGGCACGTGTGCGGACGTTCAGCTGCGGTAGTTGCCAAACTGCAGCTCGATCCCGAAGTCGTGCCCGCGCAGCTGCTGGATGGCCGCCTGCAAATCGTCCTTCGAGTTCGAGGTCACGCGCACCTGGTCGGCCTGGATGGTCGCCTGCACCTTCTTCAGGCCCTGGTCCTTCAGGAACTTCACGATCGCCTTGCCGGTCTCGGTGGGAATGCCCTGCTGCAGCGAGATCACGCGGCGCACGCTGCTGCCCGCCGCCGGTTCGGGATCGCCGAGCTTCAGGTTCTTGACGGGTACGCCGCGCTTCACCAGCCGCGTCTGCAGGATGTCCCACACCGCCTTGACGCGGTAGTCGTCATCGGCGAGCAGGGTAATCGTGTTGTCGGCCTTCTTGAAGGTGATCTCGACGCGGGCGCCCTTGAAGTCGTACCGCTGTCCCACCTCCTTGAGGGCCTGGTTCACGGCGTTGTCGACCTCCTGCAGGTCGACGCTGGAGGTGATGTCGAACGAAGCACTCGCTGCCATGCGGAGATTGTAGATGAGGGACCGGTCAGGCAGCCAAAAGTCTCCGCCGCTGCTGACTCACGCACCGGGTGATGTGCGTTTGCTCACGCGAACTGAAAAGGAA
>JBIQIB010000079.1:9580-16882 GCA_044508265.1 Acidobacteriota bacterium
CTGGACGGCTCGGAGAGCCGTCCCTACCGCTTGATGATCCACACCTCGTGCAGCCTGGAGTACTGGCGCCAGTTGCGATCGCTCTCGTCGATGTCGTCGAACGTCACGATCAGCTCGCCATCGGCGACGGCGGACGCGGGCACGGCAACCTCGCGCAGCATCGGCACGAACGCGCCCGGGTCCACGACCTCGGCGCGCACGCCGTCGACGCGGGGGCGGACGTCGCCGGTGACGGCCAGCCGCAGCACGTACGTCGCGGCGGGATCGAGGTTGGTGTAGTGCAGCGCGCGCGGCCAGCGCAGGCTCGTGAGCCACGCCAGGCGCTTGCGGCTGCGGCCCTGCTCCTCCCAGGAGAAGTGCGGCGTCTGCGGGCGGACCGTCGGCGCATCGGCCGCGCCGCCAGGCACCGACGCGACGACGTGCGGCGAGGCGGCGATGTTGCCGATGTCGTCGTACGTGCTGCCGGGACCCGGATGCGTCCACGTGCCGAGGGCCACGAGGCGCTCGACGCGCGCGGCCTCGTCCGGCAGCGCATCAGCGGCCGTCAGCTGGTCTTCCAGCCACCATCTGTCGTTCAGCGGGTGATCGAGGAAGTCGAGCACGGCGCCCCGTTCGGCGCCGCTCGCGCCGTACCGCTCGACGCTCGTCTGCAGCCGCACCGACGCGAAGAGCGCCTCGGCGAGCTGTTCGATGTCGCGGCGCAGCTCGACGCAGCAGGGCTCCGTGTCCTGCCGTGCCAGCGCCGCGCGTGCGGCCGATGCCGCCGCGGCCGCCCCCGTGCTGCCGGCCTGCCGCAGCGCCGCCGTCGCCTCGCCCTCGAGCGCGAGCGCCTGCTGCTGGCGCTGCTGGACGTAGGCGTCGTACGACGCGCGGAAGGCGAGCATCTGCCAGCGCCAGTTGTCGGCAAGATGCGGGTGGCCGCGGCGCAGCGCCTGCCAGTGCGCGAGTGTCGCCGGCACCTGCGTGTTCGTCTGCAGCGGTCCTTCCCAGTTGCGCTCGAGCGCGGCGATGCCGTCGGCTGCCGCATCGGCCACATCCTGGCCGAAGAAGAAGCGCGTGTAGTCGCGCAGCACCGTCATCGGCTCCCGTTCGGACGACCATGCGCGCTGGCTCCAGATCACCTTGTTGACGTCGTCGTGCGCGCCGTCCGAGTAGGTGATGGCGCCGGCCGTGGCGCCGGCGATGCGGTCGTGCAGCGCGGCGTAGAACGTCGGCCGCGGGTTGATCGGCTCGCGGCCGAGTGTGAACGCGAAGGCCGGGTCCCACACGAGCGGATACTGCGCGCGGACGACGTGCGTGACGTCCGGGTAGTCGCGCAGCGGATACGCACGTGGCAGGCGTTCGCGGAGCAGGTCGAGCGGCGGGCTGCTCGGGCCGCCGACCAGGCCGCCGAACCACTCGAGGAACGGCCCGCCGAGCGTCTCGAACACCCAGTCCACATCGGCCTTGCCGAACTGCTGCAGCGACACCCACACGCGTGCCTCCGGATGATGCGCGCGGATGCGCGTGGCGATGTCGCGCAGGTACGGGAAGACGAGCGGCGCGGGGTTGTGCCCGGGGTCGCCGCCCGGCACGAAGATGGCGTCGAGCCGTGGCAGGTCGCGCGCCATCGCCTCGATGCGATCGAGCGCCTCGCTGCGGCGCGCCGTGTCGAGCAGGTCGAAGTCCGCGGGCACCCACAGCCAGTACTCGAGCCCATAGCGCGCGCAGATGTCGCTGACGGCCCGCGTCATCTCGTCACGCGGCACGGGGAAGTGCGGGCTCTCGCGCGTGTCCTGGAACGGGATGTTCTCGATGGCGTTGACGCCGAACAGCGCGAGCTCGCGGATGTACTGCTCGTACTGCGCAACCGTCCACCCGTCATAGGAATTGGCCGTCGCGCGGTAGCCGAGCTGATGGCCGCGGATCGCGTACTCCGGCGCTGTCGAGACGTCGAGCGTGGCAGGTATCCCTTGCGGGAGATCGCCTGCCGTGCTGCCGGACCACCGCAGCGCGCGCAGCACCTCGCCGACGGCATAGAGCGTGCCGCGCGGGTCGGCGCCCGTGACGAACAGGACGGTCTGCGGACCGCCGCGTTCGACGGCCACCCGATATCCATCGGGGCGGCGCCACGTCGCGGCCGCGTCGGGCAGCGGCCACGTCGTCGGCCAGATGCCGTCGGGCACCCCGTCGCGGGCGTTCGACACGGCGATGACCACGGCCGCCTCCTGGGGAGTCGGCCAGGTGTGCTGCAGCCGCAGCTGGCGTCCCGTGCGCCGCTGCACCTCCTCCTGGAGCACGGTGACCGCCGTGCGTTCGACGGGATCGCGCTCGCCCGGCGTGACGACGATCACGGCGTCGCGAAGGTCCACGAGGCTGTCGGCGCGGACAGGTGACGGCACGACGATGCCCGCCGCGACGGCAAGCAGCAGGAGGGAGCGGAGCAGGAATCTACGAGGGGAGGGTCGCATCGCCGCGCAGTACACCTCAGGCCGCACGCGGAGTCAAACGGCCGCGCTGGCGCGGTAGGATGTGCGCGATGACTGACGACGTCCAGCGAACCGGCCCGCTCGCGGGGCTGCGCGTGCTCGAGCTCGGCCAGCTGATTGCCGGGCCGTTCTCCACCATGATGCTGGCGTGGTTCGGCGCCGACGTCATCAAGGTGGAGCCGCCAGAGGGCGGCGACGGGTTGCGGACGTTCCGCCACGTGCACAAGGGCACCGCGCTCTGGTGGTACGCCATGGCGCGCAACAAGCGCTGCGTCACGGCCGACCTCCGCGTCGAGGAAGGACGCGCGCTCGTCCGCGACCTCGTCGCGCACTGCGACGTCGTCGTCGAGAACTTCAGGCCGGGCCGGCTCGACGCGTGGGGGCTCGGGTACGAGGCGCTCAAGGCGATCAATCCGCGGCTCGTCATGGTGCGCATCTCGGGCTACGGCCAGACCGGGCCGTACGCCTCGCGGCCGGGGTTTGCCGCCGTGGCCGAAGGCATGGGCGGGCTGCGCTACGTGAACGGCTATCCCGACCGTCCGCCGGCGCGCGCCAATCTCAGCCTGGGCGACACGATCGGCGGCCTGCATGCCGTGATCGGGCTGCTGCTCGCGCTCTATCACCGCGACGGGAGGGGCACCGGCGAGGGGCAGGTCGTGGACGTGGCGCTCTACGAGGCCATCTTCAACCTGATGGAGTCGACGGTGCCCGAGTACACGACGGCCGGGGTCGTGCGGGAGCGGCAGGGCGCGACGGTGAGCGGCATCGTGCCGACCAACGTCTATCCCTGCGCCGACGGCCGCGACATCGTCATCGGCGGCAACACCGACAGCATCTTCAAGCGGCTGATGCGTGCCGTCGGACGTCCCGATCTCGCCGACGACCCGTCGCTCTCGACCAACACCGATCGTGTGCCGCATGCCGCGCGGCTCGACGAGGCCATCGCGGCGTGGACGTCGCAGCGTCCGTTCGACGACGCGTTTGCCGCGCTCGACGCGGCGGGCGTGCCGTGCGGTCCGATCAACTCCGTGGCCGACCAGGTGCACGATCCGCACTTCGCCGCACGAGGCATGATCGAGACGGTGACGCTGCCGGACGGCGACGAGGTGACGCTGCCTGCCGTCGCGCCGCAGCTCTCGGCGACGCCGGGCGGGACGGCCTGGCCGGGGCCGCCGCTCGGCGCCCACAACGACGAGGTCTACGGTGGACTGCTCGGTCTCGACGCCGATCGTCTCGCCGACCTTCGGCGCCGCGGCGTCATCTGACACGACGCGCCTGAACGCCCGGATCCTCCTGCTACAATCGCTCGCGTCGATCGAGGCGTTGCCTGCTGCACGCGCGTGCCGGCCGCTCTCCGGTGCATCGAGGTTGGAGGTAACTGGTTGGCCACACGCGAGACGCCAAAGAACGGCAACACGACCGACGTGCAGTACGCACGTCTCGTCTTCGACGGCCCGCGCATCAAGCTGCGCACGCGCACGGCCGGACACATCGTCAAGCTCCCCGACACGCTGCCGCTGCCGGCGATCGAACGTCGCCGCTCGTCCTTGCACGGCTGGGGCGTCTTCGCGCTGGAGCGCATCCCGAAGAACCGGCGGATCATCTACTACTCCGGCCAGCTCGTGCCCTCGAAGGAGAGCCACGAGCGCGAGGCCGCCTATCTCGAGCAGGGCTGCATCTGGTGCTTCGAGCTGAGCACGCGGTGGGCGGTGGACGCCGCCGTCGGCGGCAACATCGCGCGGTTCGTCAACCACGCGTGCCGGCCGAACTGCTACAGCCAGATCATCGACGGCATCATCTGGATCCGCGCCGCGCGCACCATCGCGCCGGGCGAGGAGCTGACCTACAACTACAACACCGGCGGCACGGCCGAGATCCCCTGCCAGTGCCGGCCCGGGTGCAAGGGCGTCCTGTGATGGCGGACGAGGGGCGCGCATGACCACGCAGCCGCTGCACGTCGTCTACCTGCACGGCTTCGCCTCGTCGGCGCAGTCGTCGAAGGCCCAGTACTTCACGGCAAAGTTCGCCGAGGCAGGCATTACCGTCCACACGCCCGACCTGAACGAGCCGTCGTTCGAGACGCTCACCGTCTCGCGCATGATCGCGCAGGTGGGCGACCTCGTCGCGACGCTGCCACCTGGCCGCGTCGCGCTGATGGGGTCGAGCATGGGCGCGTTCGTCGCCTGGCACGCCGCGCACGATCTCGCCGCGCGCCTCGTGGACCACACGTTGACGCACATGGTGCTGCTGGCACCTGCGGTCATGTTCGGCCGCGACCGCGACACGGACTTCGGGCCTGGCGTGGTGGACGCGTGGGAGCGAGCCGGCGTCCACGAGTTCTTCCACTACGGCTACGGCGAGCCTCGCACTCTCCGCTACGACTTCTATCGAGGCGCCGCCGCGCTGCAGCGGCGCGGGGTCGATGTGGACGTGCCGACGCTCGTCTTCCAGGGCACGCTCGACGACGTGGTACCGCCGGATGGGGTGCAGGCGTTCTTCGCCGGTCGGCCGTCGGCGACGGTCCGCATGCTCGAGGACGATCATCAGCTGCTGGCCCATCTGGATCTGATGTGGGAGGAGACGCGCGCGTTCCTCGGCGTCTAGTCGCGGCAGCGCTGTACGCCGTCCTGACGGCGTCACTCGCGTCCGCGGCAGGATGCGGCAGCGGCACGCCCGAGTCTGTCGCCGCGCCTGACGCCGCAGGTGCCGGTGCGGTCGCGACGCCGGCGGCGCCTGCGGCGGACACCGCGCCGTCGTCCGCTGGAGACGCGCTCGCGTCCGGCGAGCTCGCCGAACGTCACGACGTCGACGCGCGACACCCCGGCGCCGCATGGCAACTGCGCGTGACATCCACCGGCGCCGTCGTCGCCGAGCACCAGCCACGGCGGCTCGAGTCGCCGGTGCTGCCGGGGTCGGTCGCCAAGGTCGTCACGGCGCTGGCGGCGCTCGAGCAGGGACGCGACACGCTGCGGGTCGTCTGCCCGCGGCGGCTGACCGTCGAAGGCCGGCAGCTGGACTGCGTGCATCCGGCGCGGCCGGAGCCGTTCACGCTCGCCGACGCGCTCGCGCATTCGTGCAACACGTACTTCACGAGGCTCGCGGCCACGCTTGACGTGACGGCGTGGCAGCGGCTGGCCGAGCGGCTCGGCGTGCCTGTCGCGAGGGCTTCCGTCCATCCGGCCCTGCTCGCCGTCGGCCTCGACGGCCCGAAGGCCCCGGCAGCCACGTGGCGTCGCGTGCTCCTGCGCGCCCTGTCGAGCGATGACATTCCCGTCGCCCATCGTCGCCTCGTCTCGTCAGGGCTGAGGGACGCCGCCCGCAGCGGCACCGCAAGCGCGTTGGCGGACGGGTGGCACGACACGCTGGCGAAGACCGGGTCGAGCCTGGGCGGCAACGGCGCGGAGGGGCTGGTCGTCGCGTGGCGGCCCGACGAGGATCTGGACCTCGTGGTGCGCGTCCGGGGGGCCGGACGTGATGCAGCGGCGGTGGCTGCCGCCGTGTTCGAGCGCGAGGTGCCGGGCGCACGTGTCGTCCGCGTGGGACGCCGCGACGGCACGACCGAGGTGGTGCCGCTCGAGCGCTACGTCGCGCGCGTCGTCACGGCCGAAGCGGATGCCGACACGCCACCTGCCGCGCTGCGCGCGCTCGCCGTCGTGTCGCGGACGTTCGTCGCGGCCGCGCACGCACGGCATCCCGGCGAGGACGTGGACGTCTGCGACAGCACGCACTGCCAGGTGGTGGCCGACCGTCCGACGCCGGCGGCCCGAGCCGCAGTCGAGGGCACGCACGACCTGGTGCTGGCCGATGGCGCGGTGTCGCCGCCGGCGTACTACAGCGCGGCCTGCGACGGGACGCTCGCCGATGCGCGGCGGACATGGGGCGGCGACCAGGCGACGTCGTCGCACGTTGGCGCGGAGCCGTTTCCGCACCCGGTCCCGCGCTGGCAGGCGCAGTTGCCGGCGGAGGCGCTCGCTGACGCTTTGCGCCGTGAAGGGTTACGTGGCGACGCGCTGCGTGACGTCGTCGTGGCGGCGTCCAGCGATGGACGCCCGTCGAGCGTGCACCTCGACGGCCTGGCGCCGGCGCAGATCACAGCGGACCAGTTCCGGACCATCGTCGGCCGTCACCTGGGGTGGCAGGTGATGAAGAGTCATACCTGGCAGCTGACGCGGACGTCCGGCGGCTATCGCGTGGACGGGCGAGGCAAGGGACACGGCGTCGGGCTCTGCCTGGCCGGCGCCCGCGTGGCCGCGGCGACACGCGGGCTCGATGCGCGAGCCATCCTCGCCGCGTACTATCCGCGGCTGCACCTGCGATCGCTCGCAGACGACGTCACGCTCCGCGTGAGCGCAGGGACGCAGGCGCGCGCGCCGGCGCTGCTCCGCGACGTGTACGCCTCCCTTGGGGAGCTCCGGCAGCGGCTGTCCACGGCCGCCCCGCGACGGATCACCATCGTGGAGCATCCGACAGTGGAGGCGTACCAACGCGCCACCGGCCGCGCCTGGTGGACCGGCGGCAGCACGCGACAGACGGGCGGCGTGGCGTACCGCGTGGACCTCCCGCCGCTCGAGCGCCTCGAGGCCGCAGGTGACGTCGGCCGCCGGCTGCGCCACGAGCTCACGCACGTGCTCACGTTTGCAGCGCTGCGCGACGCGCCGCTATGGGCGCACGAGGGCCTGGCCACGCTGCTTGGCGGCGGCTCGCCGGACGCGGCGCACGCGCCGGGTGAGCGTTCGGCGTGTCCGTCCGACGAAGCGATCGCCAGGCCCGGCGGCGCCGAGCAGATGCGCGAGGTCTACCAGGCCGCTGCACGCTGCATGCGCGAGGCCATGGG
>JBIQIB010000079.1:16982-20775 GCA_044508265.1 Acidobacteriota bacterium
GAGCCGTCCCTACCTGCACCCTCTCCCTGTCGTTCTCTCGTATAGAACAGTCAGATGGCCGCTCCCGCTCCCGCGATCGCCCTGCCCGCGCCGACCGACGCGCGCGACGACCGTGACGAGCGGCTGCTCGACGCGGCCCGGGCCGGCGACCTCGACGCCTTCGAGTCGCTCGTGCGCCGCCACCAGCGTCGCGTCTTCGGCCTGGCCGTGCACGCGGTGCAGGACGAGGGCCTCGCCGAGGAGATCGCGCAGGACGTGTTCGTGCAGCTGC
Source organism: Acidobacteriota bacterium (assembly GCA_044508265.1). Classification (GTDB taxonomy): domain Bacteria; phylum Acidobacteriota; class Vicinamibacteria; order Vicinamibacterales; family Vicinamibacteraceae; genus JAEZDP01. The sequence goes on from JBIQIB010000079.1 coordinate 17,254, forward strand.
ACGCCCACCTCGCGCAGATCGAGTCGAGCCGGCACCTGGCCGCCTGGCTGCGGCGGGTGGCGAGCCACCGCGTCATCGACGCGCTGCGGAGCCGGAAGACGCCCGTCGCGCTCGAGCTCGTCGGCGAGCCGGCCGTGGACGGCCACCCGCCCGACCCGCTGGCGGGCCGACTGGTCCGGAAGGCGCTGCAGCGGCTGAGCCCACAGGCGCGGCTTGTCATCGTGATGCGGTACATGGAGGATCTGGCGCCGACGGAGATTGCCGAGGCGCTCGGGATGTCGATCAACACCGTGAAGAGTCACCTTCGGCGGAGCCTCGCGCTGCTGCGCGCCCGCCTCACCGAGTCGAGACGCTCATGAACCTGGATGCCCGTCTCCGTCGTGCCCTGCAGCCCGTTGACCCGCCGGACGACTTCGCACGGCGCGTCCGGCGCCGTGTGGAAGCGGCCGGCCGTGACGTGCAGGCGCCCGGCGCCGGCGTGACCGGCGGCTGGCGATCCTGGCTGGCGACGGCCGCGGCTGTCGCGGCAATCGCTGCCGGCACCTACGCCTACCAGGAATACGAACAACGGCGTGAGGCGCTCGCGGCCCGCGCCCAGGTGCTGCTGGGCCTGCAGATCGCGAGCCGAGAGCTCAACGCCGTGCAGCGCGTCGTCGCGCCGCCCACGTCCGAGAACGACGCGTCCGCCACCACGGCGGTCGCAGGAGAAGACCAATGACCCGGCCCGCCATCCGTCCGTTCCGCTCCATCCTGGTGACCGCCGCGGCGCTGGCGCTCGCACTGGGCGCCCGCCCCGCCGCCGCGCAGCAACTGCAGCTGCCGGACCTGTCGAAGATCACGCCGCTTGCCGCCGACGTCGTGGACGTGTCCGTCGATCAGGCCCTGCTCGGCCTGGCCAGCGGGTTCCTGTCGGGCGAGGAGAACGACGAGGTGCGTGAGCTCGTCAGCGGGCTGCGGGGCATCTACGTCAAGAGCCTGCAGTTCGACCGCGACGGCGTGGTGGATGCCGCGATGCTCGAGCAGCTGCGTGGCCAGCTGAGCACCGGCCGCTGGTCGCGCCTGGTCACGGCGCGCTCCTCGAGCGACAAGAGCGACGTCGGCGTCTACCTGTGGCGCGACAACGGCAAGGCCGGCGGCCTCGCCGTGCTGAGCTCCGGGCCGCGCGAGCTGACCATCGTCAACATCGTCGGCGACATCGACCTGCAGCAGCTGCAGAAGCTCCAGGGCAAGTTCGGCGTCCCCGACGACCTCGGGATCGCGAAAGACAAGAAGAAGTGAGGCGGGCGCGGATTACCGCGCCCCCTCGGATCAGGCCCACTCGAATCCGACGGCCGTGAGCACCGCACGCGCCAGGATCGCCGCGCCGATGTGATTGAGGTGCACGCGGTCGCCGTTGATCGCCTGTGAGGGCAGCCGCTGCAGCACCGCGTCGAACGCGGCCTGGCTGTCCACGAGCACGGCGTCGTGCCGCTTCGCCAGCCGCGTGACGATCGCGCCGTACTCGTCCATCCGCGCCCGCATCGGGTCGTCGCGGCGCAGTTCCAGGAAGAACGGGGTGATCAGGATCAGGCCGCCCGCGAGCAGCGGCCGCGTGCGTGCGAGCACCTCGTCGTAGGTCGACTCGTACTCCACGGGCAGCACGTGGCGCTCCGGCTGCGCAGGCCTGTCGAACTGCCGCCAGACGTCATTGGCGCCGATCATCACCGAGAGCCAGTCGGGCTTCAGGTCGAGCACGTCGGTCTGCCAGCGGTTCGCGAGGTCGCGGATCGTGTGGCCGCTGATGCCCGTGTTGATCACCCGGATGCGCCGGTCGGGATACCACGCGCCGAGGAACGCGTCGATCTGCCGCACGTAGCCGTCGCCGAGCCCGTTGGGCGCTTCGCCGACGGGCCGCGCGCGTCCCGTGTCGGTGATCGAGTCGCCAATCAGCACCCACCGGCTGTTGGGCGCAATCCGCAGCCCGCCGGCAGGCGCCGCCTGGGCCGGGGCCTGCGCCGCCGCCGCGGCGCGGGGCATCGTGGTCAGGGTCGAGGCGGCCGCCGCTCCGGCGATCCAGCCGAACATCTCTCGTCGCGTAGGCATGGGGTGACCAGTCATCTCAGGGAGTGCGAAGTGTGCCACGTGTGCTCCTGGCCGCGGCGTCGAGCACGACCACCCACGCGAGGTTGGCCGCGAGGAAGACGAGCCCGAGCTTGACGGCGGTGAACGCCATCTCGACCTGCGTCGAGGTGACGGCGGGACGCCAGTACACGGCGCGCCACGGCAGCCAGACGAGCAGGACCACCGCGGCGAGCGCCGTCAGCAGCGTGCGCAGCGTGAGCCCGGCGACGAGCCACTTGCCCGACAGCACGTCGCGGAACCCGTACGCGACAGCCCACGCGAGGCCGGACGCGATCCAGCAGGGCACGAGCACCCACTGCACCAGCGCCACGATCCAGCGGACGAGGCCGTGCAGCCACGCCGTGTCGGTGACGTCGCCCACGGCGATGGCGGTCGCGTCCACCTCGCCGGCGCGCGACATCCACCAGGCCTCGAAGCTGCCGGCGAGCCAGCAGAGCACGCCCGCCACGCACACGACGAGGACCGCCGCGGGCAGCAGGCGCGCCGCGGCGCCCCATCCGAGCCAGGCTCGCGGCCCGCCGTGCAGCGCACGCGCCGCCTGCACTGACGTCAACAGGACGACGAGCAGGCCGCCCGTGAGGAGGAGGGCCGACAGCACGAGCATCAGGACGTTGGCATCCGGCGTGTTGATCAGCCCGAGATACGCCGCAAAGGCCAGCGCGTGACCCGCGGCGACCGCCACCGTCGCGATCGCGACGCGCGTCATGGCTGCGCCTCCCCGACGCCCGGCCGCGCGATCTCCACCGTCAGCGTCGAACTGGTCGCGATCTCGTCGGGCACGTACATCGGCAGCACGCGCGCGGGCATCGCCCGGAACCGGCCCGGCGTCGTCGCGCGCAGCAGGTACGCGAACTCGGCCCTGCCGCCGAACTCCTGGAGGAACAGCGCCACGCGGTCGTCACGATACTCGCGATGGCTGCCGAACGTCCACGGTGGCGGCTTCGCCAGATCGAGCGTCTGCGGATCGGTGACGGCCTCGGCGCCGGCAGGCAGCGGGTCTTCGATCATCAGGTACTGCCAGTCGCCGGAGCCCGCCACGACGAGACGGACGAGGATCAGGTCGCCCGGCGCGACGGCGCCCTCGAACGGCCGCTCCTCGTAGACCACCCTGTCGTTCCTGCGCACCGGCGCGAGCGAGAAGTACTGGCGGCTGATCGCGAGCGTGCGGCCGCCCCGGCGCTCGAGGCTCTCGCTCGTGTCGTGATACGTCGCTGCCGCGGCCCAGTACGCCGCGCCGCCGGACGCGCGAATCGAGAGGCCGTTGGCGCCGACGTGGGCGGGGAGCGTCACGCGCCGTGGGGAGGCGCTGGTCCAGTCGGCAGCGGTCAGCGTGACCGACTCCTGTACGCCGCTGTCGCCCTCGACGACGACGGTCACGTCACCCGGCGTCTGCGGCCGCTG
>JBIQIB010000228.1:0-2742 GCA_044508265.1 Acidobacteriota bacterium
GCGGGCCTGGCGCCAAGGGCGACGCGGATGCCGATCTCCTGCCGTCGCTGCATGACACCGTGCACCGTCACGGCGTACAGGCCCACGAGGGCCAGTGTCAGCGCGATGGCGGAGATGCTGCGGAGCATGCCGGACGAGACGCGGCCCACCCAGGACGATTCGTAGCGCACCGTCGCCAGTGGCACCGCTCGGTGAACGGGGAGATCCGGGTCAAGCGAGCTGACAATCTCCCGGAGGGAGGCGCCGACTGTGATTGGATCTGCGTTGGACCGAACGACCACGATCGCTGACGTCAGCGGCGCCGCATGGCTGGAAAGATAGACGAGTGGGAGCGGCGATGGTCCGCCGTGTCGCAGATCGGGAGCCACGCCCACGATCGTGCGCCAGATAGGCTCGGCGTCCGGCGCGCGATCGTCGACCAGCCCGATCCGTTCTCCGAGTGCAGGCAATCCCGGAAACGTACGATCTGCGAAGTGCTGGCTGACGACCACCGCCTCGCGCCCGGCTTCGCTGTCGGTTGCGTCGAGGTCCCGTCCGATCGACAGCGATACACCGATCGTTTCGAAGTAGCCCGGTCCGATCGCCGCGGCAAAGACACGTTCGCCTTGCTCCCCGGCACCCAGGCTCTGGTCGGGCAGGCGGAGTCGCATCGGCGCGCCGCCCGCTGGTGGCAGTTGCCCCAGCAGCGTCATTGCGGCGACGCCGGGAATCTGGTTGATGCGTGCTTCCAGCTGATCGAAGAAGCGCCTGCGGATCTCGAGCGATCCGTACCGAGCCGGCGGCAACATGATCTGCGCCGTCATCAGCGGACCGTCGTCCAACGCAACACCCGGACCCGCCGGTCCGAAGTCGCTTCGAAGATCCGTTGACACCTGGGCCAGCAGCACGGTCGCCAACGCGATTTGTGCCACCATGAACGTCGCGGTGAGGCGCTGCGTGCGTCGTGTTGCCGTGCCGTGACGACCACCATCCTTGAGCAGGCCATTCACGCTGACGCGGGCGCCGTGCACCGCCGGCACCATGCCGAAGACGACGACACTGGCCATGCAGGTGACGAGCAGCACCGTCAGCACGCGGGCGTCCACGGTATAGGCAATCCAGTAGGGAAGCGGTGCGGACGAAGGCACGCTCCAGGCCAGCAGCCGCACGGACGCGATGGCCAGGGCGAGGCCGGCGGCGCCACTCATGGCAGCCAGGACGAGGCTCTCGACGAGCAGTTGTCTGACAATCCGCAATCGAGTCGCACCCATCGCCAGGCGTAGCGCGACCTCGCGGGACCGCACCGCGACCCGCGCCAGCAGCAGGTTTGCCACATTGGCGCACGCGACGAGCAGCACCAGCAGACCGGCCGTCAGAAAGGCCAGCCACGCGGGATCCGTCAGGCGGCCGTTGAACCGCTCGTTGATCGGCACGGCCGTCAGGGTGATCTCGCCGTTCGTCGTCGGACTCATCTGGGCGAGTCGCTGGGACACCGTGGCCAGCGCGCCCTCGACGCTCTCGCCTGGTACGTCGTCGACCAGACGTGAGAAGGCCGCAAGCGTTCTGGTGGTCGTCGCCTCGCGCGACAGGCCAGGCGCTCCGGCGAGCGGCAACCACGCGTTGGCCTGTCCGGGAAATCGGAATCTGGGAGGCATGACGCCGACGATCGTCGCGGGCGTGCCATCGATTCGAAGCGAGCGTCCCACGACGGAGGGATCACCGGCGTAGCGCGACGTCCACACGTCGTGTCCGATGATGACGACCGCGGGAGTTCCCGGAACCTCGTCGGCCACGTCGAAGTCGCGACCGAGGTGCGGCTGCACACCCAGCAGTTCGAATCCTCCGGCTGAAATGTAACCTCCGGCCACGCGCTCCGCCGCGCGTTCATCATCGGCCAGGCTGAATGACGTCGAGGTATAGGCGGCTGTGCCCGCGAAGATGGACGTGTCAGCGCCCAGGGCCATGAAGTCGGCGTAGGACAGGCCGGAGGCGTCGCCATCGCGATCCCGCGTCGCGATGTGGAGCACACGCTCCGGCTGCGTGATGGGCAGCCCACGCAGGCAGTGCGCGTTGACGATGGTGAAGAATGCCATGCTGACGCCCATCCCGAGCGCCAGGCAGAGGACGGCGAGCGTGGTGGAGGCGCGCTGGGAACGTAGTTGACGAAGCGCGAAGGCGACATCCTGTCGCAGCCCGTCCACTGCGGGCCAGCCACGCTGGTCGCGGTACGACGCCTTGACCTGGTCGATACCGCCGAATTGACGACGCGCTTCGGCGACGGCCTCGGCGCGCGACATGCCGCGGTCGACCAGCTCGTCCGTCAGGTCACCCAGGTGCGCCTGCAGTTCGTCATCGAGCGCGCGGTCGCGCGCGGACCGTCGGAACAGGCCCGACACCCGCGACCACCACACGCGCAGCGTGCTCATGGCTCCTGCCTCAGCAGGCGTCCGAGGATGTCGACGGTCCGCGTCCAGTCGTCGGTCGCGGTCCGGAGCTGCTTCCGGCCAGCCGCCGTGATGCTGTAGAACCGGGCGCGACGATTACGCTCGCTCAGGCCCCACTCGCCTTTGATCCACCCCTTCTGTTCGAGTCGGAGCAGAGCGGGGTAGATGGTCCCCTGGTTCAGGGTGAGCGCGCCGGACGAGACCTGCTCGATGCGACGGGCGAGGCCATAACCGTGCAGCTTGCCCATGGTCGCCACCGTGGTGAGGACCATCAGGTCGAGAGTGCCGTAGGGGACATCCGAAGATCCGGGGGGCATGC
>JBIQIB010000229.1:0-2735 GCA_044508265.1 Acidobacteriota bacterium
CCGCCGAGAATCAGGATTTTCACTTGCCTTCCTCCACGATGGCGCGCAGCCATCCGTCCAGGCGCGACACGAGCGTATCGCGATCGAAGTGAGCCACCGCATACGCGCGGCCCCGCTGCCCCATGGCGGTGCGGCCTTCGACCCCGGCGCGCATCAACTGCCGCACACCGTCGGCCAGCGCCGCTGCGTCTTCCTGCGCCACGACCACGCCGCCACCCGACTCGCTCACGATCCGCGCGCCCTCGCCTTCGAGCGCGGCCAGAACCGGCCGCCCCATCGCGAGCGACGACTGCAGCTTGGCTGGCACAGTCGAGGCAAATCCGGGGTCGCGACGAAGGCTGACGAGCAGCGCGTCGGCCAGCGCGAGGTACCGCGGCATGGCTTCGCCCGGTCGCCAGCCGAGAAACTGCACGTGAGCTTCGAGGTCATGCCGACGGACCGCATCCTCGAGCGACGCCCGTTGGTTACCGTCGCCGATGAACACCCAGTGCACACCCTCGCCGCGCAGCAGTGCCGCCGCGTCCACGGCGGTATGCAGCGCCTGGGCCGATCCGAGATTGCCGGCGAAGACGACGGTGAAGCCCGACGGCCACGCAGCGCGTTCGGGCGCATCAGCTTCGATTGTCACCGGCTGATAGAAGGCGTCCGCCCAGTTCGGCAGCACGCGCAGCCGCGTCACGTCGGGGCACACGCGGCGAATCGGCTCGACGAACGCCTCGGACTGCCCGAGGACGAGATCGCAGCGGCGGTAGATCCAGCGGCTCAGCGCCTCGATGGCGCGAAGCACACGGGGCGAGCGAACGGCGCCAATGGCCGCGAGATTGTCCGGCCACAGGTCCTGCACCCAGAAGACCACCGGAATGCGACGCAGCCAGCGCAACCAGATCGCCGGAAGGCAGATCGTGATCGGTGACGGTGCGTAGACGAACGTCACGTCATACCTGTCACGAGCGACAAACGGTCCGACGACGATGCCCGAGAGAACGAACGAGGCGTAGTTGAGCAACAGGCGCAGGCCGCGACGGGGCCCACGCGTCAGGATGGGCACGCGCCGAACGGCGGCACCCATGTACTCCTGCCGGTACGGTCCGCGCCACGAGTAGCCATCGAAGAGTCGGCCGGCCGGGTAGTTCGGCAGGCCCGCCACGATGGTCACCTCGTGCCCGAGTTCCGTCCATGCGCGCACCAAATCGTTGATGCGGAACGATTCCGGCCAGAAGTACTGCGTCACCACGAGTATCTTCATCGGCCGTGCCTTGCGACCACAGACGACAGCAGGTCCACGTAGCGTCGTCCCACCTGCGCCCACGAAAACCGCGCCAGCGCCGCGTCGCGCCAGCGTCGGCCGCGCTCGACCAGCGCGGTGCGATCGGCGGTCGCCTGGATGAGGCCGTCGGCGATGGCGGCTTCGGTCGCCTCGACCACCCAGCCGCCGGCATCGGCAACCTCGGGCACGCCGCACTGATCGGTGATGAGCGCGGGACGCGCGGCGGCCGCCGCTTCGAGCACGACGATCGACATGGCTTCACGCCGCGACGGCACGACGACCAGGTCCGCTGCGGCCAGGGCCTGTGCCTTGGCGGGTTCGTCCAGAAAACCGGCGAACCGTACTCGATCCGCGATCCCCAAACTAGCCGCCTGCGCCGTCAAGCGCGCCAGCATGCCGTCGTCAGGGCCGCCGTAGACAAGACGCCAGTCGGAGCGCTGCGACGAAAGGCGGGCAAAAGCCGACAGCAGGAGGTCGGGCCCCTTGATGGGCGCCAGCCGGCCGAGAAACAGCAGGACCGGCGCCCCGCCCAGGTTGTGGGCCGAACGGAATGTCGCAGCATCCGCGGCGGGGATCTCGGGCATCCCGTTGGGGATCACGACGACGCGCGACGGGTCCACACCGTAGGCGGCAAACTGCGACGTCTCGTCCGCGGTCACGGCGATGTGTCCGTCGGCGTTGGCCACGATGGAACGTCCCCAGACGGCGTTGTAGAGGCGCTTGAGCGGGCGTGAACGGCCGCCGTCGATCGGAAGCGCGCCGGCCGGGGACACCAGGTACGGCTTTCGGGCCTGAACGACCGCGCGCCACGCCAGGACGTTGATCGCGGTCCAGTGATTGACGAGGAGCACTACGTCGGCGCTGCGCACGGCATCGCGCAACGCAGCGATGCCGCCATAGGGCAGGCGGAATCGCCCAAGAGTGGTTGGCATTGTCGTCAGGCGGATGCCTTCGAGCAGCGATGCAACACGCGCGTCGATCCCATCAGCGCCGGTCGCGATGGCGCACTGCACACCCAGGTCGGCAATGGCCCGCGAGGCCTGAAGCGTCCGGGCGGCGCTGCCACCCCCGGAAATCGGATCGAGCGTCATGTTGACGCTGAGCAGCTTCACCCGCCCTCCCCCGCCCGGCGGACGGCATACGCGACCAGTGCATCGTCGAACGTGACGGGACGTACGAAGCCCGCCGCGTGCAACCGCGCGCTGCTGAACCTGGTACGGGGATCGAATGACAGCCGCCCCGCCGCCTTGAGCGCCGCTGCAAGGAGCGGCGTCGGGAACGGTACGCGCGGCACCGGGTAGGCCGACAGGCGAAGTTCACGCCTGATGACGGCTTCGACATCGCGGAAGTTGTTGCGTGGCGCCTCATCGTCAGCCACGAGGTACAGCCCGTCGTCGAGCGCGCGATCCGCGGCAGCCGCAAAGACGACCGCGGCCGCCACGGTCTCGACCGGTACGAGGTTCATCGG
>JBIQIB010000230.1:0-2732 GCA_044508265.1 Acidobacteriota bacterium
AGCGGCCATGTCGCGGCGTCGTCCTCCAGCGCCTGCCGGACGCGCGCCATGCAGTCGCGCGCGGATGGGATCCCAGTAGTCGCGACGCCACCGCTCTTCCGTCCGCGGGATGAGTTCCTTCGGCACGCCACGGTGTGTCAGCGTCAGCTCCGTGCCCGTGCCGACGGGCCGCAGCGTGACGGCAGCCATCGAGAACACGCCTTCCGGATAGTCGGGTTCGCGCCACGCACGCACCACCCGCTGGGCCGGTGCCATGTCCACCACGATGCCGGAGCCGGCGCCCAGCGTGAAGCGCCCGCCGACCTCGTCGGTCTCCGTCACGAGCTGCTCATAGACGTCGGCAGGCTCGGCCCTGAACTTCACCTTCTGCTTGATGGTCTTGCACATGGCTGCGCGGAGGATGACCCTCCCTCCTTCTGGCGAAGCCTACCACCCTCGCGGCTACGGCGCCTGGGGCGGCGGCACGAACGCGATGACTGGCGGCGGTCCCCACGAGGGGATGTCCGTCACCGTGAGAATCGGATGGTGCGACGTCGCGCCTCCGACGTGAGGCACGGCGTGCCGCATCACCACACGCGCGATGCGATGGTGACGGATGACGTAGCTGCACAGCAGACACGGCTCATGCGTCGTGAAGAGCGTCGCGGTGGAGAGATCGCGGCCGCGTGACGCGACGGCAGCCCGGATTGCCTCGACTTCGGCGTGACAGGTCACATCTCCCCGGCGTTTCGAAGCCTCGACACCCTCGCCGACGATCGCGCCCTCCATGACGATGACGGCGCCGACCGGTGACTCCTGACAGTCGGCGGCGATCCGCGCCAGGTCGTCGCAGCGGGCGAGGGCATCGGCGTCGGTCATGCGCCGAAGGCCCTATTGCGCGACACGGCCCGCGCCGGGGCGCAGGTACGTCCGGCGCACCGCCGTCCAGCGTGCCGTGCCGTATTCCCCAAGCACGAGCTCGCCGTCCATCGCGTCGCCGCGGACGACGCCGGTGAAGGTGAAGTTCAGCCGCACGCCATTCTGTGTGTAGGAGCTGCGCAGCAGCACGTCACTGCCGTGCAGCGTGCCGGCGAGGTCGCGCGTCGCGAACCGGCCATACTGCGTGCCCCTCAGCGCCGAGCCCTCCTGCTCGAGCGCGAACGAGCAGGTGCCTTCACCCCGCACGAACGTCATCGCGACGTCCCACTGGCCGCTCACGTCGGCCGCCGGCGCGCCGCTCGGCACTGGCAGGCGCGGCGGATTCGACAGGATCGCGTGCACGCGGTCGGCGATGATGCGCTCCTCGCCGGCTTCGAGCTGGTATGCCGTGATCGAGATGTTCGGCGACGGATCCGGCGGGAACGGCAGGTACGAGCCTGCGCCGCTGACGGCGATGCGCGGCTCGCCCTCCCAGAGGAGCGTCACCATCTGGTCACCGGTCAGCGGGATGACCGACTGGTCCCACTCCACGCGCAGCGTCGGCGAGCGGTTCGAGAGCCCCTGCGGCTGGCGGAGGCTGGTCGTCACGCCGGGCACGGGCGCGAGGCGTTCGGCGATGTGCTCCATCCACGTCGTCCACAACCGCTGCTCCGCGGCGTGATCGCGCGTGTGCATCCAGGCTTCGACGGCCGCCAGCATGCCCATCGCCTCTTCGCGCCCCACCTTGAAGCCGCGGCCGAGGCCGTGATGCGGGGCGCTGTTCAGCCACGCGGCGGTGACGAGGTCGCGGCGCCCGAGCAGCAGCCCGGCACATTGCGGTCCGCGCAGGCACTTGCCTCCGCTGTAGGCCACCATGTCGGCGCCGTCGGCGAGGTACGGGTTGGGCGTCATGAGCTCGTCGGCTGCGGCATCCACGAGGACGGGGATGCCGAGCGGCCTCGCCAGCGCCACGATCTCCTTCAGCGACAGCGGACCCTTCTGCGACCGGCCGCCGGCGAGCACGCTGACCATCGCCGTCCGCGGGCCGAGCGCCGCGGCGAGCGCATTGGTGTCGTCCACCTCGACGATGCGCGCGCCGGTGACCTTGATGGCGTGGTCGTAGGCCGTGCGCGAGTACGCAGGCATGACGACCTCGTCCTTCAGGCCGCGGAGATCCGGCAGCTGCACCATCTTGTCGGGGTCCGCCCCGGCGATGGACGCGGCCGTGGCCAGCGTCAGCGCGGCGGAGGCGCCCGACGTCACGATCCCCCATTCGGCGCCCGTCAGTTCGGCGAGCCGTCGTCCCACGCCGTCGGCGAGCTCGTCGAGCTGCACGTATTCGCGCGCGGCGGCCTCCATCGCCGCCTTGACTTCGGGCAGCGTCCGCGTGGCGCCAATCACCGTCACCGTTCCGCGGCCGTTGATCAGGGGACGGACGCCAAGCGCCTCGTACGTGCTGCGGGCGGGGGCGGACGTCGCGGGACTGGCGGTCGTGCTCGACGTTCGGCCTGCCAGCAGGCCACCGAACAGCCAGCCGCCACCGGTGAGGAGCTGGCGGCGCGTACGGCTCCAGCGCCACGGATGCCTGATCTTCGAGGCGTGCATGCGATGCGCGGCCTGACCGCTCAGCGGCCGTCCGTGGCCGGGGAGTGGGGCGGGCTGGGGGCCTTCGGCTGCGCGGCCTTCAGGATGTACAGCGCAGAGCCTATCGCTTCCTCGGCCCGATTCGAAATTTCCTGGGTCGAGCAGAGTTGCGTCAGCGACTCGAGCTCGGTGAGGGCAATCTCCAGCTCACGCCGGATGGTCGCTACCTGCTCCGGCGTCAGCGTGGCGCC
>JBIQIB010000231.1:0-2724 GCA_044508265.1 Acidobacteriota bacterium
TGAACGGCGAGAGCAGCAACACCAGCGACTCGACGGCTTCGCGCAGCACGGCCGCCGTCGCCGGGCGGTCGATCGTGGCCGCCCGCGCGTCGTCGCGGCCGGTCGACTTGATGCCGTGCGCGTCGCTGAACGCGTAGAGTTCGTTGACGAGTTCCATGATGGCGGAAATCGCCGTGTTCAGGTGCATGCGCGGGTCGATGTCACGCGTCACGCGATCGATGGCGTGATGCGTCGCGCGCCGCAGACCACGCTCGGCATCGTCGAGATCGAGATCCGCCGGCGAAGGCGCGCCGGCGAGGGCCGGTATCAGCACGTCCGCCAGCCGCCAGACGCGGCCGAGGAACCGGTAGGAACCGTCGAGGCCGGAATCGGTCCACTCCACTTCCTTCTCGGGGGGCGCGACGAACATGACATACAGCCGCAGGGCGTCGGCGCCATACCGCGCGATCATGTCGTCCGGATCGACGACGTTCCCCTTCGATTTCGACATGACGGCGCCGTTGCGCAGCACCATGCCCTGCGTCAGGAGGCGCGTGAAGGGCTCGTCGATCGTCAGCAGGCCGACGTCGCGAAACACGCGGCTGAAGAACCGCGAGTAGATCAGGTGGAGAATCGCGTGCTCGACGCCGCCGCTGTAGAAGTCGACCGGTCCCCAGTAGGCCACCGCCTCGGGATCGAACGGCAACGACTCGTTGGTCGGATCGCAGAAGCGGTAGTAGTACCACGACGAATCGACGAACGTGTCCATCGTGTCCGTCTCGCGCCGCGCCGGTCCGCCGCACTTCGGACAGGGCACATTGACGAACTCCGGCACGTGCGCCAGTGGGGAATCGCCGCGTCCGGTGAACTCGGTGATCGTCGGCAGGCGCACGGGCAAATCCTTGTCGGGCACCGCCACGAGGCCGCACGTCGGGCACTGCACGATCGGGATCGGTGTGCCCCAGTAGCGCTGCCGGGACACGCCCCAGTCCTTCAGCCGGTACTGGATGGTGCCCTCGCCAATGCCGCGAGCCGCCGCATTGGCCGTCATCCGCTGGCGCGCCTCGCCGGTGCGGAGGCCGTCGAAGGCACCCGACCCGGCCAGCACACCATCCTCGACGAATGCTTCGGTGAGCGTGGCGCCGTCGAGCGTCCGGCCATCGGGCTGGATGACGACGGTCACCGGCAGGCCGTATTTGCGGGCAAAGTCGAAATCGCGCTGATCGTGCGCCGGCACGGCCATCACGGCGCCGGTGCCGTATTCGCCGAGGACGAAGTTGGCCACCCAGACGGGCACGGGCGCGCCGGTGAACGGATTGAGTACCCGCCGCCCCGTGTCGAATCCTTCCTTGTCGATCTCGCCGGTCATCCGCGCGGTGCGATCCTGCGCGCGGAACGCCGCGGCCCGTGCACGGAGCGCCGCCGGATCCGCTGACTCGGCCGCGAACCGCTCGACCAGCGGATGCTCGGGCGCGATCAACACGAAGTTCGCACCGTAGATCGTGTCGATGCGCGTGGTGAAAACCTCGACGACGTCGGTTGGCGCCGTGCCGTCGACGATCGGGAACCGGACGCGGGCGCCTTCCGAGCGCCCGATCCAGTTGCGCTGCATCGTCAGCACCTTCTCGGGCCAGTCGGTGAGCGTCGGCAGGGCGTCGAGCAGTTCGTCGGCGTACGCCGTGATGCGCAGGAACCACTGCTCGAGGTCGCGCGTCGTCACCGGCGTGCCACAGCGCCAGCAGCCGCCATCGACCACCTGCTCGTTGGCCAGGACCGTCTGACAACTCGTGCACCAGTTGACGTTCGAGCGGCGCCGATAGGCCAGCCCCTTCTCGAACATGCGCGTGAAGAGCCACTGGTTCCAGCGGTAATACTCGGGCAGGCAGGTGGCAATCTCGCGCTCCCAGGCATAACTGATGCCCAGGCGCTGCAACTGCCCCTTCATGTGCGCGATGTTCTCGAGCGTCCAGGTCTCCGGATGCGTCCGATTCTTGATGGCGGCATTCTCGGCCGGCAGGCCGAAGGCGTCCCAGCCAAACGGATGCAGCACGTTGAAGCCGCGCATCCGCTTCATCCGCGCCATGATGTCGCCAATCATGTAGTTGCGGACGTGGCCCACGTGCGCGTGGCCCGATGGGTAGGCGAACATCTCGAGGCAGTAGAACTTCGGACGCGTCTTGTCGACGGCCACCTCGAAGGCGCGCGTCTCGCGCCAGCGGTCCTGCCACTTCTTCTCGATTTCCTGGGGCCGATAATCAGACACGATCCACTCTCGATAGGCTGCGCGCTAACACCTTGAAACACACTACTTTAGCACGTCAATAGTGGCCTCCAGGCACTCGCGCAGGGCGTCCAGGTGGTAGCCGCCCTCGGTGATCCACGCCGTGCGCCGTGGGCAGACGTTGCGGCTGGCCTGGTCGATGAGCGCGACCACGCGCCGGTAGCCGTCGGTCGTCACGCGCAGGCCCCCGAGCGGATCGAGATGGTGGGCGTCGTAGCCGGCCGACACGAGAATCGCCTCGGGCGCGAAGTGCTCGACGGCCGGCACGATTCGATCGGCGTAGGCGGCAACGAACTCGGCATCCGTGGCGCCCACCTCGAGTGGCACGTTGAGCGTCGCGCCCTCTCCAGCCCCACTCCCCCGCTCGTTCGCCGCCCCGCTTCCCGGATAGAACGGGAACTGATGGGTGGAGGCATAGAAGACCGTCGGATCGGACCAGAACGCGGCCTGCGTGCCATTGCCGT
>JBIQIB010000232.1:0-2708 GCA_044508265.1 Acidobacteriota bacterium
GGCCGAGGCTGCCCATCGTCCAGAACACCAGCTGCTGGAGGGCCTGCTCGCTGGCCAGGAACTGCGTGATGGCCACCAGCGCGTTGAAGGTGAAGTACAGCGCGATGCCGAGGAGGACGAGCGTCTCGGCGCCGCCGCGCTGCCGCACGGCCGCGGCCTGCAGCAGGAACACCGCAATCAGCGCGAACGCGAACGCGTTGGCGGGAATCACCCAGTGGGTCGGCACCCCCGGCAGCGAGATCTCGAGCACGATGGCCAGTGCGGCGCCGAGGATGGCGGCCGACGACATCCCCAGCGTGAACGGGCTCGCGAGCGGATTGTTGAGGCTCGTCTGCATCTCGGTGCCGGCCAGCGCCAGCGCGGCGCCGACGCACAGCGCCATCAGCGCCTGCGGCAGGCGCACCTCCCACACGATGACCGCCGAGGCGGTGTCGGCCGCGCTCCGCTGCAGCAGCAGCTGCAGCGTGTCGCGCAGGGGCAGGTTCGACGGCCCCGTGGCGACGTCGAGGACGAGGGCGCACACGACGGCCAGCGACAGCGCCGCCAGCAAACCGATGCGGCGTCTGACGATGGCCTGGTAGGCATCGACGGCCGCCACGTGGCGGACCGCCGGTCCAGCGGGAGTTTCGGCGACGCTCACGACGATCGGGCGCAGCCGAACGGCAGCGACAGCCGCTGGTAGAGAAGGAATCCCATCGGTTCTTTTTTCGTGGAGGGTTCACGCAGACTCGCGTAACCCCCTGCAGTTGAGCACTATAGCATTATGGCCGACCCATGCGGTCGGCATTCTTTCCTATTGACGACCTGGTGGGTCGCATATAGACTCGCGCTGCGTTCGCACCTTGCGACACGTTCTCATAATTTGGTCGGTCCGTCTGCAGAAATGCGTCGCCCCGGCCCTTCCGAGGCTCCTGCCATGTACACCCCATTGAAGCGACGCCTGCTGCGTGCGGTGGTCGTGTTGCTCCTCGGCGCGTCGCCGGCTCTCGCCGTCCAGGCTCCAGCCGACGACGCCACGCCGCCGAGCCAGCCCGCCCCCGACGATCCGGCCGCATCCGCCCAGGCCGACCCACCGCCCGCCCCACAGCGCTTCCTCGAAGACGTGACCGTCAGCGCCACGTTGAACCCCCAGACCGTCAAGGACACGCCATCGACCGTCTCGGTCATCGACGCCGCGACGATCGACAGGCGGATGGTGCAGAACGCCGCCGACCTCGTGAAGTTCGAGCCGGGCGTCTACGTCGAGTCGAACCTCACGCGCGTCGGCCTGAACGGCTTCAACATCCGCGGCATCGGCGGCAATCGGGTGATGACGCTCGTCGACGGCGTGCAGACGTCCGAGCAGTTCGACTTCGGGCCGTTCAACATGCACCAGATCGGGCTCGACATCGACACGCTGAAGACGGCTGAAGTGGTGCGCAGCGCCGGATCGTCGCTCTACGGCTCCGACGCCCTCGGCGGGGTGGTCTCGCTCTTCACGAAGGATCCGGCCGACTACCTCCGCTCACAGGCGTTCCACCTCGGCGGCAAGCTTGTGTACGACGGCCGGGCGCGCGACACGAACGCCAACGTCATCCTGGCCGGCGGGCGTCCCGGGCTGCAGGCGTCGCTGTTCTCGAGCTTCGCGTCCGGTCACGAGTTCGGCAACCAGGGCTCGCGGGCCACGACCGACGCGTCGCGCACGGCGCCGAACCCGCAGGACCGCCGCGGCGGTCAGGCGCTCGGCAAGGTCGTCGCGACGATCGCGCCGGGCAACGTCCTGCGCGGCACGGTCGAGTGGACCGAGACCGACGTCGACACCAACGCGTACTCGTCACGCGGTGCCGTCGTCGGCGCCCCGATCGCCACGGACATCACCGACATCACGTCGGTGGACACGATGCGGCGCGGCCGCTTCTCGGTAGACCACAGGCTCGACGGCCTGCGCGGCCTGCA
Source organism: Acidobacteriota bacterium (assembly GCA_044508265.1). Lineage (GTDB taxonomy): Bacteria > Acidobacteriota > Vicinamibacteria > Vicinamibacterales > Vicinamibacteraceae > JAEZDP01. Next base: position 1,936 of record JBIQIB010000232.1, read on the forward strand.
GCAGCTGGCCTGGAGCGCGTACGTCCAGCAGAACGACGTCGGCCAGGTCGTGGACGAAGTGCGCCGGACGACGAGGCTGGGCCTGCCTGCCACCGTGCTCCGCCGCGGCACCATGGACTACGAGCAGGACAGCTACGGGGCGACGGTGCAGGGACGGCAGCTCTTCGTGCCGGGCAGCCAGGCACTCCTGTTCACCTTCGGCGGGCAGTACCGCCGCGACGCGTTCGACATGCTGCGCGACCGCCACGACCACGACGGCGCGAGCGGCGCCCCGCTGCCGAACTTCGACACCATCCTGCCGTCGAAGTACTTCCCCGACAGCGAGGTGAACGAGACGGGCGCCTACCTGCAGGCCGAGTGGCAGGCCGGACGCTTCACGGTGCTGCCCGGCCTGCGCTACGACCGGTTCACCATGGACGCCAACGAGCACGATCAGGTGTTCCTCGACACTGGCAGCCCCGTGCCCGCGGACTTCGGCGCCGATGCCGTGTCGGCCCGCGTCGGCGCCTCGTACCGTGTCACCGGCGCCGTGTCGCTGCACGCGCAGTACGCCGGCGGCTTCAGGGCGCCGCCCTACAGCGCGATCAACAGCGGCTTCACCAATCTCGCGGCAGGCTACGCGACGCTACCCAACCCCGACCTGCGTGAGGAGACCAGCGACAACTTCGAACTGGCCGTGCGCGCTTCCGCGCGGCGCGCGAGCATCGGCGTCACGGGGTTCGTGAACATGTACGACGGGTTCATCCAGCAGGTCGCGGCCGGCTTCGACCCCG
>JBIQIB010000080.1:0-2644 GCA_044508265.1 Acidobacteriota bacterium
ACCTTGTACTTGGTGACGCCCGCCGCCTCCTCGATCAGCTGCCGCCGCTCGGTGGGCTTGGCCGCCAGAATCTGGCCGATCTTTCCCTGCTCGATGACGGCGTAGCCCTTGACGCCGACGCCGGCGTCCATGAGCAGATCCTGCACGTCGCGCAGGCGGACCACGTGGCCGTCGATGAGGTACTCGCTCTCGCCCGAGCGATAGAGCCGCCGCGACACCTCGACGTCACGGGCGAGCACGATGTCGGTGAGGTCGGCGACGGATTCCTCGAGCTCCTCCTCGATCGACTTGCGCGGCGCGGTGGTCTGCGTCCCGACACGCGAGATGACGCCGCTCAACTTGAGCTTCACCTCGGCGGTGTGCGTGGGACGCCGGGCGTCGCTGCCCGCGAAGATGACGTCTTCCATGCGCTCGCCGCGGAGGCTCCGGGCGCTCTGCTCGCCGAGCACCCAGGTGATGGCATCGACCACGTTGCTCTTGCCGCAGCCGTTGGGGCCGACAATCGCCGTCACGCCCTGGTCGAAGGCGAGGTCGGCGCGGTCGGGAAAGCTCTTGAAGCCGGTGATTTCGAGTCGCTGAAGACGCATGATGAGACAGACGGAAGACGCCCGGGAGTCTAGCAATAACTACCAGTAGCGGCAAGGCTTGACAGCCACCACAACATGTTGGCGAAAAGCGTGCGACTGGCGGGATTTGGGCCGGGCCGGCCGGCCACCGGGGCGTCTGGGGTAGGACGTCGCGCGCGCGGCTGGTCTAGGCACCAGGACGGGACGCGACGGGGCCGGCCTCGCCGAGCTTCGTGAGGCGGATGGCCTCTTCGAACTGGCCCAGCGCGAAGATCGCCTGCGGGTCGTGGCGCAGCAGGTTCCGCCGCGCTTCCTCGACGCCGAACAGGGCGAGGTCGATGTCGTGATGGATCATCGCGCGGATGAATGCGCGGTCCTGCTCGAAGGCCTCCTCGTCGATGCGCACCTTGCGCTGCACGAGGAACGCCTTGAAGTCGGCGATCATCGCGTCGTCGACGGTGAAGCCGCGGCTGACGGTCTTGCGGTTCCGTCCCTGCCGCACGCGCGTATCGCCCTCGGCCGAGTAGAGCTCGGCGTAGTCGGCAAAGTACTGCCGCGCGTACAGGCTCCGGCCGAAACGCGTGGGGTCGAAACCCTCGACGGGTCCGGCGATGTACTTGTCGGGCTCGATGCCCCCGCCGCCGTACACCTTGCGGCCGGCGCCGGTGAACTTCAGGTCTGCCGGATCGCGCTCCGTTCGCTGCTCCTGATCGCGGTAGGAGTAGGTGAGGTACTCGTCGAACGCGCCGTCCCACGGCCGCTGGATGAGGCGTCCGCTCGGCGTGTAGTAGCGCGCCGTCGTCAGCGCCAGGCCCGCGCCTTCGCTGATGCGGTAGATCGACTGCACGAGCGCCTTGCCGAACGTCCGCTCGCCGACGATCAGGCCGCGGTCGTGATCCTGCAGCGCGCCCGAGACGATCTCGGCAGCGCTGGCGCTGTTGCGGTTGACGAGCACGACCACCGGGATGCCTTCCATCGCGGCGTCGTCCTGCGCGCGGTAGTCCTGGTCGGAGTTGCGGGTGCGGCCGCGCGTGTAGACCACCATGTCGCCGCGCGGCAGGAAGCGGTCCGACACCTTGATCGCCTGGTCGAGCGGGCCGCCGGGGTTGTCGCGCAGGTCCAGCAGGAGGCGCGCCATCCCCTTGCTGCGCAGGTCGTTCAGCACGAGGCCGAGGTCCCTGTCTGTCGTCTCCGCGAAGTCGCGCAGGCGCACGTAGCCGGTCTGCTCGTCCACCATGAACGCGCCCTGGATGGTGGGGATGTGCACCTCGTCGCGCTCGACGGTGAGGGAAATCAGCTGGTCGTAGCCCTGCCGGCGCAGGCCGAGCTCGACCGTCGAGCCCTTGGGTCCGCGCAGGGCCTTCACCGCCTGCTCGTTGGTCCAGCCCTTCGTGTCTTCGTCCTCGATGCGCGCGATCACGTCGCCGCGCCGGATGCCGCGCTTGTACGCGGGCGAGCCCTCGAAGAGCGACACCACGGTGATGTCGCCCTCGACGGGGACGATGGTGATGCCGAGCCCGTAGTAGCGCCCTTCCTGGCGCTCGCGCATCTGCGCGTACTGCCGGGGATCGAGGAAGCTCGAGTGTGGGTCGAGCGTCTGGAGCATGCCGCTGATGGCGCTGTACACCAGGCGATCCGAGGGCAGTTCCTCGACGTACTCGCGCTCGATCGCGGCCAGCGCGGCGGTGAACGTGCGGTACCGCGCCGTCATCGGATCGGAGGTGGCCTGCGCGCGCCGGCCGAGCACGCCGCCGACGAGGGCCGAGACCACGACGGCGAAGAGGACCGCGGGAAGCACGCGCTGCCTGTACATGTCGACGAGGATACTACGCGCGCGCACGAGGCCGGAAGGCCGGCAGCGCGTCGGTTGACCCTGTACGCGGCCGGTTTCTATAATCGAGTTTCGCGACTGGGCGCGTCGGCATGCATTTCCGCATTGACGCGCCCTTCAGGAGCACAGGATCTATGGGACCTCTCGGGATGCCGGAGCTGGTGGTGATTTTCGTCATCGCCTTGATCGTCTTCGGCCCACGCAAGCTGCCGGAGCTCGGCAAGTCGCTCGGCAAGAGCCTGGCGGA
>JBIQIB010000080.1:2744-5540 GCA_044508265.1 Acidobacteriota bacterium
CGACGCCGCGTGGCGCCGCCATCTGACGCGTCGCGCCCCCACCTCCGCCCGCAGCGCCCTGCATGACGACATCGCCCGTGCTCGCCACGCCGCCTCCTCCCCGCCCCGACGAGGAGGAGGACGACGACATTGGCGGCAAGATGTCGTTCCTCGAGCACCTCGACGAGCTGCGGACGCGCATCATCCGCGGCCTCATCGCCATCGTCGTGGGGTTCCTGGTCGCCGCGGTCTTCATCAACCAGATCTTCCGCTTCATCATGCAGCCGCTGCAGGCGGCGCTGCCTGAAGGCGGCAGGCTGATCTACACCGAGCCCACCGAAGCGTTCATCCTTCAGCTGAAGATGGCGGCGCTGGTGGGCCTGCTGCTCGCACTGCCCGTGCTGCTGTGGCAGGTCTGGGCGTTCGTCTCGCCGGGGCTCTACTCGAACGAGAAGCGGCTGGCGTTGCCGTTCGTCTTCTCGGGCACGCTGCTGTTCATCTCCGGCGTGCTCTTCTCGCACTACGTGGTGTTCCCCGCCGCGTGGATGTTCTTCTCGGGCTTCGGCACCGACTACCTGGAGTTCATGCCGCGCGTCGCGCCGATCTTCTCGCTGTACGTGCGCATGGCCCTCGGCCTCGGCGCGGTGTTCCAGATTCCCACGCTGGTGATGTTCCTCGCGCGCATCGGCCTCGTCACGCCCCGCTTCCTCGCGCGCAACATGAAGTACGCGCTGCTCGCGGTGTTCGTCGTGGCGGCCGTCATCACGCCGGGCCAGGACCCGCTCTCACAGGTCCTCGTCGCGATTCCGATGATGGGGCTGTACATCCTGAGCATCGGCGTGGCGTGGATCTTCCGTCGCCGCGATCTCAAGGAGGATGCGTAAGTCATCCTCCTTCCTCCATTCCTCCTCCTCCTCCTTCCTCCGTTCCTCTTCCTCCGTTCCTCTTTCCTCCCCTCCTCCGCTCCTCCTTCCCCCATTCCGTCCGGTTGGGCTTACCGATAAGCGTTGACGCCGCGCGTGGACCCGCCGATACTATTGAGCGGGTTGCTATTATTGGATTCGTATCCCGTTTCGAACGATACCGCGAGGGCTTTCGACATGACACGCCTCTTCAGGGTTGGTCTCGCCGCCGCCGTTGCCATGGCGATGACTGTGCCTGCAGGGTTCGCGCAGCAGGCAGGCTCGACTGACGATTCCGTCACCGAGACGCGTCCGGCCACTACCACCTACCAGGGCGACACAGGCCTGTGGTTCGTCCCCCTCGGGGAAGTGCTGCCTGCCGGTCGCTGGTCGGCGAGCGGGTATCGCACGAACTTCGATCGTCAGGAAGGCTTCACTGACATCTCGTTCTTCCCGATCACCTTCGGGTACGGCGTGGGCAACCGCGCCGAGCTGTTCGCGGCGCTCGGGGTGGTCTCCCGCATCGACCGCGACATCCGTCCCATCTTCGTCCCCGGCAACGAGGCCGGCGGCCCGGTGAACGACTACCCGCTCGTGCGCCAGGGCTGGACCGGCAACCGGTTCGGCGACCTGATGGTCGGCGGCAAGGTCGCCCTGCTGTCCGAAGCGAACCAGGACCCGGTGGCCATGGCGCTGCGTGCGATGGTCAAGGTGCCCACCGGCAGCAGCGAGCGGGGGAACAGCTCCGGTCAGGCTGACTTCTTCGTCGACTACATCGTCAGCAAGGAAGCGAACCAGGCGGTCGACATCTCCGGGTACGTCGGCGCGGCGATTCGTGCCGATGCCGACAATGCCGACCAGAGCAACGGCTTCCGCTACGGCGTCGGCCTGGGCTTCCCCACGCGCAGCAACCTGAAGATCACGGCCGAACTGTTCGGTGAGCGCTACTTCGACGACACGATCACCATCTCGGGGCTCACGGGTGCCGAGGATGGCAGCCTGATCGACGGCTCGTACTCGCTGCGCAGCCCGCTCGACCTCGCCGTCGGCGCCACCTACATCAGCCAGCGCGGGTTCTTCATCGGCGCGGGCGGCACGCTCGCCCTGGCCCACGACGCGCGTGAGGACTTCCTGTCGCAGTACGACAACGGCATCGGCGACCGCATGGGCTTCCAGGTCCGCGTGGGCTACCACCCCGGCGCGCGCATCTACTCGCCGCCCCCGCCGCCCCCGCCGCCTCCGCCGCCGGCGCAGCAGAACCGTCCGCCGACGGTGAAGGCCGTGTGCAACCCCTGCACGGTGGAAGTGGGCAAGAGCTCCACGGTGACGGCCAACGCGAACGACCCCGACGGCGATCCGCTCACGTACAAGTGGAGCGTTCCCGCCGGCACGCTCGCCAACGCGGCCGAGCGCGAGACGCTGTGGACCGCCCCGATGCAGGAAGGCCCGGTGCCGGTGACCATCACGGTCGACGATGGCAAGGGCGGCACGGCCACCGATACCGTGACCATCCAGGTGGTCCGGCCGGCGGTGCGTGAGGTGGAGTTCGAGGACGTGCACTTCGACTTCGACCGCTACACGCTGCGGCCGGAGGCGACCCGCATCCTCGACGAAGCCATCAAGGCGCTGCAGGACAATCCCGAGCTGCGGCTCGAGATCGAAGGCCACACCTGCAACATCGGGACGGCCGAGTACAACCTTGCCCTCGGCGAGCGGCGCGCCATCTCGGTGCGCGACTACCTGCAGTCGCGCGGCATCGGCCAGGATCGCCTCCGCACCGTGAGCTACGGCGAGGAGCGTCCGAAGCACGACAACAGCCGCGAGGAGACTCGCCGCCTGAACCGTCGCGCCGCGCTGGTGGTTCGCATCACGCAGTAGACACACAGCACGCCGGCATCGCCGGCCGATGGCACAC
>JBIQIB010000080.1:5640-12801 GCA_044508265.1 Acidobacteriota bacterium
CCTCAGCCGGCGGCAGTGACCGGTCTTCCGCCGTGCACCCACAACACAGTGCGCCAGCTCGTCCGGGCGAGGCCCGCCTGCTCGTCGCCGAACTCCTGGGAGACGATGGCGTCGCCTCGGAGACTGCGGCGGCCAGGCTCGCGATCCTCGGCCGTCCGTCGGTCCGACCGCTCCTCCACGCGCTGGAGACTGCCGGCCCTGCGCACGCCGTGCGTGTGCTTGGCGTGCTGGAGCGACTGGCAGACCCCCTCACGTTGCCAGCCGTGACCGCAGCGGCCGGCAGCACGTCGCCGGAGGTTGCCGAAGCCGCCGTCTGGGCGCTCTCGGCCCTGCTGCAGGCGCCGAAGGCCGCCGTCTCGACGGCAGCCCTCGACCACCTCACGGCAACTGCTCTGGACGCGGAGAGACCCCGCCCCGTGCGGCTCGCTGCCCTGCAGGCGCTCTCGAGCCTCGACCTCGAAGCCGTGGCCCTCGTGCGGGCACAGTTGCTGTCGGATGCGGATGAAGAAGTCAGGCGCGCGGCTGGCGGCACGGCCCGCGACGAGAACGACGGAGATGCCGGCGAGGCAGGGGCCGCGCAGAACGAGCATGCGGACGAACGCGTGCCGGCAGCCCGCGAGTCGCACGCCGACGTGATCCACGCGGCTGTGGCAGGCACGTTGCCGCGGGATCCCGAAGTGTTACGCGTAGCGCTGGGTCACGCCGATGCCGTGAGCGTGACGGACCTGCACCGACTCGTCGTCGCCCTGCGCGACGCCGAACGCCACGCGTCAGCTACGCAGGCGGCGGGCTGGCTCACCTGCCGCGCCGCTGCCCACCAGGCGCTGGCTGATCGTGACAGCCGGGTCGCCGTGTACGACCTTCGGGACACGCTCGAGGCCCTGGGCCCGCGGGCGCCCGTCGGCATCCTCTCGGCGCTTCGCGACGTGGGCGACGCCGCCTCGCTCGACGTCATCGTCGAGGCGTGGTCGGCACACGAGGATGCCTGGTTCCGGAGCCAGCTCGCGTCGGCGTTTGCGGCGATCGTCGCGCGGGAGGGCCTCACGCGCCGCCATGCGGTGCTGCGCCGTGCCTCACAGCGGCAGCCGGCCGCGCTCGCCGCCCTGTGGGCGGCAGCACAGGAGCGCGCGTCCTAGTACGACTTCGCGAAGCAGGCGATCACCTTCGCGGGCCGCCCCGTGACGAAGCACGTCTTCCCCTCGGCCGAGGGCGCGTCGAACGGGTAGTTCCTGATCGTCGCCTGGGTCTCCGTCTTCACCTGCGCCTCGACGTCCGCATCGTCACACCAGGGCGCCATGACGAAGCCGGGGCGTGCGCCTTCCATCAGGGCCTTGAACTCGTCGTAGCTCTCCGTGTAGTGCGTCCGCTCGGCACGCACCGCGCGCGCGCGTTCGAGCAGCGCCTGCTGAATCTCGGCGAGCAGGCTGCCGACCGCCGCGGCGAGGCCGTCCATGGGCACGAACTGCTTCGCCCGGGTGTCTCGCCGCGCGAGCACCACCTGCTGCTTCTCGATGTCCTTGGGCCCGATCTCGAGGCGCAGGGGCACGCCGCGCATCTCCCACTCGTTGAACTTCCAGCCGGGCGTGTAGGCGTCGCGGTCGTCGAGCATCACGCGGATGCCGGCTGCCTGCAGTTCGTCGCGGATCGCCTGCGCACGCGGCAGCACCGTCTCCTGCCAGTTCCCCCGCGGGATGGGGACGATCACCACCTGGTAGGGCGCGACGTTCGGCGGCAGCACGAGGCCGGCGTCGTCGCCGTGCACCATGATGAGCCCGCCGATGAGGCGCGTGGAGACGCCCCAGGACGTCGTCCAGCCGTACTGCTCCTGCTTGTCGCGTCCCTGGAACTTGATGTCGAAGGCCTTCGCGAAGTTCTGGCCGAGGTTGTGCGACGTGCCGGCCTGGAGCGCCCGGCCGTCGCCCATCAGGGCCTCGATCGAGTACGTGCGCGCGGCGCCCGCGAACTTCTCGCTCTCGCTCTTGCGTCCCGTGATGACCGGCATGGCGAGCTCGGTCTCCACGAACTCCTGGTAGATGCCCAGGATCTTGAGCGTCTCTTCTTCGGCCTCGGCCTCCGTCTCGTGGACGGTGTGCCCTTCCTGCCAGAGGAACTCCGTCGTGCGCAGGAACGGCCGCGTGACCTTCTCCCAGCGCATGACGTTGGCCCACTGGTTGATCAGGATGGGCAGGTCACGCCACGACTGCAGCCACTTCGAGTAGAGCGTGCCGATGATCACCTCCGACGTCGGCCGGATGGCGAGCCGTTCCTCGAGCTTCTCCGTGCCGCCGTGCGTGACCCACGCGACCTGCGGCGCGAAGCCTTCGACGTGATCCGCCTCGCGCGTGAGCAGGCTCTCGGGGATCAGCAAGGGAAAGTAGGCGTTTACGTGTCCCGTCGCCTTCAGCCGCTGGTCGAGGAGCTGCTGGATGCGCTCCCAGATCGCGTAGCCGTACGGACGGATGGCCATGCAGCCCTTGACCATCGTGTAGTCGGCCAGCTCGGCCCGGCGCACGACGTCGATGTACCAGCGTGAGAAGTCGACCGACTGGGGCGTGATCTCGGTGGGCCCGTCGGTGCCCGAGGGCGTTGTGCGTTCGGTGGTCATGGTCTCGGTCGGTCAGGCGCGCGTGTCGGCGCAGTGCACCAGCCAGTTGGCGTCGTCGCGCGCGGGATAGTCGGTGCGATAGTGGCCGCCGCGGCTCTCGAGGCGCCGCCATGCGGCGCGGGCCATCAGATACGCGACGGTGACGAGCGTCCGCGCCTGCGCCTGCGCCGCGGTGACGGGTGTCTCGTCCGTGACTCGTGCGAAGGCGGCGCCCGTCCGGACTACGGCTTCCTCCAGGCGTTCCGCGTCGCGCACGAGCCCGAGTGTGCGCCAGGCCAGCGCCGGGATATCTCCGGCCTCGACCGGGTCCGCGACGCCGGCGTCTGCAGGCGCAGGCTGTGGCGGACAGACGCGCAGGCGTCCCGCCGCCCAATCGTCGCGCCGCCGTGCAGGTTCGGTCATCGCCCGTCCTGCCCGCGCGCCGAAGACGAGCCCCTCGAGCAGCGAGTTGCTCGCCAGCCTGTTGGCGCCATGGACGCCCGTGCAGGCGACCTCGCCCGCCGCGTAGAGCCCGGGCACCGACGTGCGCCCGTCCAGGTCCGTGACGACCCCGCCCATCACGTAATGCACGGCGGGACTCACCGGGAGCGGATCGCGGGTCAGGTCGAGGCCGGCGCGGCGGCACGTCTCGGCGATGGACGGGAACCGCTGCCGCAACATCGCCGGCGGCAGGTGGGCGAGCGACAGGTACACGTCGCGGCCCGTTCGTTCCTGCTCGCAGACGATCGCCCGCGCGACCCTGTCGCGCGGAGCCAGTTCCCCGGCGGGCTCGTACCGCGTCATGAACGCCTCGCCATCGGCGTTGAGCAGCCGCGCGCCTTCCCCGCGCAGGGCCTCCGACAGCAGGAAGCGCGGGAAGTCCGGCACGTCGAGCACCGTGGGGTGGAACTGCACGAACTCCAGGTCGGCGACCTCCGCGCCTGCAAGATAGGCCATCGCGATGCCGTCGCCTGTCGTCACCTCCGGGTTGGTGGTTTCGGCAAACACCTGGCCGGCGCCGCCGGTGGCCAGCAGGGTCGCGGCGGCCGACACGTCATGCGTCGCCCCGTCCCTGTCGATCCAGGTCGCGCCGACGCACGCGCCGGCGTCGATCCGGAGCGACGTCACCCGGGCATGGTTGACGATCTCGACGTTCGGCAGCGACGAGGCCCGCGTGAGCAGGAGATTGCCAATCTCGCGTCCCGTGGCATCGTGGGCGTGCAGCACGCGCCGCACGCTGTGTGCCGCCTCGCGCGCGAGCGCCGGCCGCCCTTCGCCGTCACGGTCGAAGCGGGCGCCCCAGTCGATCAGCTCGCGGACGCCGGTGATGCCCTGCTGCACGAGCACGCGGACGGCGTCGGCCTCGCACAGGCCGTCACCGGCCGCCATCGTGTCGTCGAGATGGAGCGCGGGGTCGTCGTCGGGGCCGAGTGCGGCCGCGATGCCGCCCTGGGCCCAGCCCGTGTTGCTGTCGTCGGCAGCGGCCTTGGTGAGCAGGAGGACGCGGCCGACCGGCGCAAGGGCGATCGCCGCGCGCAGCGCAGCGATCCCGCTGCCCAGCACCAGAAAGTCTGTGCGTCGTCCCACCGGTTTCGTCCGTCGGCTCCCGTCACACTGGCCGGAGGCCCGGCTGCGACCCTGCTATCCTACCATCCCGATCCGCGCGGCTTTCCGCCCTGCGGGCGTCGATCAGGCCGATGCCAGACCTCACCATCAACGTACGCACGGGGCCCCGGGCCCGACATCCGATCCGCATCGGCGCGGGGCTCGCCGGACGCCTCGACGCCCCGGTACGCGACGCCTGCCCGGCCGCCTCGCGGCTCTACATCGCCTCCAGCCCGCGTGTCTGGCGGCTCGTCGGGCCGACCATTCTTCGCGGCCTGAAGGTGCCGGCCTCGCGGGTCGTGCTCGTCAACGACGGCGAGCGCGCCAAGACGCTCGCGACGATGACGCGTGTGCTCGACGCGCTGGTGGCCGACGGAGCAGATCGGAAGGCGGTGCTCGTGGCCGTCGGCGGCGGGGTGCTCGGCGACCTCGCGGGGTTCGCCGCGGCGTCGTTCCTGCGCGGCATCCGGCTCGTGCACGTGCCGACCACCGTCGTGGCCCAGGTCGACAGCGCCATCGGCGGCAAGGTGGGCGTGAACCACCGTCTCGGCAAGAACCTGATCGGCGCCTTCCACCAGCCGTCGCTCGTGGCGATCGACCCGGAGCTGCTCGCCACGCTGCCCCGACGGGAGCTGCGCGCCGGGCTGTACGAGGTCGTGAAATACGCCGTCATCGCGTCTGCCCCGCTGTGGTCGCGCCTCGAATCACAGATGCCGGCGCTGCTGCGCGGCGACACGAGGCGCCTGACGCCGGTGATCCGCGAGTGCTGCCGCATCAAGGCAGGTGTCGTCTCGGCCGACGAGCGCGAGCAGGGGCTGCGGCGCATCCTCAACTTCGGCCACACGGTCGGCCACGCGCTCGAAGCGGTGACCCGCTACCGCGTGCTGCGCCATGGGGAAGCCGTTGCTTACGGCATGCGCGCCGCGTCGGCGCTCGCCGTCGCGCGCGGCCTGTGGCCGGCGGCAGAGCATGACAGGCTCAGCGCGCTGCTCCACGCCATGGGCCCGCTGCCCTCGCTGGCCGGCGTCTCCGCCACGGCGTGCCTCGACGCGATGAGCCGCGACAAGAAGGTCGTCGCCGGACGGCTCCATTTCGTCCTCCCGACCGCCATGGGCGCGACGACGATCGTCGACGACATCTCGCGTGGCGAGTTACGGCGGGTGCTGACGCTGATTGGCGTCCGCTGAGCGGCGCGGACACACGCTCCGGACACGGCAGCGCGCCGTCGATCAGTTCCCGAGCGGGCCGCGCGGCCGTGACAGCTGGTAGTCACGGATCATCGAGAGGACCAGGCGCGGCGGTACCTCGAGCGCCTCGGCGGCGCGCACGGGATCCCATCCGTTGGCGTCGAGCGCCTGCAGCAGCTTCCGCCGTTCCACTTCGGCAAGCACGCGCCTGGAGGCCGACGACAGGCTGCCCGACAGGTCGATCTCGCTCCATGGATCCGCCGGCCGCGCGGCGGGCCGTGCCGCGTCGTCTGTCTGCCCGGCACCCGGCCCGGCGTGCATGGCCAGGCTGAGGTGCTGCGGGTGGATCGTGTCGCCCTCGGCCAGGATGACGGCGCGTTCGATGCAGTTCTGCAGCTCGCGGACGTTGCCCGGCCACGCGTGCGCGACGAGCGCCTCTTCCGCGGCCGACGACAGATGGCGCGGGCGCTTGTTCTGCTCGCGCGAGAAGCGCTCCACGAAGTGCCGGGCCAGCAGCGGGATGTCGCCGGCGCGGTCGCGCAGCGGCGGAATGGTCACGGGGAACACCGACAGCCGGAAGAACAGGTCTTCGCGGAACAGGCGCGACTGCACGGCGGCGCGAAGGTCGCGATTGGTCGCGGCGACGATCCGCGCGTCGACGTGCAGGGTCGTATTGCTGCCGACACGCTCGAAGCTGCGTTCCTCGAGCACGCGCAGCACCTTGGCCTGCAGGTGCACGGGCATCTCGCCGATCTCGTCGAGGAACAGCGTGCCGCGGTGCGCGATCTCGAAGCGGCCAGGCTTGCGCGTCTGCGCGCCGGTGAAGGCGCCCTTCTCGTGTCCGAACAGCTCGGTCTCGAGCAGATTCTCCGGAATCGCGGCACAGTTGATCGCCACGAACGGGCCGTCGGCCCGGTCGCTGAACGCGTGCAGCGCCCGCGCGAAGAGCTCCTTGCCGGTGCCGCTCTCGCCCTCGAGCAGCACCGTCGTGTCGGTGGCCGCCACGCGGTGCAGGCTGCGCAGCAGCTCGGCCAGCTGCGGGTCTTCGCCGATGATGGTCGGCGTGCCGTGACGTGAGCCGAGCGCCTCGCGCAGCAGCAGGTTCTCGGTGACGAGCCGCCGCTGCTCGATCGCCCGGTTGACGGTCAGCACGAGATGGTCGTGATCGACCGGCTTCGGCAGGTAGTCGAGCGCGCCCTCGCGCATCGCCCGGACGGCCTCTTCGATGACGCCGTACCCGGTCATCAGGACGACGGGCAGCGTAGGGTCGAGGTCCTTCGCCGCCCGCAGCACCCCTAACCCGTCTCCGACGGGCAGACGCAGATCCGACAGCACGAGCGCAGGCCGGACACGCCGCAGCACCTCGATGGCGCTCGGTTCGTCCGATGCCTCCGCGACCTGATATCCCTGACGCGACAGGATGACGCGCAGCACGGCCCGGAGGTCGTCGTTGTCGTCGACGAGCAGGATCTCGACGACGTCGCGCCCGCCGTGCGCGCGCGCTGGCCTGGACACCTCCTCTGCCATTGGCCACTGAGTGTATCGGATCAGCCGGCATGCGGCCACGGCCTCCGCCTCCGGACCGCCCCAGCGCTGCTCCGTTCCGTCCCTCTGCGCCCCTCATCCCGGCCGCCAGGCGACGATCCGCGGCGCCACGTGGATATCCGCACGCCGCACCGTCAGGATCCGCCGCGTCCGTTCGCCGCTCGCGGTACCGGCCACGGCAGCGAGGACGATCTGGGCCGGTTGGCCGTCGAGCGTCAGCCCGTCGGGGTCGTCGGCGAC
>JBIQIB010000080.1:12901-20174 GCA_044508265.1 Acidobacteriota bacterium
GGCTCCGCCGCCAACGTCCGCGCCGCCATCGCCGCCGCGGCGTCCGCCGCCGCCCCCAGCGTCAGCACCAGGTGCTCGTCCCGCTGCATCGCGGCATTCCACGCGGTGTGCGCGACGAGCCAGCCCGTGACGCCGGTCAGCCACAGCAGCACCAGCAGGACGCCCGGCAGTGCCGCGCCTGCGACCTCTCCGGCGTGTCGTCGCCCGATGGTCATCACTACCCTCCCCGCAGCGCACGCGGCGCCACGAACACGTCGAGCTCGACGTCGCGTACTTCGATCGCGCGGCGCGCGGCGTGTCCGGGATGCTGAAACGCCGGTCCCGTACCCCGAACCGCTGAAGAGGAGGCCTGCAGACGAAGGCGTATGCGTACGGCCCGCAGCCGCAGGAGGTCCGCGTCGAACTGCCACGGGGCATGACCGCACCACGGTCCGTCGGCCAGTTCGCCCGTCGTCATCTCGACGAGCGGGCCTGGCAGCGGGCCGAGCAATGGCAGCAGCGCGACGCCGTCGGCCCCGACAGCACACGTGGCCACGCCGTCGATGGCGGGCCGCGCCGGCGGAGCCGGATCGGCGTAGTACCTCACCGCCATCGACACCACGTCGTCCAGGACCGGCTGGTCGTTTGCCACGCCGTCGTAGCGACGCAACTGCCGTCGTGCGGCGTCGAAGTAGAACACCCGCATGTCGATGGCCGCGACGACGGCGGGAGACGGCATGGCACTGGATGCTGGCGCCTCCAGGTCGAGTCGAACGGGAGCCGTGCCGGCCAGGGTCGCAAACTCCACGCCGGCGACTGGCGCCATCACGGCCACGTGGTCGCCTGCCCGGAACCCGCACGATGCGTCGGTGCCGCATGCCTGATGCGCAGCCAGATCGAGCGACACGTCACCTGCGGCGATGGCTGCCGCCAGCGGCGCCTGCGGCGCCAGCCAGGGCACCGTCACCACGGTGAAACGGTCCGGCCACGCGGACGTGTCGGGGTCGGCGCTCCAGCGCCCGAGACGTCGCGGCCAGAGACCGGGCGCCACGTCCGTGATGGCTGACTGGCCGAGCAGGTCGGCGCCGGCGCCCGTAGTCTCCAGGCTCTCGCGGAGGATTGACTCGGCCGCGCGCGCCCGCTCGAGCAGGTCGGCGTGCTCTGGCGTGCGCACCGTGAGGTCGAGCGGCGGCTGCAGCAGTACGACCAGGACCGAGAGCACGATCGAGCCGAGTGCAAGGGCACCCAGCGCCTCGAGGACGGTAAAGCCGCGCGCGGACGTCACGGCCTGACTCCAGCGGCGCAGACGATGGTCTGGGCCCGTGCAAGGGCGGCCCGCGCCATTGAAACGCCCTGGTCCAGCGCACGTTGCCGGGCGACCTCCACACGGAGCACCCGGCAGGCCGGGTCTGCGGGGTGGGTGCGGATCTCCCACCTCCGCGCGAGCGGCTCGCCTGCGGCGGCGGCGCCGCCCGCGTCAGCCGCATCGACATAGCCCGCCCTGTCGGCGTCGAGCGCGCCGATGGGCGCGTCGTCCAGGCCCGCGCCGCCCGCCGCGAAGCCGTCCGCCGACACCTGACTGACGTCGTCGCGCACGACCGTGCCGTCGGGGAGCGTGTACCAGGGGAGCGCGCGCAGTCGCTCCAGGTGGCTGACGGCGGCCACCTGCGCCCGGCCCCGCAGCCGCGCGTCCTCATCCGCCCGCGCGACGAGCGTCGTGACGGGCAGGACCGAGCCGACGAGGACGGCAAGCAGGCCTGCCGCCACGAGCGTCTCGACGAGCGACACGCCCGCCTCCCCCGCCTGCGCACGCAGACCAGACATGCCCCTTCTTCTGGCAATCGTCGTGCCAGGCAGCGGCACACACGGCAGGTGCGCGAAACCACGGGAAAAGCCGTCGGACGCGTGGCGCCGGCGCGTGGCGACGCAGAAACTGCCGCGTCGGCGCGGCGTGCAGCCGCACTTCCTGCTACGAGACCTTCTCGTGATCGATGAGGTAGAGGAGCCCGTCGATGTCGCCGGTGGCCGACGTCAGCGGTATGGTCGCCACGGGGTAGCTGGCGCCGCCATCGGCCTGGGGACCGGCCACGGTGCCGTTGCGACGGGTACGCGCCGACAGGCAGGCCGTGCCCAGGTCACGGAGCGCGTCGGTGCCCTCGACGCTCCAGAGCACCCGTCCCGTCGCGGGCTCCGGCACGCGCAGCCACTGCGTCGCCCACTTGTTGAGCAGCCTGATGTGTCCCTCGGGTGAGACGACGATGAGGCCGGCCGGCACGGCTTCGGCGAGCTGGACGATGAAGGACTCGAGGGCGTCGACGCGGGCGCGGTGCGCCAGCTCCTGGCCGCGGAGGCGCGTCACGGCCTCGGCCACGGCATCGGACAGCGCCGCCTCGCTCCGCGCGCCGTTCATGCGCGCGACGCGCAGTCGACTGCCCTGCCTGGCGGCGCGCCACCACGACAGCAGCATCAGCGCCAGCACGACGAGGAACGGACCGATCAGCCACACCGCCATTGAAGCCACACTACCCCGGAAGGCAGGTCCGCGGCCACCGAATCAGACGGCGTACAGGCCGAGGTACCAGGTCAGGAGGTGCTCGCCGAACAGCGAGGCCACCAGAGCGCCCACGGCGAGGAACGTCCCGAAAGGCACGGCCGTGGTGCGAGCGTCGGCGCGGAGCGCGATCAGGGCCATCCCGAAGAGACCGCCGGCAAATGACGCCAGCACCAGCGTGAGCGCCATGAGCTGCCATCCGAGGACCGCGCCGATCATGGCCAGCATCTTCACGTCGCCCATGCCCATCCCCTCGACGCCGCGCACGCGTTCGTAGAGCGCGCCGGTCGCCCACAGCACGCCGCCGCCCAGTACGGCGCCGAGCAGGGCCGAGACGATGCCGGGCGGGAAGAAGAGCGCGAGGACGAGGCCCACGGCGAGACCGCCGACGGTGATCTCGTTCGGGAGGATGCGGCAGTCGAGGTCGGTGAGGAACAGCACGACGAGCGCGGCGGCGAACGCCGTGCGGATCAGCATGAGCGCCGTCGGCCCGAACCACCACGCATGCAGGACGAACAGCCCCGCCGTGAGGAGCTCGACGAACGGATAGCGCCAGCTTACCGGCTCTTTGCAGAAGGCGCAGCGTCCGCGCAGCAGCACCCAGCTCACCACCGGCACGTTGTGTCGCCAGCGGAGCGTGGTGCCGCACCTGCCGCATCGCGACGGCGGCGACACCACCGAGAGGTCGTGCGGCATCCTGTAGATGCACACGTTCAGGAAGCTGCCGACCATCAGGCCGAGCAGCCCCATGCCCGCGAGGAACAGCGCGTCCGGCGTCACGGCCGCGGCTCGCCGGGCTCCGCCACGGGAAGCGGCGGCAGTATGGTGGGCAACGGCCACAGCGGCGAGTCACGGCCGACGTCGATCGCGCCGGTGTTCATGTCGATGACGTAAGGCGTCCCTGACGGATCGACCGGCACCGTCGTCAGCAGGCCGCGGCTGAAGAGGAGCGCCCACGACCAGGGGCCCTCGACGCCATCGGCGCGCGCGCGCGCGACGGCACGGGCCAGCACCTCGATGACCTCCATCGCCTCGATCTGCTCGAGACGCCGTGTCGCATCACGCCGTACCCAGTCGTTGTCCGTGGTGTCGCGCAGCGTCTGCCAGAGGAAGCGCGAACTGCGCAGGTCGCCGCCGCCGGCCAGCGTCGTGGCCGCCAGCGATTTCAGCCACCACGGCGCGCCCTCTACCGCGGCACCGCGCTCGAACCACCGCGCCGCTTCGGCATAGTCGCGATGCCACCAGTAGTGCACGAAGCCGATGTCCTGGTAGTACTCCCAGCGCGCGGGATTGTGCGCGATGCCCTTCTCGAGCAGCGCAACGGCCTGATCGGGACGCCCGGGCCCGCCCGGCGGCGCCTCCGAGAGGAAGATCGCGCCGAAGCGATACGCGATGTTGAACTGCGGGTCGAGTGACGTCGCGATGTCGAGGAACTGGTACAGGCCGTCGTAGGTCTTGTCTCCGCTCATTTGCAGGCGCGTGGAGCCGAACACCTGCAGCGCACGCATCCAGTAGAGGTCTGCGACCAGCGTGTCGTAGGAGAGCGCGAGACGCCGCGCGGCCTCCGGCGACCGCAGGTAACGGACGGCGGGCACCACCTCCTCCGGTGCGGCCCGGCGAAGCCATGCCCCCTGGACGGCCGCGGACGTGGCCAGCAACGCGACAGCGACGGCGACGGCAACGCTTCTCGTCACTTGAGCTCCCGGCGCGCGAAGACGGCCATCGCCAGTGCGAGCACCGCCGCGATGTAGCAGCCCCCGTACGCCACGGCGAACGTGACGTCGCGCGCGGCAATCGGCAGGCCGTGCACCACCTGTGCCTTGACGTCGAACAGCGCGAGGTTCGGGAGCACCCACGACACGGCCGAGGCGACCCACTGCGTCGCGTCGTTGACACCGACGGCCTCGAGCGAGCGCAGGTCGGCCACGAAGTGCCCGGCGACCCAGAGCGCCGCAGTGATGGACGCCGAGAGCAGTGCGCTCGAGTACGTCGAGCACAGCAGCGCGATTGCCGTCACCACCGCCAGCTCCAGGTAGATCAGGGCGAGCGCAATCATCAGGCGCGGGTCGAGCGGCGGCCGTGTCCACAGCCCCTGCACGTCGTCCGGCGTGCGCCACTGATAGACGGCGAGCACCACGTACAGCGCAACCGTCATCACCGTGATGTTCACGAGCAGGGTCAGGAGCAGGCCGGCGTACCTGCCGAGCAGGAACGCCGGGCGGCTCACCGGCTTGGCGAGCGTCGCGTAGATGCTGCGCCGCTCGACCTCCCGCGCCACGAGCTGGATGCCGATGAAGATGGCGATGCCGACGCCGAAGAGCGACGCGGCCGCCAGACCCAGATCCTTGACGATCTTGACGTCCTGGCCCGCGGCCAGCTGTCCAATCACGATCGACGAGCCGACGAGCAGCACGGCAAACAGCACGAGGTTGTAGAACACGCGATCGCGCACCGCCTCGCGGAACGTGTTGACCGCAATGACGCCGACGAGCCGTGTCATTGCGCGACCTCCTGTGAACGCTCGCCGGCGGCGTCGCGACGCTTGCCTTCGACGAAGCGGACGAAGACGTCCTCGAGCGTCTCGCGAACGGGGGTCAAGGCGAGTACCCGTGCGCCGGCGGCGGAGATCACGGGCAGCAGCGGCTCCGGGGTCGAGGGCGACTCGAGATGCACCTGCACGCGGTCATCACCGAGCACCGTCACCGTGGCGCCGGAGGCGGCAAGGCTGGCGCGCAGGTCGGCCGACACGCCGTCGAGCAGCAGGTCCCAGCCGCGCGTGCTGTACTCGACGAGCTCGTGCATGCCGCCGAGCGCCTGCAGGCGGCCCGCGGCGAGGATCGCGACGCGACTGCAGAGCGTCTCCGCGTCGGACAGGATGTGGCTGCTGAAAAAGATCGTCCGCCCCTCGTCGCGCAGCTGCAGGATGAGCGCGCGCACGTCGCGGCGCCCGAGCGGGTCGAGACCCGACATCGGCTCGTCGAGAAACACCACCTCCGGGTCGTTGACGAGCGCCTGCGCGAGCCCGAGGCGCTGCACCATCCCCTTCGAGTAGCGGCGCACGGCCAGCCGCCGTTCGGCGCCGATGCCGACGCGATCGAGCAGCGTCGCCGCCGTCGCGCGCGCCTTGCGGCCGTCGAGCCCGCAGAGCTGGCCGAAATACGTCAGTAACTCCTCACCCGTCAGGTAATCGTAGAACGCGGGGTTCTCGGGCAGGAAGCCGATGCGGCGGCGCATGTCGAGGTCGTCGAGCGGCCGTCCGAGGATGCGCGCCTCGCCGCTCGTCGGAAAGACGAGGCGCATGAGCAGCTTCAGCGTCGTGCTCTTGCCGGCGCCGTTCGGACCGAGACAGCCGAACACCTCGCCACGCCGGACCTCGAGCGACAGATCGTCGAGGGCACGGTATGGCCGTGGACGCCAGAAGCCGACGGGATAATCCTTGGTCAGGTGCTCGAGCTGGATGACTGGATCTGCCATGGCTCACTGCTGCGGCCCGGCGGGCCGCCACGCACCGGGACAATCGGCCGAAGGCCGCGTCGCTTCACTCGCGTGGGGCTGAGACCTTCCCGAGTTCGTACTCGATCAGGAAGTCGATGACGCGAGGGGGCACGCCGCCGATCTTCACGCCGTTCAGGAAGAACGTCGGCGTCGAGGTGACGCCGAGGCTGGCGCCCAGCGCCGTGTCGTTCTTCACGAGCGTGAGCGTCTCGTCGTACCGCGCATCGAAGTCGGTGATGCCTGCGACGTCCCTGGCGCCCTGCCGCACGAGGTCAGGCGTCAGCGACGGCTGCCGTGCGAAGATCCACGCCTCCATCTCGTCGGCCTTGCCCTGCTCGCGCGCCAGCCGCACCGCGACGGCCGCCTCGCACGCCGCGGCATGCAGGCCCGAGGTCACCGACGCGTTGCACTCGGCCTCGAGCGGGAAGTCGCGCGTGATGAACTTCACCTCGCCCGGCGCCTGCTCGTCCCACTTCGCCTTGATGGGTTGATAGAGCTGCCAGGTCTGACGGCACGGCGGACACTGGTAGTCGTTGAACTTCACGATCACGACGCGGGCGCCGCCTGCGTCGGCCGGGACGATCGCGCGCGGCATCCCGTCGAACGAGGTGCGCAGCTGCGCCTTCTCGGCGTCGCTGAGCGGCGGGCCCAGGTCCACGGGACCGGGCGGGACCTGCGCGGCCGTCGTCGCCGACGACGATGGGGCTGCTGAGGGATCGGCCGGGAACAGCACGGCGCCGACGACGGTGGCGGCGAGCACGACCAGCACCGCGGCGAGGGCCGCGGGTGTCGCCATCAGGCGCGGCAGGTCGCGCGACAGGCGCGACGAGATCCCGGAGACAGGAAACGGCATGGACGCACCGGAGACGAAGAACACGCCGATCACGGCGACGTAGGTCGCCAGGCACAGCAGGCACAGCGTGCCGAGCACGAAGAGCGTCGCCCAGGCCAGGTACAACACCACGAGCAGTCCCAGGCCCGAGCCGATGAAGAGATACCCGGCGAGCGCTTCGAGGTGCCGGCCGAGCGTCGCGAGCAACAGCAGCCCGAGGAAGTAGCCGACGCCGAGCACCGCGACAGGCACGCCGAGCAGGCGGCCGTACTCGCTCTGGTACGCCTGCGTGCAGCTGAAGGTCGCGTTGACGTCGCAGAAGCTGATGTAGTCGGCGCGTGCGACGGCCTGATAGTGCACCCACGAGGCGGCGATCGAGGCGCCGAGCCCCAGCAGGATGAAGACCACGACGGCGG
>JBIQIB010000081.1:0-4574 GCA_044508265.1 Acidobacteriota bacterium
TCTTCTCACGATGACGCGTCACGCGCTCCCGCTCTTCTGACACCACGCGATGCCCCGCTTCAGACTGCTCATCGAATACAACGGCACGCGCTACGCCGGGTGGCAGGTGCAGAAGAACGCGCGGACCGTGCAGGGCGAGCTCATACGCGCGGCCCGCGAGGTCACGCAGCGCGAGACGCTCGAGGTGTACGGCGCCGGCCGGACGGATGCCGGCGTCCACGCCCTCGGCCAGGTGGCGCACCTCGACGTCGCCACGACGCTGCCGGCGGGTACGCTGCTCGAGCGGCTGAACGACGCGCTGCCTGGCGACATCAACGTCCGTGCGCTGACTGTCGCGTCGCACCGCTTCCACGCGCGGCACGACGCGGTCGCGCGCCGATACGTCTACCAGATCAGCCGCCGGCGGACCGCGTTCGGCAAGCGGTTCGTGTGGTGGGTACGGGCGCCGCTCGATCTCGACGCGATGCGGCGGGCCGCAGGTGTCTTCCAGGGGCTGCACGACTTCGAGGCGTTCTCCGACGACAGGCGCTCCGAGAAGTCCACGAAGGTCCTCGTGGACGACGTCGCCATCGTCGAGCGTGGTGACCTCGTGCTGATGCGCGTCACAGGATCGCACTTCCTGTGGCGGATGGTCCGACGGATGGTGGGGGTCCTCGTCGCGGTGGGGAGCGGCGAGGTCAAGGCGGCGGACGTCGCGCAGCTGATGCGCGGCTCCGGCGAACTGCCGGCGCGGCTCACCGCCCCGGCGTCCGGCCTGTTCCTCGAAGCCGTGGCGTATCCGGGCGAGACGCTGCCGGCGGCGGACGGCGCGGGGCTGCTCGAGCTGCCGTCCGCGCCTGAGTCGCTCGGCAACTCCCCGCGGCTGCCGAGAGCAGCCGCCGCGCGGCCTCGGCCTGGCGTCCGGCGACCGCGAGGCCCGCGCGCGCGCTGACGCACGGGAGCGCGAGCCTGTACGCTTCAGGGATGACGGTCATCTACGACGGCGACTGCGTCTTCTGCCAGCGGTCGGTGCGCTTCATCCACAGGCATGACCGCCGCAACGAGTTCCGCTTCGCGAGCCGCCAGAGCCGGGCGGGTCAGCGGCTGCTGCACGAGCATCGCATCGGCCTCGCGCCGAACTCGATGGTGCTGGTCGATGACGAAGGGGTCTGGCTGCGCTCGGATGCCGTCCTGCGCATCGCCGCGCGGCTGCCGCGGCCGTGGACGTGGGCGCGCGCGCTGCTGCTGGTGCCGCGGGGCGTCCGCGATCTGGTGTACAGGTTCGTGGCGCTGGTGCGCCACAGGGTGTCGGGGTACTTGCCGGCGTGTGAGCTGCCGGATGCCGCGCTGCGGGCGAAGATCCTCGAGTAGCAGAATCTGCAGCGCTGAAGGGGTGAGACCTGACCCCGGACGGGGTCAACTGGGAGACCTGACCCCATCCCCCGCCGCCCCCGGGGCGAGCCCGGGGACGGGGAGGCGGGATGTGCGTCAGAAGCGGAAGCCGACGGCGACTTCGAAGCGCCGGGCGCCCGGGTAGTGGGTGTTGGACGTGCCCTTCCCGAAGTTGGAGCCCTTCACGTAGCCGGTCGGCAGGCCCAGCGAGTCGAGCGGGCTGTTCGGATCGGCCGTCACCACCGTGTTCCACTGAATCAGCTTGTCGTTGTTGAACAGGTTGTAGACGTCGAGCTTGACGTACGGCCGCAGCGAGCGGAACACCGGGATGCTGTAGTTCAGCCCCATGTCCCACAGGTGCGCCGCGTCGAACAGCTCCGAGCCGCGCTCGGCGAAGTACAGCGTCTGCGTCGCCGGCAGCGAGATGTACGCCGCGCCGCGCGCCTGCTGGATCGGCGACAGCGCCACGTTGCTCGCCGACAGGCTGTAGGTGAGCGGCGAGTCGTAACGGTAGAACAGCGCGACGTCCACGTCACCGGCAAAGCCGAGCGGCTGGTTGTAGATCCCCCAGGCGCGGATGCGGTGCGACTGGAAGTCGTTGAGCCGGCCGGTCGGGTAGTTGCGGTCCGGCGAGTAGATCTCGGGCCGGTCGCCGACGAGCGACGAGATGCCCGGGGTGTTGGCGCCCTCGCCCTCGAAGTTGCCGTCGTTCTTCAGCTGGTACGTGTAGTTCGCGTACACGTTCAGCCGCTCGAACAGCGGGTAGCGGCCCTGGAACACCAGCGCCTGGTAGTCGCGCTTCGGGTCGTCGCTGTTGCGGAAGTGGATGTTCTGGAACGTCCCGTAGTCGATGCCGTCACGCACCACGGTGGTCGTGCCGCCGTCCACGGTGATGAAGTCCTCGACGAAGTTCGACATGTTGCGGTTGACGAACGTCAGCTTGCCGAAGCCGCGGCCGAGCTGCGCGCCGATCGACGCGGTGAACTCCTTGGTGACCGGCGACGACAGGCCGTCCTCGAAGAAGACGTTGGCCGTCGGGAACGAACCGTCATAGGTCACGTAGTTGTTCGGGTCGAAGCCCGGCGCGAAGTCGCGGCCCTGGCCCGCCGGGCCGACGTACTCGCCGTACACGACCGACGGGTTGCCGACGTCGGTGTTGCCCGCAAACTGCGACTCGCTGTACTTGCCGGCATACCAGGCGTAGGTGCTCTGCACCACGAACCGGCCGTCACCGTTGATGTCGTAGGTGGCCGCCAGCCGGGGCACCCACGTGTCGGTGTCGATCGGCCGGATGCCGCCGGTCGCCTCGCCGCGCACGCGCTCGTACCGCGTGCCGATGTCGAACGTCAGGTTCGTGCCGGCGCGCCACGAGTCCTGCAGGTAGAACGACGTCGTGCGGATGTCGATCTGCGCCCCGCGGGTCGCGAGCCAGTTCTCGTTGTAGGTGGCGCCGGGCGCGAACACCGGGATGAACCGACCGCCGCTGTCGAACACCGGGTTCCCTGCAGCGTCCTCCAGGTAGTCGGCGATCACCACGTAACCCGTCGAGCTCTGCGAGTTGCCGCCCGTGCGGTAGCTGTTGAACACCTCGAAGCCGCCCTTGATGTCGTGGCTGCCCAGGTTGGGGGTCGACAGGAAGTACGACAGGC
The DNA here is from genome assembly GCA_044508265.1 of Acidobacteriota bacterium. Lineage (GTDB taxonomy): Bacteria > Acidobacteriota > Vicinamibacteria > Vicinamibacterales > Vicinamibacteraceae > JAEZDP01. The sequence continues at coordinate 3,021 of JBIQIB010000081.1, forward strand.
TGCCGGCGACCTGGTAGTTGTTGCGGTCTTCGGGGTCCGTCGCGTCGAAGTACTCGCCGTTGTAGTGCACCAGCTGCGACAGGCCGATGATCGGCGAGTCGTTCAGGTTCTGCGACGTGCCGCCGGAGTCACGGAAGCCGTAGGTCTTGCGCGACGCGCGCAGGTCGGCAAAGAGCCGGGGCGTCAGCACGCCGCGGTAGTTGGCCACGAAGCGGTCGTTCGGGAACGACGGCGTTTCCGACACGTTCGGGTCGATCGAGAACGCAAACGGTACCCGCGTGGCGTCAGTGGCGTTGTTCATGTAGCTGCCGCTGATCGTGTGGTCGTTGGCCACCGTGCCGGTCAGCTTGATCTCGCCGCGCTTGTTCGTGCTCGTGCGCGTGAACGACACGCCCGACTGCGGCAGCGGCGCCGTGTTGGTGGTCTCCGCGAAGCGGCCCGCACCGAAGAACCACAGGCGCGACCGGAGGATCGGCCCGCCGAAGGTGCCCTCGTACGACTGGTTCACCTTGTCGGACTTCGTGATGTCGTTCTCCTTCTCGTAGGGCGAGAGGGCCTGCCAGTCGTCGTTGGTGAAGTTGCTGCGGAAGGTGCCCGAGAACTGGTCGCCGCCGCTCTTGGTGACGACGTTGATGACGCCGCCCGAGAAGCGGCCGTACTCGGCCGAGATGCCTGAGCTGAGCACCTGGGTCTCTTCGATGGCGTCCTCGATGAAGAGGTTGTTCGCCGTGCCGAAGAGGTTGTCGTTCACGTCGACGCCGTCGATCAGGAAGACGTTGTCGTAGGCGAACCCGCCGTTGATCGTCACCTGGTTGGCGTTGGGCGTGTTGGTCGTCAGCGCCGGCGACAGCGTCGCGATGGCGGCCGGCGTGCGGCCGACGGGCAGCGCCTGCACTTCGTCGTACCGGAAGTTGGCCGTGCCCTGCGTGCTCGTGACGATCGACTCGACCGGGTTGGCCGTGACGCTGACCGTCTCGGTCAGGCCGCCGATCCTGAGCGTGGCGTTGACGAGTGACGGCGAGCCGACGGCCACCGTGGTCTCGTGCTTGATGGGAGCGAAGCCTTCGAGTTCGAAGGTGACGGCGTACACGCCGGCCGGCAGCCCCGGCAGGACGTAGACGCCGTTCTCGTCGGTGGTCGTCGAGCGCGTGCCCTGCAGCGCCGGCGACGTCACCGACACCGTGGCGCCCGGCAGGACGAGCCCGTCGGTGTCACGTGCGGTGCCCTGAATGGAACCGGTCTGAACGCCCTGGGCAAACCCGAAGGTCGCCGTCAGGATGAGCGCCAGCAGGCCCACAGTAGCCCTGGTCCAGCTGAACATGAGGTCCTCTTTCGTGAAGCAGGTAAATAAATGCATTCCGCCCCTCCACTATAGCGAACCGCATGCCAAAATCGACCAACTCGTCCCGGGAAGGTAAAACCCATGCATGCAAGGCTTACGGGCGACGCGCAATACAACTGCCGAGCTCAAGCAACGCTTGCTCCTCCAAGAACCCGGATAGCGTGACGTGGAGCCGATCCAATTCATTGGACTAGCCGATAGAGCGCTGACGG
>JBIQIB010000081.1:4674-10787 GCA_044508265.1 Acidobacteriota bacterium
GTCTGCGCGATGTCGTCGAAGACCGAGTACGCCACGGGCGTCACGAGCAGGGTGAGGAGCAGCGAGAGCGTCTGCCCGCCGATGACCACGACGGCGATCGTCCGGCGCTCCTCGGCGCCGGGCCCGGTGCCGAGCGCCAGCGGCAGCATGCCGCCGACGAGCGCGAGCGTCGTCATCAGGATCGGCCGCAGGCGGTCGCGGTTGCCCTGCATGATCGCCTCGTGGCGCGGCATGCCCTTCGCCCGCAGGTTGTTCATGTGGTCGATCTGCAGGATCGAGTTCTTCTTGACGACCCCGAAGAGCACCAGCAGCCCCAGCGCCGAGAACAGGTTCAGCGTGTTGCCGGTCAGGTAGAGCGACAGGAACGCAAACGGGATGGCCAGCGGCAGCGACAGCAGGATCGTGAACGGGTGGATGGTGCTCTCGAACTGCGCCGCCAGGATCATGTACATGAAGATCACCGACAGCGCGAACGCCCACAGGAACTCGCCGAAGGTGCGCTCGAGCTCACGCCCCTTGCCCGCAATCGTCACGCTGTAGCCGGCCGGCATGTCGAGCGAGGCGGCCTCGGCGCGCAGCGCGTTCATGCGGTCCTGCTGTCCGTAGCCGGCCGCCACGAAGCCTCGCAGCCGCGCGTCGCGCTGCCTGTCGAGCCGATCGATGCGCGACGGGCTCTGCGACGACTCGATTCGCACGAGGTTGTCGAGCCGCAGCAGCCGCCCGGAGCGCGACGGCACGAGCAGCCGGCCGATCGTGCCGACGTCCTGGCGGTCGGCCTCGGTCAGCCGCAGCTGCACGTCGTAGTCGTCGTTGACGACGGCGTCGCGGTACCGCGTCACCTCGTCGTCGCCGCCGACGAGCAGCCGCAGCGCGTCGGCGACGTCCTGCGTGTCGACGTCGAGGTCCGCGGCCCGCGCCCTGTCGATGCGCACCCGCAGCTCCGGCTTGTCGAGCTTCAGCGACGTGTCGGCGTCCACGATCCCGAGCGCCTCGGAGCGTTCGCGCAGGACCTCGGTGAACCGCGCGAGGTCCTCGAGCACCGGCCCCTGAATCGACAGGTCGATGTCGAAGGGCCCGCCGCCGAAGTTGAACGTCTGCACGTTGCGCGGGCCGCCGCGCAGCTCGGGGTGCCGCCTGATGACGCCACGGATGTCGTCCATCACGTCGCGCTGCGAGTAGTTGCCCTGGAACGCTTCCCAGGGCTGCAGCTTCAGCGTGTCGGCAAACAGCCGGCCGAACGAGAACACGCGCTCCTCGTGCGGCGCGATGCGCACGTACATGCGCGCCGAGTTGACGTGGCCGAGGAAGCTGCCGCCGATCGTCGTGAGCGTCGTCCGGACGGAGGGCATCTCGCGGATCTCCGACTCGATCGTGCGGATGGCGTCGTCCATGGCCGCGAGGCTCGTGCCTTCGGGGGCGTTGATGGTGACCTCGAACTCCGCCTCGTCCACGTTGCTCGGGACGTACTCCTGCCGCACCAGCCCGTAGAGCGGGATCGCCGAGAGCGCCACGGCCAGACCGAGCGCCAGCACCACGCCGCGATGTCCCATCGACCAGCCGAGCGCGCGCGTGTAGAACCCGTCGATGTGCCGGTAGAACCCCGTGCGCGAGGCCGCCGCGTGGCTCTCCTTGTGCTTCTCGGCTTCGCGGCGCAGCAGCCGCGCGCTCATCATCGGCGTGAGCGTGAAGCTGACGAGCAGGCTCACCATGATCGCGACGGCGGAGGTGATGCCGAACTGGTACAGGAACCGTCCCGAGATGCTCGACATGAACGAGACGGGGATGAAGATGATCGCCAGGCTGAGCGTCGTCGCCATCACGGGCAGCGCGATCTCCTGGGTCGCCGCCTTCGCGGCGGCGAAGCTGTCCATCTTCTTCTCTTCCACCCAGCGGAAGATGTTCTCGAGCACGACGATCGCGTCGTCGATGACGATGCCCACCATCAGGACGAGCGCCAGCATCGTGACGCTGTTGAGGGTGAAGTCGAGCGCCTGCATCACGCCGAAGGTCGAGATGACCGACGCCGGGATGGCCACGCCGGCGATGAGCGTGGTGCGCCACGAGCGCATGAAGCCCATCACGACGAGGCACGCGAGGACGCTGCCGAGCACGAGGTGGACGTTGATCTCGTGCAGCGCGTTGTAGATGTAGCGCGACTGGTCCTGGATGATCTCGAGCCTGACGTCGCCGGGGAGCTGCGCGAGCACGCGCGGCATCGCGGCCTTCACGCCCTCGATCACCTCGACGGTGTTCGCACCCGACTGGCGCCGGACCTCGAGGACCACCGTCGGGCGGCCGTCGAGACGCGCGAGGCTGCGCTGCTCCTTGGTGCCGTCCTCGACACGCGCCACGTCGCGGATCCGCAGCGGGACGCCGCCTCGGTTGGTCACCATCAGGTCGGCGAAATCGCGCGGGTCCTCGACGCGCCCCATCGTGCGCAGCGTCCGCTCGCGCGTGTCGGTGGTGACGTTGCCGCCCGGCAGATCGGCGTTCTGGCGGACGAGCGCCTCGCGCACCGCGGCCACGGGAATGTTGTAGGACGCCAGGCGGCTCGCGTCGAGCCAGATGCTGATCGCGCGCTCCTGCCCGCCGACGATCAGCACCTCACCGACGCCCGTCGACCGCTCGAACTGGACCTTCGCAATCTTGTCGGCCAGCTCGGTCAGCTCCCGCACCGTGCGGTCGCCCGAGAGCGCGATGCTCATCACCGGCGCGGAGTCGTTGTCGAACTTCGCGATGACCGGCGGGCGCGCGTCGCGGGGCAGCCGGCTCACGACGGTGGCGACGCGGTCGCGCACGTCCTGCGCCGCGACGTCGATGTTGCGGCTGAGATCGAACGACACCAGGACCAGCGAGACGCCGGGGCCGGAAATCGAGCGCAGCTCGTCGATGCCCTCGACGGTGTTGATCACTTCCTCGAGGCGCTGCGAGACGAGCACCTCGACTTCCTCCGGCGAAGCCCCGGGCAGCGCCGTGCTGACGCGCACCGTGGGCAGGTCGACCGACGGGAAGCGGTCGACGCCGAGGTTGAAGTACGACGTCGCGCCGACGACGACGAGCGACAGCACGATCATGCTGGCGAAGACCGGCCGGCGGATACAGATGTCAGCGAGCGTATGCATCGGGCTTCCCGGGGTGCGCCTCAGCCGGCGTGAACGTCACGGCGTGACACGGACGGCTTCTCCATCGACGAGGGTTCCGGGCTGGCGGATGATGAGGACCTCGGGCTCGAGGCCCTCGACCACCTCCACGCGTTCGCCCTGCCGGCGGCCGATCGTCACGCGGCGTTCGGCGACCTTGCCGTCCACCACCGTCAGCACCTTGTCGACGCCGGCGAACGAGACAATCGCGCTGACCGGCACGACGACGGCCGGCACGTCGGCCGAGACGACGATCTCCGCCGTCGCGAACGACCCCGGCCGGATCCGCGCGTCGCGGTTGTCGACCTCGGCCTCGATCCGCAGCGAGCGGCTGGCCTCGTCGATCGCCGGGCTCACCCGGACGATCCGGCCGGCATAGACCGTCGTGTCGCCCTCGAGGTGCACGTGCACCTCCTGGCCGGGGCGCACCTGCGTGGCCTCGCGCTCCGGCACGTCGGCCTGCAGGCGCAACGGGTGCATCCGCACGAGCGTGACGATCGGCGCGCCGGCGGCCACGAACTCGCCGAGCGACGCCTGGCGCTCGCGGATCATGCCCGGAAAGGGCGCGATGAGGTGGGTGTCTTCCAGCTGCTGCCGCGCCAGCGCGAGCTCCGACTTCCGCTCGGCCAGCACGGCCTGCCGGTTGCGCACTTCCTCGAGCGCGTCCTGGTGGCGGCTGTCGGCGACCTTGAGCGCCGCGTCGGCGGCGTCGAGCTCCGACCGGGCCGCGATCCCGCGTTCCACGAAGGTCGCCAGCCTGTCGTAGGTCAGCTTCGCGTCGTCGAGGACCGCCTTGGCCTGCCGGACGATCGCCGTGGCCTCGGGGTCGACGTCCTCGTCGCCGTCGCCGGGCGGCAGGCCGAGCCGTGCGCGGGCCTGCTGGATGGCCGATTCCGCCTGCTGCACGCGGAGCTCGTAGTCCACCGGCACCAGTCTGGCGAGCGTCTGCCCGTCGGCGACACGGCTCCCGAGGTCCACGTCGATGGTGTCGATGCGCCCCGGCACCTTGAACCCGAGCGACACCTGGTCCTGCGCGGCCAGCGTGCCGGTGACCGCGACGACACGCTCGAGCCGCTCCTCGGCGGCGGGCAGGACCTCGACCTCGCGCGGTTCACCCGGCAGCCCGGCGGCCGTGGCCGGCGTGCTCGGCCCGCTGCCGCCACAGGCGGCAGTCAGGATCAGGACGGAGGCGAGCGACAGCAGGACGCGAGACTGGGGAGGAGGCAACTCGGGCATTATGACCCTTCAAGAGTACGACGAAGGCGGTGCCGGCGCTTACGGTCGCAGCGAACGCGTTTAGACTAGGACGCGCATGCACCCCTGGCACGACATCTACGTCGACGATCACCTCATCGCCAAGAACTTTCCCGTGGTCATCGAAGTGCCCATGGGCAGCAAGAACAAGTACGAGCTCGACAAGGAGTCGGGGCTGATGCGCCTCGACCGCGTGCTCTACAGCGCCGTCTACTATCCGGCCAACTACGGCTTCATCCCGCGGTCGTTCTGCGACGACGGCGACCCGCTCGACGCGCTGGTGCTCGGGCAGGAGCCGGTGCACCCGATGACGGTGGTGCTCGCGCGCGCCATCGGCGTGATGCGGATGCGCGACGAGAAGGGGATCGACGACAAGATCATCGCCGTCAGCGTCAGCGACCCCGCTTTTGCCGACTACTCCGAGCACAGCCAGCTGCCGGGGCACACCCTGCGCGAGATCAAGCGGTTCTTCGAGGACTACAAGACGCTCGAGAACAAGCAGGTGGAGGTCACCGACTTCCTCGGGCCCGACGATGCGCTGAGCATCCTGAAGGACTCGCTGGATCTCTACAGGCAGCTCCGGCGCGGCGAGCTGTATGGAAAATGAGGTGACGTGATCGCATCCTACCTGGAGGGCTTCCCGCCCTGGACCGTGTACGCCATCGCCGTGGTCGTGGCGCTGGCCGCCGCGTACCTCGTGGCCGAAGTCGCCTCCCGGGCGCTTCGAGGCCTCATCGTCCGGGCGGGCGGGAGCACGCCTGCAACGGCCGCCGCCGGCGCCGCGCCCGCCGGCACGGACCCGCCGCCTCCGGGGGAGAAGGCGCGCGGCGGCGTCCGCCTCGTGCGCCTCGTGGTCTTCCTGCTGGCAGCCGGCATCTTCATCTTCCCTGCGCTGCACCTGGCGGGCGTCCAGACCGCCGTCGGCTTGAGCCCCGAGGCGCTCGGGCGCTGGGCCGCGCAATCGGGCCTGCGGGTCGGCCTCATCCTCCTGCTGGCGTGGCTCGTCGTCCACGTCGTCGGGCTGGTGACGACGCGCCTGGAGGCGACCGTCGGCGAAGGGTCGTCGGTCGACGTCATCGAGCGGGCAAAGCGCGCGCGGACGATCGGCAATCTGCTGCAGAACACCGTGTTCGTGCTCGTGTCGCTCATCGCGACGCTGATGGTGCTGCGCGAGTTCGCCGTGGACATCACGCCGATCCTGACGGGCGCGGGCATCGTGGGGCTCGCCGTGGGCTTCGGCGCGCAGACGCTGGTGAAGGACATCATCAGCGGGTTCTTCATCATCCTGGAGAACCAGGTGCGCGTCGGCGACGTGGCGAACATCGACGGCACGGGCGGGCTCGTCGAACGCATCACGCTGCGGACGATCATCCTGCGCGACCTGGCGGGCGTCGTGCACGTCGTGCCCAACGGCAGCATCCAGCGCCTGGCCAACATGACCAAGGATTTCTCCTACTACGTCGTGGACGTCCGGGTCAGCTACAAGGACGACACCGACGCGATCGTCGAGGTGCTCAAGGAAGTGGCCGACGGCATGCTGCAGGAGACCGCCTACGCCGTGTCGATGCTGGGGCCGCTCGAGGTGATTGGCGTCGACCGGCTCGGCGAGTCGTGGGTCGAGGTGAAGGTCCGCCTGAAGACGGTGCCCCTCAAGCAGTGGGAAGTGGGACGCGAGTTCCTGCGCCGGGTCAAGAAGGCGTACGACGCGAAGGGCCTGGA
>JBIQIB010000081.1:10887-14060 GCA_044508265.1 Acidobacteriota bacterium
CTCCCCTCGCGTAAGCTGCCGGTTCCATGCGTGCGGCGTTCGCGCTTGCCATCGGGCTTGGGGCCCTGCTGCTGTTCCAGGTGCAGTTCGTCCTTGGCAAGCAGGTGCTGCCCTGGTTCGGCGGCGTGCCGGCGGTCTGGTCGACGTGCCTGGTGTTCTTCCAGACGCTGCTGCTCGCCGGGTACGCGTACGCCCACGGACTGACGCGGCTGCCCGTCGCCCGGCAGGTCACCGTCCACCAGGTGCTCGTCGGGGCGGCGGCGGCGGCACTCGTCGTCCGGGCGCTCGGCTGGCCGAGCCCCATCACGCCCGACGCCGCGTGGCGACCCGACGCTGACGGCTCGCCCGTGCTGCAGATCCTGACGCTGCTGACCGTTGCCGTCGGACTGCCCTACCTGCTGCTCGCCTCGACGGGGCCGCTCGTCCAGCGCTGGTGGGCGGCGGTGTGGCCGGATCGGTCGCCGTACAGGCTGTACGCGCTGTCGAACCTCGGCTCGCTCGCGGGATTGGTCAGCTATCCCTTTCTCGTCGAGCGCCTGCTGACGGTGCCGCAGCAGGGCTGGCTGTGGGCGGGGCTCTTCGTGATCTATGCCGCGGCCATCGTCGCCGCGGGACGGACGTTCGGCAGGCATCACGACGCGGACCTGTCGCTGCGGTCGGATGCCCGTGCGCTGCCCCTGCCTCCGCTGCGCGAGCAGTTGCTGTGGGCCTGGCTGGCCGCGGCCGCGGCCGCGCTGCTGCAGTCCACGACCGCCTGGCTCACCATCGACGTCGCGGCGGTGCCGCTGCTGTGGATGGCGCCGCTGGCCGTGTACCTCCTCAGCTTCATCGTCGCGTTCGAGTATCCGCGGGCGTACCACCGCATCACGTGGACCATGCTGCTGCTCGTGGCGCTGGCCGGCGCGATCGCGGCGGTCCAGGCGGACACGGACGTCAGTCCGGCGTGGCACATGGCGGCGGGCCTCGCCGTCCTGCTCACGGCGTGCATGTTCTGCCACGGCGAGCTTGGCACGCGGACGCCGGCGCCTGCGCACCTGACGCGCTTCTACCTGATCGTCGCGGCCGGCGGTGCCGGCGGCAGCGCGGCGACGGCCCTGCTTCCGCCGCTGCTGTCCACGTGGGTGGTGGAGTATCCGCTGTCGCTCATGGCGGTGGCCCTCGGCGTGTTCGCCGTCTATGCGTCGTCGTACCAGCAGCGCGAGAGCACGATGCTGCCGTGGTGGAGCCGGGTGCTGGCGGTGGCGATCGTGCCCACCATCGTCGGGCTGGGACGGTTTGCCGTCATCGAGGGACGCGAGCAGCAGCTCGAGGTCGTGGCGGCGTCGCGCAACTTCTTCGGGTGGGTGCGTGTGCGCGAGGGCGAGGCGCCGGGCGGAGGCACGTACCGGCGGCTGCTGCACGGCAACACCATCCACGGGAACCAGTTCCGCGAGCCGCCGCGGCGGTATCAGCCGACGACCTACTACACGGAGGGCAGCGGCGTCGGGCAGGCCGTCGCGTGGATGCACGACGCGCGCGAAGGGCCGCTGCGTCTCGGCGTCGTCGGGCTCGGCGCCGGGACGATGGCGGCGCATGCCCGCACCGGCGACCTGGTGCGCATTTACGAGATCGACCCGCAGGTCGTGGCGCTGTCGGAGGGGGGCGACCCGGTGTTCACCTACGTTGCCGAGTCGCGGGGACGCGTCGAGATCGTGCCGGGCGATGCGCGCGTGAGCCTGGAACGTGAAGAGCCGCAGGATTACGACGTGCTGGTGCTCGACGCCTTCAGCAGCGACTCGGTGCCCGCGCACCTGCTGACGGTGGAGGCGTTCGCGCTGTACGCGCGGCACCTGCGCGACGCGCAGAGCATCCTGGCGGTGCATGTGTCGAACCGGTTCCTCGACCTGCGGGGCATCGTCCGGACGGGCGGCGCGGCCGAGGGCTTCAGCGCGGTCGTGGTGTCGCACTACCCCGCGAGCGACGACGAGGGGGCGGAGTCGACGACGTGGGTGCTGCTCTCGCGCGATCCGGCGGTGCTGGACGCGTTCGGCGACGTGTCGGACGGCGAGGACGAGCCGTGGGTGCGTCCGTGGACGGACCGCTGGAGCAACCTGTTCGACGTGGTGGCGGACGACTGAGGTGGGGTCAGGTCTCGAAAACGAGCGTTTTCGGGGTCAGGTCTCGAGAATGGCGATTGGCGGGGTCAGGTCTCGCGACGGTGCCTGTCGCGAGACCTGACCCCATCCGCGTTCATTCTCGAGACCTGACCCCAGAAGCACGCGTTTTCGAGACCTGACCCCAACTCTGTCCAAATCGAGACCTGACCCCGGTATCCTGATCGGCGTGACTGCCCCCGTCGTTCCCGAAACCCTCGAAGGCTGGAGCCTGCTCCACCAGTTCTTCCGCGTGGAGTGGCCCGCGCTCGCCGAGCACTCCGCACACGATCGCGCCCATCTCGCCGACGAGCTCGCCGCCTGGCTGGCCCGCTGGACGGACGCCGAACACGGCGCCTCGATCGCCGTCGCCACGCTCGGCCACAAGGCCGACCTGATGCTCGTCCACGCACGCCGGTCGTTCGACGATCTCCTGCAGGCGCAACTCGAAATCTCGAGGCTGGCGCTGGCAGGCGCCCTCGAAGCCACGACGTCGTACGTCTCGATCGTCGAGCTCGGGATGTACGACATGACGGCGAAGATCCACGAGCAGCTCGTCGCCGACGGCCACGAGGCGGGCAGCGCCGCCTACCTTGCCGCGAAGGACGAGGTGATGCGCACGCAGGCGTCACGGGTGAGCGGCCGACTCTTCATGCGCTTCCCGCGACGGCGATACGTCTGCTTCTACCCCATGGACAAGCGCCGCGGCGAGGCGAAGAACTGGTACCGCGCGCCCTTCGCCGAACGCGCGCGCATGATGCGCGAGCACGGCCTCATCGGACGGCGGTACGCCGGCACCGTCACGCAGATCATCTCGGGATCCATCGGCTTCGACGACTGGGAATGGGGTGTCGACCTCTTCGCCGACGACCCGGTGGTCTTCAAGAAGCTGATCTACGAGATGCGCTTCGACGAGGCGAGCGCCGACTACGGAGAGTTCGGGCCGTTCTACGTCGGGATGCAGTTCGACCCGCAGGAGGCCGCGGCGTGGCTCGACGGACGCGTGCCCGCGCTCGCTGCCGGCCCTGAGCCGACACCGAC
>JBIQIB010000081.1:14160-16332 GCA_044508265.1 Acidobacteriota bacterium
GCAGACGGACGCGCGTCGCCGCCGCCCGCGCCAGCGCCCGCCGACTCGCTGACGATGCGGACGCCCGCGCTCGCGCCGATGCGTGTGGCACCGGCGTCGACCATCGCACGCGCGCCGGACAGATCACGTACGCCGCCCGCGGCCTTCACGCCCATCGCGCCGCCCACGACGCGGCGCATGAGGGCGACGTCCGCCACAGTGGCGCCGCCCTTCGAGAACCCCGTGGACGTCTTCACGAAATCGGCGCCGGCGGCCTTCGCCAGCGTGCAGGCCGTCACTTTCTCGTCGTCGGTGAGCAGCGCGGCCTCGATGATGACCTTGCTCGTCACGCCGCACGGACGACACACGTCCACGACGGCTTCGATGTCCTTCTGGACGGCCCTGACGTCGCCCGACTTCAGCGCGCCGATGTGGATCACCATGTCCACCTCGGACGCGCCGTCGAAAATCGCCCGACGCGTCTCGTACGCCTTCACGTCGCTGGCCGTCGCGCCCAGCGGAAACCCGACGACCGTGCACACGCCGACACCGCTGCCCTGCAGCAGGCGTGCCGCCAGGGTCACCCACACCGGGTTGATGCACACGGTCGCGAACCGGTACTCCGCCGCCTCGCGGCAGAGCGCCTCGATCTCGGCACGCGTGGCGTCGGCCTTCAGCAGCGTGTGGTCGATCAGCGAGGCGACGTCGCCCGCTGGCGCGCCGGCTGCGTGCAGGCCGAGCCGGGACGCGCCGGCATCGAGCACGCCTCGTACGCGGTGCGGACAGCACTCCTCGTGCACGGCATGGCAGTGACAGCGGCCGCCGGCGTTGCTCCGCGGCGTGCCGCCCGTGGCCCGCAGCACCTCGTCGGTCACGATGGCGACGAGCCGCTCGACGTCGAAGGGCGTCATGGACATGGCATTCGAGTCTCTCCGCTCACGCCTGCGCGTCACGCCTGCGCGTCACGCACCTGGCGGCGCTCCAGCCTGGCGAGCTTCGCAAGACGCCGCAGGTAGCGCGCCTCCGTCATCGGCGTCTCGAGAAACGCCGCGACGATCGCTTCCGCCTCGGCGCCGTTGACGAAGCTCGCGCCCAATGCCAGGACGTGGGCGCCGTTGTGCTGCCTGGCGTAGCGCGCAAGCGTCGGCGTGAGGCACAGCGCGGCACGCACGCCCTGAACCTTGTTGGCCGCCATCGTCGACCCGAGGCCGGCGCCGTCGATGACGATGCCGGCATCGGCTTCGCGCCGCTGCACGGCCAGAGCCACCTGCTCGGCGATGTCCGGGTAGTCGACCGCTGCCGGCGACGCGCCTGTCGGGCCAATCGCATTCACGTGGCGGCCGCCCTGCCGGAGCCACGCGACGACATGATCGCGAAGCGCGACACCGGTGTGATCGGCGCCGACGGTCACGCGCCGGATGTCGGCAACCGGTGCGAGATCGGCGATGTCGGCGTCCACAAGACCGTCCAGCCGCACGACGGTGATGCGCCTGTCGCGCAGCGTGTCGGCGGCAAGCGGCGTGATGTGTCCGTGCGGCAGCAGTTCGACGGTCGTGCCCTCCGGGAGGACGCGCGCGTCGGCTTCGGTAATCATCGAGAAACGTGGCATCTGTGCTAGGCTGCGCCGGTCCGCCCCATCATCGCATGACCACCCTCTCCACGACGCCTCCGCCGCTGCTCACACGCGACGCGATCGCGGCACGGGTCGAGGCGCTGGCCGCCGAGATCCGCCGCGACCATGCCGCGACGGAGGGCGTGCATTTCGTGTGCGTGCTGAAGGGCGCGTTCGTCTTCTTCGCCGATCTCGTGCGCGCCCTCGGGCTGCCCGGCTGCACCCTCGACTTCATCGTCGTGTCGAGTTACCAGAAAGCGACACGGACGTCGGGCGAAGTGCGGCTCGTCAAGGACCTCGACACGGGCATCGAGGGCCGCCACGTCGTCGTCGTCGAGGACATCGTGGACACCGGCCTCACGCTGACCTACCTGCTCGACATGCTGCGCGCGCGCGGCCCGGCGTCACTGCGGACCGCATGCCTGCTCAGCAAGCCGTCGCGGCGCGAAGTGGAAGTGCCGGTGGAGTACGTCGGCTTCACGATCGAGGACCGTTTCGTCGTCGGCTACGGCCTCGACTACGCCGAGCGCTACCGGGACCTGCCGTACATCGGCGTGCTGGACGAGTAGGCGAGGCTGGGG
>JBIQIB010000081.1:16432-20109 GCA_044508265.1 Acidobacteriota bacterium
CGCCTCGCCCGTCCGGCAGACGACGCGTGCGCCCGTGACGTCACTCCCCTGCCGTGCCCGGCGTCCGCCGTTGTGTCTGGCCCCCGCTGCGCGTCACTCCCGAGGACGGACCTGCTCGGCGGCAGTCCGCGCCGCTTCAAGAACCGCAGCTTCGTCGAGCGTCACGACCTGTCGGTCGCGCATCAAGACGCGTCCGTCGACGATCGTCGTCGTGACGTCACCGCCCTTCGCCGCGTAGACGAGGTGCGACACGGGGTCGTACATCGGCGTCAGATGCGCCTGCGCCGTGTCCACGACGATGACGTCGGCGCGCTTCCCGGGCATCAGACTGCCCACGCGGTCCCCCAGTCCCAGCGCCTCTGCGCCCATCCGGGTGGCCATCGCCAGCACCGTCGGCGCGGGCAGCGTGCGCGGGTCGTTCGCCCCCAGCTTGTGCAGCAGCGCCGCCGTCCGCATGGCGTCGAACATGTCGAGGTCGTTGTTGCTGGCCGCCCCGTCGGTGCCGAGCCCCACCGTCACGCCGGCGGCGAGCAGCGCCGGCACGGGCGCCGTGCCCGACGCCAGCTTCATGTTGCTCTCGGGATTGTGCGAGATGGCGGTGCCGCTCCGGGCTATCGCCGTGATATCTGGCGGATCGAGCCACACGCCATGCGCGCCGAGCACGTTCGGCCCCAGCACGCCACGCGCGGCGAGGTAGGCCGTCGGCGTCTGGCCGTGCGCCTGCTTCGCGCCGTCGTACTCGTCCCGCGTCTCGGCCAGATGGATGAGCAACGGGACGCGGTGCCGATCGGCCAGCGCGCGCGCCGCTTCGAGCGTCTCCGGCGCCAGCGTGTACATCGCGTGCGGCGCCACCGCCGGCACGATGCGCTCGTCGTCACGATACTGCCGGATGAACGCGTCAGCTCGCGCTAACCCGTCCTCGGGTGTCGGCGCATCCGCGACGGGAAAGCGGATCACGGTCTGTCCGAGGACGGCGCGGAGACCCGCCTCGCGCGTGGCCTCGGCGACCACCTCCTCGAAGTAGTACATGTCCGCGAATGTCGTCGTGCCGGAGCGGATCATCTCCAGCGCCGCAAGCCGGGTGCCCACGCGCACGAACTCGGGGGACACGGTGCGCGCTTCCGCCGGGAAGATGTGCTGCTCCAGCCACTCCATCAACGCCAGGTCGTCCGCGAGTCCCCTGTAGAGGACCATCGCGGCATGCGTGTGGGTGTTTACCAGCCCGGGCAGCACGATGCCCGCCGGCGCGTCCACGCGATCCGGTGCCGCGAACGCGGCGTCGATCTCGTCGGGCGTGCCGACCGCGACGATGTCGCTGCCGTCGATCGCCACGGCTCCCGGTTGCAGGACACGCCCGGTGTCGTCCATCGTCACGACACTGCCGCCCGTGACAATCAGCGATACCTGGCGCCGCGCGGGATCCTGCGTGTCCCGGGACTGCCGGCCCGACTCCGTGGTAGACGCCGGCGCGCACGCGGACGCGGTCAGACCGACCAGCATCGCGCACATCACGACGGCGGCGAGACGGCTCGCCACCCTGCGGGCGGAGCGGTACATCAGATGCTTACACATTGAAGCGGAACAGCAGCACGTCGCCATCCTGCACGACGTACTCCTTCCCTTCCGAGCGGACGAGGCCCTGCTCGCGCGCCGCCTTCCACCCGCCCACGCGGACGAAGTCTTCGCACGACACCGTCTCGGCCCTGATGAACCCGCGCTCGAAGTCGGTGTGGATGACGCCCGCGGCCGCCGGCGCCTTGTCGCCCGCGTGAATCGTCCAGGCGCGCACTTCCTTCTCGCCCGCCGTGAAATAGCTGCGCAGGCCGAGCAGCCGGTACGCGGCGTGCGCGAGACGGTCGAGCCCCGACTCCTCGAGGCCGAGCGACGCGAGGAACTCCTGCCTGTCGGCCTCGTCGAGCTCGGCAAGCTCCGCCTCCACCTTCGCCGAGAACACCACCACCTGCGCGGGCTCGCCCTCGCGCGCGATCTGTTCCTCGAGCTGCGTCACGAACGCGTTGCCTCCCGCCGCTTCGTCCTCGCGGACGTTGGCGGCATACAGCACGGGCTTGGACGTGAGCAGGTTCAGCCCGCGGAACGCAGTGGCCATGTCGTCGGACGGCGTGTAGAGCCGCGCGGGCTTGCCGTCGGCCAGCAGCGTCCGCACGTCCTCGATCATCGCGAGTTCCGCCTTCGCCGTCGGATCGTTGGAGCGTGCGGCCTTCTGCGCCTTCTCCAGCCGCTTCTCGATCGTCGAGATGTCGGCGAGCCCCAGCTCGATGTTGATGATCTCGCGGTCGCGGACAGGGTCGGGCGCGCCCATCACGTGCTGCACGTTCTCGTCCTCGAAGCAGCGGACGACGTGCACGATGGCGTCGACTTCACGGATGTTGTGGAGGAACTGGTTGCCAAGGCCTTCCCCCTGGCTCGCACCCTTGACGAGGCCGGCGATGTCGACGAACTCGACCGACGCCGGAACGACGCGCTCGGGCTGGACGATCTTTGCGAGGCTCGCCAGGCGCGGGTCGGGCACGGTGACCACGCCTGTGTTGGGCTCGATCGTGGCGAACGGGTAGTTGGCGACGAGGGCGCCCGCCGAGGTGAGCGCGTTGAACAGCGTGGACTTGCCCACGTTGGGCAGACCGACGATTCCGAGTCGAAGCATGATGGATCGTGATGGATGTCGCACCCGGCGCGGCTGCACGCCGCCGGCGCAAGCTTCCTAGTGTACAGGCTCGGAAGGCTGCTGTAGAGTCGCCGGCGTGCCCGTCCACGTGATCGACCACCCCGTCGCCCAGGACGTCCTCCTGCGACTGCGCGACGTCAACACCGGGCCGGATGCGTTTCGGCAGATGGCGCACCGGCTGAGCCTGCTGCTGGCCATCGAGGCGACGCGCGACCTGCCGACACGCCCGCTCACCGTCGAGACGCCGCTCGGACCTGCGACGGGGCCCGCCGTCGACGCCGACGTCGTCGTGGTGCCCGTGCTGCGCGCGGGCCTCGGCATGCTGCCGGCCGTGCTGGAGGTCGTTCCGTCCGCGCGCGTCGGACACATCGGCCTCCAACGGGACGAGGCGACGGCAGTGGCGTCGCAGTACTACGCGAAGTTCCCGTCCGGACTCGCCGACAGCCACGTGCTGCTCGTGGATCCCATGCTCGCGACCGGCGGGAGCGCCGTCGCGGCCCTCGACCTGCTCGCGCGGCTAGGCGCCCGTCGCGTCCGCCTGCTCTGCATCGTCGCGGCGCCGGAAGGCATCGCGGCCGTCGAGCGCGCGCATCCGGACGTGCACATCCATACGCCTGTGGTGGACGAAGGGCTGAACGCCCACAAGTTCATCGTGCCGGGGCTTGGCGACTTCGGCGACCGGCTGTACGGCACGTCGGGATAGACGTCCGCATCACGACGGGCGGCGGCGCGGAGGGACGTCGGATGCGTCGGCAGATGCTGACGCAATGGACGGAGGTCGAGTCAGCGGCTCCGGGTGGACGTGCTACGCGCGACCGCACGTGCCTGTTGGCGCTCCCCGTGCGTCCGGCGGCGTCGAAACGCTTGCTGCTTGCGGCGGCTGTGCGCTAGACTCGTCGGGATGTCGGCGGCCGTGTCGCCCCGGCAGCGCAGTACGCCTCAGGTCCGCGCACTTGGCTCAGCGGTAGAGCACCGCCTTCACACGGCGGGGGTC
>JBIQIB010000082.1:0-16941 GCA_044508265.1 Acidobacteriota bacterium
GTGCGGGTGCGGCCATGCCCGACGTGAGCGCCACGGCGCCGGCGCCGATGACGCTTGCCGTGCCGTCGGCCGCGGAGATTGCCGCCTACAACGGCACGCTCGTGGTGCTCTCGCTGGCCGGCCTCGGCGACGTCGTGATCAGCCCGTGGCTCGCCGAGGCGCCGATGAACGCCCTGCGTTTCCTGCAGCAGGTCGAGAGCGGAGCCTGGGACGGCCTCACGTTCCACCGTGTCGAGCCCGGATTCGTGGTGCAGGGCGGCAGCCCCGGCGCCAACGAGTACGCCGGCGCCGACAGGTACACGCGCGACGAACGCAGCCCGCTGTCACACGTGCGCGGGACCGTCGGCATCTCGACGCGCGGCCGCGACACAGGCGACGGGCAGATCTTCATCAACCTCGTGGACAATCCGCGCCTCGACCACGCGTACACGATCATCGGCACCATCGTCGCGGGCCTGCCGGCCGTGGACGCCATCCACGAGGGCGCGGTCATCGAGCGTGCCCGGCTCCAGAGGCGATGACGTGACGAACGCCGGCGAGCCCGTCCCCCTCGATGCGAAAGTGGGGTTCATCCTCCGGCTCGGGAAGGCCCTCCACACCTTCGGACTCGCGGCCCACGCGCTCGAGGAAGCCCTCAGCGGCGTCGCGCGGCGGCTGGGCCTCGAGGCGAATTTCTTCACGACGCCGACGTCCATCTTCGCCGCGTTCGGGGCGCCGGAAGCACAGCGCACAC
The DNA here is from genome assembly GCA_044508265.1 of Acidobacteriota bacterium. Taxonomy (GTDB): domain Bacteria; phylum Acidobacteriota; class Vicinamibacteria; order Vicinamibacterales; family Vicinamibacteraceae; genus JAEZDP01. The sequence continues at coordinate 734 of JBIQIB010000082.1, forward strand.
ATCTCATCCGCGTCTTCCCGAGCGAGCCCAATCTCGGCAAGCTCGCGGCGCTCGACGCCGTGACCCGCGCGCTGCACGCGGGCACCATCACCCCGCGCGAAGGGACGGAGCGCGTGGACGCCATCATCGCGGCCCGCGACCCATATGACGGCGTCGCTGCGGTGCTGAGCTGCGGCATCGCCTCGGCCGCCGTGTGCCGCGTGCTCGCGGGCGGGCCGATGGAGGTCGCCGTCGCCGGCGTGGCCGGCCTGCTCGTCGGTGCGCTGGAGCTCGCGACGCGACGGCTGCCGCACGCCTCGCACGTCTACGAGCTGTTCGGCTCGATCACGGTGGCCGCGCTCGTGTCGCTGCTTGCCGCTGGCGGCCTGCCCGTGTCGGTGCCGACGGCCACGCTCGCCGGCGTGATCGTCCTGCTGCCGGGACTGACGCTCACGCTCGCGATGACCGAGCTCGCCAGCCGCCATCTCGCTGCCGGTACGGCCCGATTGAGTGGCGCGTTCATCGTCTTCATCGCGATGGCGTTCGGGGTGGCCGTGGGGAACCGTGTCGCGGCCGCGCTGGCCGGCGCCGCGCCCGTGGTGGACCCGATGCCGCTGGCCGACTGGACGCTGTGGGCCGCCGTGGCGATCACGCCGCTGGCGTTCGGCATCTACCTGCGCGCCCGGCCTCGCGATCTCGGCTGGATCTGGACGGCCGGCATGGTGGGCTATGCGGCGGTCCGGATGGGCGCCGACTGGCTGGGCCCGGCACTCGGCGCGTCGGTGGGATCGCTCACCGTGGGCATCATGGCCAACGTGTTCGAGCGCCGGCGGCACGGGCCGGCGACCGTCGCGCTCGTGCCCGGCGTGCTCCTGCTCGTCCCCGGCAGCATCGGCTACCGTTCGGTCGCCAGCCTCCTCGACGAGAACGTCGTGCACGGCGTGTCCACCGGCTTCACGATGATCCTCACGGCCATGGCGCTCGCCGCGGGCCTGCTCATGGCCAACGTCCTCGTGCCTCCGCAGCGCCACTCCGACTGACGTCGGTCGACGAGGATGGCCATTGGCGGCGGGCCGGGCTGCTGCCGATGACTGCAGTGTGAACTGTCCCGGATGCGACGCTCCGATGGCCGAGCTGACGCTGCCGGCCCACTATGGCCGCACCGTCGTGGTGGACCACTGCGGCAGCTGCGGGGGGCTCTGGTTCGACTCGCTCGAGAGTCAGCAGCTGACGGCCGGTGCGACGCTCGATCTCCTCGACCGCATGGCCGGCGTCGACGGCCAGGGCGCCCTGCGCGCCGCACCGCGATGCGTGCGATGCCGCCAGCCGCTGCGCGAGACGACAGACATGCAGCGCGGCACGCGGTTCACCTACCATGCCTGCCCCAGCCGTCACGGACGCTTCATCACGTCGTTCCAGTTCCTGCGTGAGAAGCACCTCGTTCGCGAGCTCTCGACGCAGGAACTGCTCGAACTGCGCGCGACGATCCGCCAGATCAACTGCGTGAATTGCGGCGGGCCGGTCGCTCTGGCCGGCGCCGCAGCCTGCGCGCATTGCGGAACGCCGGTGTCCACCATCGATCCGCGCCAGCTCCGGCGTGAGCTCGAAGCCCTCCGCGACAAGGATGCCCGGGCCGGCATCGTCGATCCGACGCTGCCCATTCGCCTGGTGCACGAGCGTGCGCGGGCCGAGCGCGAGTGGACGGCCGACGGCGGCGGGGCCGCATGGCTTCAGGATCTGCTCAGCGTCGACCGTCACGCCGGCACGCTGGGCGCGGCCCTGCGCCTGCTCTCGCGGCGCATCAGGTAGGCACCCGCCACCCAGCGCGCGTTCCTTCCGGTTGCGGCGCCTCAGACCGCCGAGAGCAGCCGCTGCAACTCCTCGGGGTGGTTGGCCCGCTGCATGGCCTCATCGACGTGCACGAGGCCGTTGCGGACGAGCGCGGCCAGCGATTCCTCGAAGGTCACCGAGCCGAATCTCCGCGTCACGGTGATCTCCTGATGCAGGTGCTGCAGCTGGTTCTTCCGGATGTGCTGCCGCGCGCCGTACTGCACCATCAGGATCTCGACGGCAGGAACGAGGCCGCCGCCCTCGCGCGGCAGGAGGGCCTGCACCATGACGGCGCTCAGCGCCATCGCGATCTCCTGACGGATCGTCGGCTGCCGCTCCGGAGGGAATGCATCGGCGATGCGTGCCACCGTGGACGTCACGTCCGTCGTGTGCAGTGTCGCGATGACGAGATGACCAGTCTCCGCAGCGGTGACCGCCAGGTGCATCGACTCCGGATCGCGCATCTCGCCGACGACGATGACGTCGGGCATCTGGCGGAGGGCGGCCCGCAACGCCGTCGGGTAGTCAGGCGCGTCCGCGCCGATTTCCACCTGCTCGACGATCGATCGCCTGTGGCGGTGCACGTACTCGATCGGGTCTTCGAGCGTGATCACGTGCCGGGCGTGCTGTCTGTTGATCGTGTCGACGAGCGCGGCGAGCGTCGTCGTCTTGCCCGATCCCGTCGCGCCGCCGACGAGCACGAGGCCATGCGACAGCTCCGCCAGGCCCTGCACCTGCGCCGGCAGCCCGAGGGTCGCGAAGGCGGGGACGTTGCGCGGCAGTACCCTGACCGTCGCGGCCGCGCGGCCACGCTCACGATGCAGGTTGACGCGGAAGCGGCCGACGCCGTCGATGGCAAACGAGCCGTCGGCGATGCCGCCCTCGGCGTACCGGCGGCGCGCGTGCGGCGGGAGAGCAGCCAGCACCCGGGCTTCGATGGACGGTCCGTCGAGGATTGGGCCCTCGAGGCGCATCACGTGCTTGTGGACGCGGGCCGCTGGCGGCGCGTCGGCGACGAGCAGGAGGTCGCTGCCGCCGCGCTCGACGACGTCGCGGCACCAGGCGTGCAGTTCAACCGGTAGGGACGGCTCTCCGAGCCGTCCGCCGAGCCGTCCTCCGAGCCGTCCTTCGAGCCCCGCTTCGAGCCCCGCTTCGAGCCGCCCATCCAGCCGTCCATCCGGCCTCGCGTCGTCGGGTTCGTCGTCGTAATTGACGACGCGTGCAGGCGCCGCCTCCGCTTCCGTCCCGGGCTGGCCGCCGTGGAGGGCGTCGAGCTCGCTGATCAACCGGTCGAGGTCGTGTTCGCTCATCGGCGTCTCGCCACGCACGCGTCGTCAGCGCGGCGCTGACGCACCGGGCAAGTGAAGCACGCACGCATGGGTGGAGCATACTCCAGCCCCGCGCTGAAACCGCCGGGCATCATCGGTCGTTCTGATCGGTACGCCGCGCGCTCGTATACTGCCGGGGCCGGCCATTCCCCGTACGCCTGTGCGTCCTGCATACGCCTCATGATCACGACCCTCATCCAACGCCTGCGGCGGCGGCACCTGTGGCCAGCCGCCATCGCCGTCCTGCTCGCCGTCGCCATCTGCGCGCCCGAGGCGCAGTATCGTCTGCAGCCCGTTGCCGAGCATCCAAGCAACGACGCCCTGGGCCTCGCCCTGCGCCGCCTGGCCAACGTCGGCACGCTGATGATGACCACGGCGCATCCCGACGACGAGAACAACGCCCTGCTCGCGATGTACCGCCATCGTGACGGCGTGCGGACGACGCTCGTCACGGCCACGCGCGGCAACGGCGGCCAGAACGAGATCGGACCCGAGCTGTTCGAGGCCCTCGCGGTGCTGCGGACGGAGGAGCTGCTGGCGGCGCACCGGCTCACCGGCACCGAGCAGTACTTCACCCGGGCCGTGGACTTCGGCAACTCGTTCAGCCGCGACGAGACGTTCGAACGCTGGAATCGCGAAGCGATTTTGGCCGATTACGTCCGTCACATCCGCGCCATCCGGCCCGACGTCATCGTCGGCTTCCTCTGGGATCACACGGTGGGCAGCGGCCAGCACCATCAGGCCTCGACCGCCATCACGGCGGAGGCGTTTCGCGCCGCGGCGGATCCCGACAGGTTCCCCGAGCAGATCGCCGCCGGCCTGCGTCCGTGGCAGGCCTCGAAGTTCTTCTACACGGCCCCATTTTTCGGCGGCCAGAAGGTGGACGCACCCGCCGAAGACATCTGCATCGTGGACGCCAACATCTTCGACCCGCTGATCGGCCGGACCTACAACGAGCTTGGATCGGAAGCACGCAGCCTGCACATGTGCCAGGGGATGCCTCAACTGTACGTCCTCCCGGGTCCGCTGCCGCGTCAGTACGTGCTGCAGGACACGGTGTTCGAGACGCCGCACGTCGAGCAGGCCAGGGACATCATGGCGGGCATCGACACGCGCATCCGTGCGCTCGCGCGCTACGGCATGGGCGGAGCGCCGGCGCTGCCGCTCGCGCTGGAAGCCCTCGAAGGACAGGTGCGCAACGCCCAGTTCACGTATGAAACCAAGGGCGTGAACGCGGTCAGGCCGATCCTCGGCCAGGTGCTCGGCACGGTGCGCGCGCTGCGCGCGCAGCTCTCCGGCATGCAGCCGGATGCGGCCCTGCGTGACGAGATCGACCTGCGCCTCGAGCGCAAGGAGCGCGAGGCCGAAGAGGCGCTCCGGATCGCTGCAGGCCTGCGCATCGACGTCCTCGCCGACGACGGGTTGATCGTCGCGGGGCAGCCCGTCGGCGTGTCGCTGCGGGTGTTTGCCGGCGCCGCGGAGGATGTCGGCGTGAGGAGCGTCGCGTTCGACGGGCTCGAAGGCAGCGCCGACTGCGCGGAGGCCACGCTGGCGCCGCTGCGTCCGTTCACGTGCGAGGCGACGATGACGGTGCCCGCCACGTCCGCCGTGACGACGGCCTACTGGACGCGCGTGCCGGACCGTGACTACTACGACTTCGATCCAGACGTGCCATTCGGCGTCCCGTTCGCGCCGTCGCCATTCGTCGCGCGGCTCGTGCTGTCGATAGCCGGACAGGACCAGACGGTCACCGTGCCCGTGAAGTTCCGCCACGGCGGCGACGTCTTCAGCGGCGAGAAGCGCGACGAGCTGCTCGTCGTGCCGCGCCTGGCCGTGAAGCTCCAGAGCGACGTCGTGGCGTTTCCCGGTGCCGCCGAGTCACGCGAGCTGCGGGTCACCGTGACGAATCATGGCAAAGGTGCTGCCGACGCATCGGTGACGCTGACGCTGCCTGACGGCTGGAAGAGCGAGCCGGCATCGGCGCCCGTCCGGTTCGCGCGTGAGGACGAGCAGCTCACCGTACGGTTTCAGGTCTCGCCTGCCGCAGGCGCCCGGGCCGATCGGTACGACGTCGCAGCAGTGGCAACGCTCGACGGCGAGCGCTACACGGTCGGGTACGAGAGGATCGAATACCCGCACATCTCCCGCCGGCACCTCGCGGCGGAGGCCAGAGGCAGCCTTCAGCTGCTCGACCTGCAGCCGGTTGACGTAACGGTCGGTTACATCATGGGCGTCGGCGACCTCGTGCCGCCGGCCCTCGAACAGCTCGGCGCGCGCGTGGACCTGCTCACGCCCGAGCAGGTGGCCTACGGCGACCTCGGCGCCTACGACGTGGTGGTGACCGGCGTCCGCGCCTACGAACGTCGCGCCGACCTGCGCGCGTACAACCAGCGCCTGCTCGACTACGCGGCCGCAGGCGGCACGGTCATCGTGCAGTACAACAAGTTCGAGTTCAACCAGGAGCAGCACGGTCCCTTTCCGGGCAAGGTCAGCAGCAATCGCGTGACCGACGAGACAGCGCCCGTCACCGTGCTCGTGCCCGATCACCCGGTGTTCACGACGCCCAACCGGGTGACGGAGGAGACATGGTCCGGATGGGTGCAGGAACGCGGCCTGTACTTCTTCGACAGCGCGGGCGCCGACTCCCGCTACGTCGATCTCCTCGAGATGAGCGACCCGTTTCCCAACAATCCCGGCGTACAGAGGGGCGCACTCGTGGAAGCTCGCGTCGGAAAGGGCCGCTGGCTGTACGTCGGCCTCAACCTGTGGCGACAGCTGCCCGCGGGAACGCCTGGTGCCTACACGTTGATGGCCAACCTCCTCTCGCTCGGCCGGACGTGACGCGTCGAGCGTGTATGCTCCTGTCCTGACATGCATGAGGCGGAACGCGACGACGCCGGCATAGACCAGGCCGAGGACCTCGCGGCAGTCCAGCGGATGGGCGATGGCGACCCCGCGGGCCTGGAGGTGCTCTACGACCGCCACGCGGGCAAGGTCCTCGCTGTCGCCCTGCGCATCCTGCAGCGACAGGACGACGCCGAAGAGGTCGTGGCCGATGTGTTTGCGCAGGCCTGGAGGCTTGCCGCGCGAGGCGAGCGCCCGCAGACGCCCGTGAGCACGTGGCTGCTCGAGATCGCCCACGGTCGCGCGGTCAGCAGGCTGCGCGTTCGGGAAGGCCGGGACGTTCCCGAGGCGACGCTGCCGGCCGCGCCCGAGACCACAGCCGCCGTTCTCCCCATCGGACTGAAGGGCCGGGTGCTCGCCGCCGCCGGTGTGTCGACGCCGGAGCCTGTCCCGGCGCGTGCAGATGTGCCGGCACGCGCACGTGCCGTGCCCGCAGCCTCGCCGACACGGTCGCTGCCGCGGTGGCTGCCGTATGTGGCGGCAGCCGTGGCGGCCGTGCTGCTGCTGTACGCGCTGCAGCTTCGCGGCAGAGTCTCGGTCCTCGAAGGTCAACTCGCCGAGGCGACGACGCGCCTGGCCGGCTCGCAGGCCGACGTCCGCGACGCCCGTGCCCGGCTGGTGCGCGACCAGGCTGGTACGTCCGTCCTCGCCGCGGCCGACACCATCGAGATCCCGTTGACCGGGCAGGGGCCGGCATCGGGCGCCGCCGCCCGCGCGTACTGGAGCCGGGCGCACGGCCTCGTGCTCGCCGCCACGCGCCTGCCCGACCCGCAGCGCGGGCAGGCCTTCCAGGTGTGGATACTCAACGACGCGGCACCGGTCAGCGCGGGCGTGTTCTCGCCCGACGGCGAGGGCCGTGCGATGGTGGTCTTCGACACGCCCGTGTCGCTGCCGCAGCCGACGGGCATCACCGTCTCGATGGAGCCGCAGGGCGGCGTGAGCGCGCCGGCCGGCGATGTCGTTCTCGCCGGCAGCCTCGATCCGGCGGCTCAGGCGCGGCCGTAGACCTGCTCCAGGGCCGCGTAGAGCGTCGGGTAAGTGAACGTGAACCCGTCCGCCGTGGCGCGTGCGGGGATCACGCGCTGGCTCGGCAGGAGCAGCGCGTCGGCCATCTCGCCGAGTGCGAGGCGGAGCGCGGCCGCAGGCGCCGGCACCAGCGCCGGGCGCGCCAGCACGCGCGCGAGCGTCTTCGCGAACGCCTCGTTCGGAAGAGGTTCCGGCGCGGCCGCGTTGAACGCGCCCGTCAGGTCGCCGCGCGCCAACAGGTGGCGTACCAGCCGCACCCAGTCGTCCCTGTGAATCCACGGCATGAACTGCGTGCCGTCACCGAGCCTGCCGCCGGCGCCGAGCCTGAACGGCAGGGCCATGCGCGGCAGCGGGCCGTCATGCGCGTCGAGCACCATGGCGCTGCGGACGCACGCCACCGTGGTCGTCTCTGACGCCATGGCCTCCGCGGCCTGTTCCCAGGCCACGCACAGCCGCGCGAGGAAGTCGCTGCCTGGGGGCGCCTCCTCGGTCAGCACCTCGTCGCCGCGTGTTCCGTAGTAGCCCACGGCCGACGCGCTGACGACACGCCGGGGAGGGGCTTCCACCAGCGTCATCGCCCGCGCCAGCGCGCGTGTGGACTGCAGGCGGCTGTCCCAGAGGCGCACTTTCCGTGCGTTCGTCCAGCGCCCGCTGGCGATCGACTCGCCGGCCAGGTTCACGAGGGCGTCCGCGCCGTTGAGCACCCCGGCCCACTGCGCCGGGTCGCCGGCCGGTTGCCACGACGCGAACGTCACGCCCTTGTCGTCCTTGCGTGCCCGTCTCGTCAGGATGACCACCGTGTCGCCGGCTTCGACACACGAGCCGGCCAGCGCGCGGCCAAGGAACCCCGACCCACCAGCAATCACTACGCGCATCCCGCCCTCCAACCAATGGTCACTCGCCGGACACGGCGGCCGACTGCCGGCGCCCCTCCTCGACGTCCACCAGGGTCAGCAGCAGCCCGCCGACGACGAAGAAGGCGATGACCGAGAGGATCGCGGCGCGGCTCGACCCTGTCACGGCGACGGCCACGGCAAACGTCAACGGCCCCAGGATGCCCGCGGTGCGTTCGCTCACCGCGAAGAACCCGAAGAACTGCGACGTGCGATCGCGCGGAATCATGCTCGCGAACAGCGACCGCGACAAGGCCTGGCTGCCGCCCTGCACCGTGCCGACGAGCACGGCCAGCAGGTAGAAGTGCACGGCGGTGGTCATGAAGTAGCCCAGCACGCTGATGCCCGCGTAGACGGCGAGCGCGACGAAGATCGCCGGCTTCGCGCCGATGGCCGTGGCCAGGCGGCCGAAGAGGAACGAGCAGGGCACGCCGACGAACTGCACGAGCAGCAGCGCGGTGATCAGGTGCTCCTGCGCGATGCCGATCTGCGCACCGTAGAGCGAGGCCATGCGGATGATGGTGCCGATGCCGTCGTTGTAGACGAGGAACGCCACCAGCATCAGGAACGCCTGGCGGTAGCGGCGCAGATGCCTGAACGTCGACGCCAGGTCCGAGAACGCCTCCCGCACTGCGTCGCCGATCGCGGCCCGCGCGCGGGGCGGCACGGGCGGCTCGGGTACGCGGCGCAGCAGGGGCAGTGAGAAGACCAGCCACCAGACGGCGACGCTGACGAATGCCACGCGCGTGGCGGTGCCGGCGTCGGGCAACCCGAACCAGCCGGGCTTCAGGATCCACGCGAGGTTCAGGAGCAGCAGCAGCCCTCCGCCGAGGTAGCCCAGGGCGAACCCTGCCGACGAGACGCGATCGAGGTCTTCAGGCGCCGCGACGTGCGGGAGCAGCGAGTCGTAGAAGGCGATGGACGCGCTGACGGCGATGTTGCCGATCATGAACAGCCCCAGCGCGAGTTGCCAGTCGCCTGTCCCGATGCTGGCCATGGCGGCCGTGGCGGCCACGCCGAGCAGCATGAATGCGGCGAGCAGCGACTTCTTCATCGCCCGCACGTCCGCGATGGCGCCGAGCACGGGCGCGATGGTCGCGCTGATGGCGAGCGCGACGGTCGTGGCGACGCTGAACCTGAATGCCGAGACGTCGGGCGCCAGCCCGTCCGCGGCGACGCTGTTGTAGTAGATGGGGAAGACCGCCGCGACGATAGTCGTGATGAACGCGGAGTTGGCCCAGTCGTACAGCGCCCAGGCCCGCACTTCCGGGGTGCCGAGTCCCAGCCGCTCGGCCCAGCGACGTCCGATGGTCACCGCAGCAGGCCCCGGCCCAGGAGGAACCCGGCAATCGCGTCGTTCACCTCGCGCGGCCGCTCCAGCATCAGGTAGTGGCCGGCGCCGTCGAAGGCGCGGTAGTCGAGCGTCGGGAACACCGCCCGCAGCCGCGCCTCGTTGTCCGGCGGGTCGTCTGCGGTGATGGCCTCGAGCGCCAGGACGGGCCTGGTCAACGTGCCTGGCATGATGACGGGCCCGTCCGTCTGGAGCACGTCCGCCATCAGCTCCGCCATGACGCGCGGAGCCGTCCCGGCCATCGCCGTCGAGGCCTCCTCGCGGACTGTCGGCGGAGAGAGCGGCGTGAACATGTGCGGCAGGAGCGCGTCGCGAAGCGGGCTCGAGTCGGCCGGGTCGATGCTTGCGCCGAAGGCCCGCGCCTCGTCCGCCGTCTCGACGAGCGGCAGCAGCACGCCGTCCACGGACACGAGCGCCTCCACCCTGTCGGGCGCACGCAGCGCCACGTGCCAGCCGACGAGCGCGCCGAGACTGTGGCCGACGATCACCGCGCGCGTGACGCCGGCGGACTGCAGCGTGAGGTGCACGGCGCCGGCCAGTCCCTCGATCGTATGGCCGTGGGGGGAGACGTCACTGCCGCCATGGCCGGGCAGGTCGACAAACAGCGCCCGGCGGCCCGTCGCGAGCGCGGCCTGCTCGCGCCAGAGGCTGACGTTGCCGCCCAGACCGTGCAGGAAGACGAGCGCGTCGCTGCCGATGCCGCTGTCGACGTAGTGCACGCGCCCGAGCGGCGTCGGCGCGAAGCGTGACACGCCCAGCGAACTGTCGTCTGCCACCTCGCGCTCGTCCGGCTCCACGCCCACCACCGTCACCGACGTCGTCGTCCAGGCCGTCCGCTCGCGCGAGAGCCACGACGGGACGTTGGCCGGCGGCTCGGCGCCCGGCAGGTCCGGACGCGACAGCCAGACCTCGACGTCTGCCAGCGCGTCCGCCTGGCTGGGCGGCACCGTTGCACGCCAGGTGAGCCCCTCGCGTGGGACGTTCACGTGGCGCGCCTGCCATCGGCCATCGCGCGTGCGGCCGGGGAGCGACGTGAACGTCGGCACCACGGCCTCCGGGGTGACGAACCTGACGGTCAGCCGATCGAGATTGTGCGGCCCGATGCTCACCTCCACGTCGGCCGCATCGTTGCGGTGGGTCACGCGCGCCGTCACCCGTGCGGGTGGAGCCGCGCCCGCCGGTGGCACCTCCGCCTCGAACACGAACGCACCCGGCGGCCGCCACGGGTCGTCTGCCACGGCAGGGACCGGCCGCCACTCGACGTTGCCCAGCCCCGGACGTACGTCCACGCCCGGCTCGTTGCTTCCGAGCCGCCAGAACGTCCGTGCGCGTACTTGATCGTCGACGTGGACGGCCGCACGGCGCTGCGGCTGCTCCGCGGTGTACGCCGGCGCCAGCAGCACGAGCACGGCAGACACCACCAGGACGATCGCGAGGATGCTGCCGGCGAGCCCATGGCGGACGCGCCACGTGACGCGGCCGATGAGGACGGCCAGTACCGGCGGCCACAGCAGCGTGCCGACGGCCATGAAGATGGCCGGGAACAGCCACGACGGCGTCACCAGCGACAGGCGCGCGAGCGCCGCGACGGCGAACGACAGCAGCGCCCACGTGTCGAGAGCCAGAAGGGCCCACACGACGGTCGCCACCACGGCGGATGCCGCGCGGCCCACCGACGGCTTGCCCGCCCCGAGCGGAACGAGGAGGCCGGCGATCGCGAGCGGCAGCGCGACGAGGTACGCGGCCGCCTCCGCGTAGAAGCCGAGCAGCACCGTGAGCGTGATCCACACCGGCAGCGTCGCCACCCACACGGCGGCCGGTGTGCCGACGGGCCGCAGCCGGGCGGGCAGCAGGACGGCGATTCGACGCAGCGCCCACGTAACGGCGACCACCATCACCGTCATGAAGAGGAACAGCCGCCAGGGCGCCGCGTGCCAGGGATGCAGCTGCGCGCGTGCGCCGCGGAGGAGCCACACGGACGCGTACAGCGTCAGCGCCACCGCGCCGGTCGCCGCCGTCGCCCACGCGATGGTCACGATCAGCGGCAGGAGGCCCGTCGTGCGCAGGAGGTGCCGCACCATCACGGCCAGCGCGAGGACGCCCAGCAGGATCGCCAGTACCGTCAGGACCCGCGCGGCGGTCTCGCCGAGCACGAACGCGTTGCTGTCGAGTACCGAGAAGTAGACGGAGGCGCGATCGTGGGCGTCGAGCGGACCTTCGTCGAGCGTCTCGACGATCGACACGACGTTGTCGCCGATGGTCGTGAGGGCGCGCGGCAGGACGCGGTCCGGGCGGTCGCGGTCGGTGTGGTAGGCGTGGCTGTCGCCGACGGCGGCGAAGTTCAGGCCGTGGATGCCGAGCGTTCCGAGCACCGTCGCGTCGGTGTCGTTCGGCAGGGCCTTGTAGACCGACAGCATGTACGAGCCGCCGCGCGGGCGCGGGGCATCGGCCCAGGCGTGGAGCGCCGGGCCTGTCCCCGGGCCCGTCTCGAACAGCGGAACGGGGCCGCGGGTGCCTATGGCCTCGACGTTGATGTAGGTGCGCAGCCGTGCGCGGACTTCGGCGTCCTGGACGAGCGCGCGTGCGCCCATCAGCCCGTCCTCCTCGCCGTCGGTGAGGAGCACCATCAGGCTGTAGCGAGGCGCGGATCGCGCCGCCAGGACGCGGGCCGACTCCAGCACGGCGGCGACGCCGAACGCATCGTCACCGGCGCCCGGTCCCATGGTGACGCTGTCGTAGTGCGCGACGAGTCCTATGGCGTCGGAGACTTGTCCCTGCCTGATGGCGATGAGGTTGGCCACACGCGCGGTGATGCCGCCCTCGGCCCACTGCGCATCGGCCTCCTGCACGCGGACGTCGAAGCCATAGAGCTGCAGCGTCTCGATCAGGTAGGCACGGGCTTCCCCATTCGCACGGCTGCCGGCGGGCCGGCTGCCTATCGCACCGGCGAGCCGCTCCACATGCGCCTTCGCATGCTGGACGTCGAAGCGGGCGTCGGGACTGCCGCATGCCGCGGCGAGGGCGATCACCCCGAGGAGTGCTGCCAGGCGCACCGCAGCAGGGCGCGGCTGTCGCCGACGGCGGAGCCAGATCATGCGGCTGACTGTAGCAGAGGGCGCGACAGGTGACGCGTTGCCCTGCGGCCGCACGTCAGCCTGCGCTGTCAGGACGGCGTGTCGACCTTCAGGCGTCCCGTATAGATCGCCATGCCCACCACGGCGTCCACGCCCATCCTGTCGAGCGTGTCGATCTCCTCCTGCGTCGTGATGCCTCCCGCCGCGACGACACGTCGTGTCGTCGCGCGTCGGACGGCCTCGACGGCATCGAGCGGGATGCCCTGCATGAGGCCTTCCGTGTCGACGTGCGTGTAGAGGAACTCGTCGCAGTACGGCTCGAGTGCCCGCGCGGCCTCGGCGGCGGTGACGTTGGTCGTCTCCTGCCAGCCGCGGATGGTGACGCGTCCCTGGGAGCTGTCCACGGCGGCGATCACGCGCTCGCGCCCCACCGCCTCGGCGAGCTGCCGCGCAAAGTCGAGGTCGATGTCGCCATCGCGGAACAGGGCGGACGAGACGATCACGTGGGTCGCGCCGAGGCCGAGCACGTGCCGCGCGCGTTCAACCGTGCGGATGCCGCCGCCGACACGGCACGGCCGCCGTGCGCAGATGGCCTGCATCAGCGGCTCGTTGGCGCCCGTCTCCATCGCCGCGTCGAGGTCGATGAGCTGCAGTTTCGGGAACGCGGCGAAGCGTTCGAGCCAGCCTTCCCAGTCGTCGGTCGCCAGCGCGAGGCGCTTGCCCTGCACCAGCTGGACGACCTGGCCGCCCTTGAGGTCGATTGCGGGAATCAGCATGTGGTCAAGAAACAGAAGGGCGCAGGCGTCATTGCCTGACGGGGATGCCGGCCGTCGCGAGGTGGGCCTTGAGGTCGGCCACCGCGTGCTCGCTGAAGTGGAAGATCGAGGCGGCCAGTGCCGCGTCGGCGCGGCCTTCGGTGAACACGTCGGTGAAATGGGCGAACGTGCCCGCGCCGCCCGACGCGATGACCGGGATGGGCACGGCCTGCGACACCGCCGCGGTCATCGGCAGGTCGAAGCCGCTGCGGGTGCCGTCCTTGTCGATCGAGGTCAGCAGGATCTCACCGGCGCCGCGCGCGGCGGCCTCCCTGGCCCATTCCACCGCGTCGCGCCCTGTCGGCGTCGAGCCGCTCTTGACGTACACCTCGAAGTGATCACCCTGCCACGAGGCGTCGATGGCGACGATCACGGCCTGGCTGCCGTACCGCTTCGCCAGCGATGTGATCAGCGCAGGGTCGGCCACGGCGGCGCTGTTGATGCTCACCTTGTCGGCGCCGGCCTCGACGGCCGCGTCGGCATCGGCTTCCGACGCGATGCCTCCTCCGACCGCCAGCGGAATGAAGAGCTCGCGCGCCACGGCCGACACCGTGCGCGCCATCGTGCGGCGCTTCTCGAGCGTGGCCGTGACGTCGAGGATGACGAGCTCGTCGATGCCCTCTGTGTTGTACCGGCGCGCGAGCTCCGCAGGGTCGCCCGCCGCCCGCAGGCCCTCGAAGTTCACGCCCTTGACGACCTGGCCGTCCCGGACGTCGAGGCAGGCGATGATTCGCTTCGACAGCATGGCTACCCCGCGATGGCGATGAAGTTCCGGAGCATGCGCAGTCCGACATCGCCTGACTTCTCCGGGTGGAACTGCGCGCCGAACACCCGTCCGCGTTCGACGACGCTCGGGAAGCGGACGCCGTGCGTCGTCCAGGCGACGGTGGCGTCGCTCTCGGGGGCGACGTACGAGTGGGTGAAGTATGCCTGCGCGCCGGAGGGGACGCCGTCCAGCAGGCGGGAGGGCGTGTCGTTGCGCTCGAGGGCGTTCCAGCCGACGTGCGGCACCTTGCAGGGGAATGCGGACGAGTCGCCGGAATCGGGTGCGAGCAGCACGCAGCGGCCGGGCAGCAGGCCGAGACCTGGTACATCGGGCGCCTCGGTGCTGCCCTCGAAGAGGAACTGGAGGCCTAGGCAGATCCCGAGCAGCGGCATCCCGGCCTCGACCCGGCCACGCAGCACGCGGTGCCAGGCGTCGTCGAGTGCGGCCGTGGCGTTGAAGTGGCCCACGCCGGGCACGATCGTCGCCGTGGCGCGGTCGAGATCCTCCGGTGCGGCCGGCGTGAAGAGCTCCGCGCCGACGGCCGTCAGCGCCTTCCGCACGGACGTCAGATTGCCCGCCTTGTAGTCGATGAGCGCGATCACGTCAGAGCAGCCCCTTGGTACTCGGCAGCGCACGCAGCATCTGCCTGTCTTTCGCGCACGCGACGCGCATCGCCCTCGCGAAGGCCTTGAACACCGCCTCTATCCGGTGGTGGCTCGAGCGTCCGTACATCACCTTCACGTGCACGTTCGCACGGGCGCCCTGCGCGAACCCTTCGAAGAAATCCTGCAGCAGTTCCGTCTGCAGGTCGCCGACGAGGCGGACACGCAGGCCGAGATCGACGACGGCGTGGGGGCGTCCGCTGAGGTCCACGGCGGCGATGCCGAGCGTCTCGTCCATCGGCATCAGGAAGTACCCGGCCCGGTTGATGCCGACCTTCGACCCGAGCGCCTTCGCGAAAGCCTCGCCGAGCGCGATGCCGACGTCCTCGACCGTGTGGTGCTGATCCACGTCGAGATCACCCGTGGCCTTCAGCTTCAGGTCGAAGCCGCCATGCTTGGCAAACAGCTCGAGCATGTGGTCGAGAAACCTGATGCCGGTGCTGACCTCGTACCGTCCCTTGCCCTCGATCCCGAGGGTGATCCGGATCTGCGTCTCGCGGGTCTCGCGGACGATTACGCCCTTGCGCAAAGAATCTCCTCCATGGCCGCGATGCACTGCGCCGTGTGCTCGACGAGCCCGGTCGTGATGCGGATGCAACCCTCGCATCCTGGCTGGCCGTGCCGGTCGCGCACGTAGATGCCTCTGGCCTCGAGCCCCTTCAGCAACGCCTGCCGATGCTCACCGGCCCGTACGAGGACGAAGTTCGCGTCGCTCTGCACGTAGCCGAGGCCCAGCCGATCGCACGCGGCGTACAGCAGGGCCTTCGATTCGCGGGCCTGACGCACGTACTCCGCCGTGTACTCCGCGTCGTCCATGGCGGCGACGAGCGCGGCCACCACGAACACGTTCAGGCTGTAGGGCGGCACGACGCGCCGGAGGCGCCTCATCGTGCCGGCATCTCCGAGCAGGGCACCCACTCGCAGGCCGGCAAGGCCATACGCCTTGGCAAACGTCCTCCCGACGACGATCGACGGCGGGAACGCGACAGGCGACGAACCGCTGCGCGCGCGGACGTCGTCGAGCCACGACGCGTCGGCAAACTCGGCGTAGGCCTCGTCGAGCAGCAGCAGCGCATGCGGCGGCAGCAGGCCGGCGAGTGCGCGGATCTCGTCGGCCGACAGCGACAGTCCCGTGGGGTTGCCCGGGCTCGTCACAAACAGCAGCCCGGTGCGCGGCGTCACCGCCGCGCGGACCGCGTCGAGGTCGAGCGCGAAGTCGGGCCGTGGTACCACGCGCACCAGCGTGCCGCCGACGGCCTCCACGACGTCGGCATACATGCCGAAGGCCGGCTCGAGGACGATGGCTTCGCGATGATCGTCGCGGAGCCAGGCGAGGGCCGCGGCCAGCAGGCCCTCGTCGAGTCCGTTGGTAAGCAGCAGCTGATCCGTACCGACACCGAGGCGCGCGGCCACGTCGGCGTGCAGCGGGCCGTAGTCCTGGTACTTCGCCACGTCGGCGGCGCTCACGCGGCGGATCGCTTCGAGCACGCGCGGCGAGCAGCCGCCCGTGTGCTCGTTCAGGTGCAGCCGCAGGGCGTCGGACGGCGCGTCGGCCCGGTCGTACTCGTGGCTCGTGCTCA
>JBIQIB010000082.1:17041-19829 GCA_044508265.1 Acidobacteriota bacterium
AGCCGCAGGGCGTCGGACGGCGCGTCGGCCCGGTCGTACTCGTGGCTCGTGCTCATGTCCGCCTCCGTCGTCGTGAGCCGGCCGCGGATGCCGACCTGACACGGCCGCGCGCCGGCACGCCGAGGGCGTCGAGCCGCATCTGCACCGACGCCGCGTGGGCCGTGAGGCCCTCGGCATGTGCGAGCGTCACGGCTGTCGGTCCGACGCGTGCGAGGCCCTGCGCGCTGAGCCGCTGGACGCTCGTGATCCGCACGAAGTCGGTCGCATGCAGTCCGCCCCGGAACCGTGCGGCGCCGCTCGTCGGCAGCACGTGGTTCGACCCGATCGCGTAATCGCCCGCTGCCTGCGCGGTGAACGGGCCGATGAACACCGCCCCGGCCACGGGGATCAGGCGCGCCGTCGTCTCGGAGTCAACGACGAGGTGCTCGGGCGCGATGCGGTTCGCGAGCGCAGCGGCCTCCGTGATCGTGCGCGTGACGACGATGCCGCCGTTGCGCCTGAGGGCTTCCGCCGCGGGGCCGTCCTTCGGCATGTGGCGCGCCACGGCTTTTGCCACGGCGCGCGCCAGCCTCACGCGCGGGGTCAGCAGCATCGCCCGCGCATCGGGGTCGTGCTCGGCCTGCGCGATGAGGTCGGCCGCGATCCAGTCGGGGTTGCCCTCGACGGCCACGATCACGATCTCGCTGGGGCCTGCGAAAAAGTCGATGGCGCAGTCGCGGGCGACCTGTGCCTTCGCGACGGCGACGTAGGCGCTGCCCGGGCCGACGATCTTGTCCACACGCGGCACCGTGTCGGTACCGTACGCCATGGCCGCGACGGCATGCGCGCCGCCCACCTGGAAGAAGCGATCGACACCGGCTTCGAGTGCGGCGGCCATCACGGCCGGCGCGGGGCTGGGGCAGCAGGCAATCACCTCCTGCACGCCGGCTGCGCGTGCCGGGACGGCCGTCATCAGCAGCGACGATGGCAGGGGGTAGCGTCCGCCGGGTACGTAGCACCCGACGCGCGCGAGAGGCGTGACCCGCTGCTCGACCACCACGCCCGGCGCGACGGTGGTCCGCTGCCCGCGCGGCACCTGCGCGCGCGCCACCGTCCGGATGTGGCGCGCCGCCGCGCGAATCGCCGCGCGCACCTCGCGCGGTGTCTCGGCCGCGAGGCGCTCCATCTCCGGGCGCGTCACTTCGATCGGCCCGTTCAGCCCGTCGAGCCGCGCCGCCCAGTTCCGCAGCGCGCGGTCGCCGTCCTCGCGCACGTCGGCGACGACACGCCGCACGCGCTTCTCCACACGCGACAGGTCGGCGGGCTGCTGCGTGACCAGGGCCTCGACCGCGGCCGTGTCGGCTGACGAGACGATGCGAATCAGGTCGGCCATCCGCTACATCACGATCTTGTTGAGCGGGTACTCGACGATGCCTTCCGCGCCGAGCGCCTTCAACCGGGGGATGAGGTCGCGCACCGTCCGCTCCTCGATGATGGTGTTCAGCGCCACCCAGCCCTCATCGGTCAGCGGCGACACCGTCGGCCGGCGCAGCGCCGGCAGCTGCGTGAGGATCTCGTCCAGCGTGTCGCGGCGCACGTTCAGCATGATGCCGACACGGCCCTGTGCCTCGATGGCCGCGCTCAGCAGCAGGGCGATGTTCTCGATCTTCGTCCGCTTCCACTCGTCGCTCCACGCGTCGGGGTTCGCGATGAGCTGCGTGTTCGACTCCATCACCGTGTCGAGGATGCGCAGCCGGTTGGCGCGGAGCGTCGAACCGGTCTCCGTGGCCTCGACGATGCCGTCGGCGAGCACCGGGGGCTTCACCTCGGTGGCGCCCCACGAGAACTCCACCGTCACGTTGACCTGCTTGCGCGCGAAGTAGTCCTGCGTCACCTTCACCAGTTCGGTGGCGATGGTGCACCCTTCGAAATCCTCTGCCCTCTGGAAGCGCGAGCCTTCCGGCGCGGCCAGCACCCACTTCACGCGGCCGAAGCTCTGCTTCGAGTACACGAGGTCCTGCACACGGACGACGTCGGTCTGGCTCGTGATGAGCTGCTCGGCGATCCAGTCCTGGCCCGTCAGCCCGGCGTCGAGGACGCCGTCGGCGACGTAGCGCGCCATTTCCTGCGCACGAATCAGCATGCACTCGAGCTCGGGATCGTCGGTGCCGGGGAAGTACGACCGCGAGCTGACGTAGATGTTGAAGCCCGCGCGCGCGAACAGCTGCACGGTCGCGTCCTGCAGCGAGCCCTTCGGAATGCCCAGTCGCAGCTTCACGTCAGTTCTCCAGGGGCTTGAAGAAGCAGCTGCGCGCGCCCGTGTGGCACACGTTGCCGTCGCCGAGGCGCCGGACCCGCGCGAGCACCGTGTCGTCGTCGCAGTCGGTGAAGAGCGACACCACCTCGAGGCGGTTGCCGGACGTCTCGCCCTTCGTCCACAGCGCGTTGCGGGTGCGGCTGAAGAACGTCACGTAGCCGGTGGCGCGCGTCTTCTCGAGCGCCTCCTGGTTCATGAAGCCCACCATCAGCACCTCGTTGGTCGCGTCGTCCTGCACGACAGCGGGCACCAGCCCGTGAAACTTGTCGAAGTCCATCACCGCCCCCGGTGTCCCTCCGGACACCTCCCGAACACACAAAAGCCCCGCCGGAAAGAACCAGCGAGGCCGCGTCGATCACCCTTGAATTGCTGAGCCGCTCAGCGGGCGCACAGACCATCACCGGTCCCACGAGTCGTGGGGACGTGGTGGTGATGGTGATGATGCGTGAAGCTCGCGCGCCGCATGACCTTAGAAGGCTAGCGCAGCGTTAC
>JBIQIB010000233.1:0-2614 GCA_044508265.1 Acidobacteriota bacterium
CCGGCAGGCTGACGAGCCGACGAGCTGGCGAGCACCCGGCCCGCCTTGCGTCACAGGCTGACCGACTGCTCCGCCCAGACCTGGAACTCGCGGTGCTGGTTCTCCTCGGCGCGCGCGAGCACCTCGCCGCTCGCGACGCGGCGGCAGTA
The DNA here is from genome assembly GCA_044508265.1 of Acidobacteriota bacterium. Lineage (GTDB taxonomy): Bacteria > Acidobacteriota > Vicinamibacteria > Vicinamibacterales > Vicinamibacteraceae > JAEZDP01. The sequence goes on from JBIQIB010000233.1 coordinate 150, forward strand.
GTCGAACACCTCGAGCCCGACCTCGTCGATCGTGGCCGTGCCGTCCACGATGCCGCCGGCGGAGAGGTCGAGATCGCTGCGCATGCGTTCGTAGATGGCGGTGTTGGAGGCGAGCTTGACGACCGGTGCGATGGCGTTGCCGATGGTGGTGCCGCGCCCGGTCGTGAAGACGACAAGCTGCGCGCCGGCGGCGATGAGACCCGGCGTGGACTCCTGGTCGTAGCCCGGTCCCTGCATCAGGTACAGCCCCTTGCCCGAGGGACGCTCCGCGTAGCCCACCACGCCCTCGACGCGGGTCGTGCCGGCCTTGGCGATCGCGCCGAGCGACTTGATGGTGATGTTCAGCAGCCCGCCCGCGATGTTGCCGGGGCTCGGGTTCTCGTTGAGCACGGTGCCGAACGTCGCCGCGTAGCGCTTGTACCAGTCCACCATCTCGTAGACGGCCTGGCCCGTCTCGGCGTCCTTCGCGTGCCACGCGAGGATGTGCTCGGCGCCGCAGAACTCCGGCACCTCCGTGATGAGCACCGTGCCGCCGTGGCGCACGAGCTCGTCGGCCGCGCGGCCGAGCGCCGGATTGGCCGAGAGCCCGGAGAAGCCGTCCGAGCCACCGCACTTGACGCCCATGGTCAGCTCGGAGATGGACGTCTCGGTGCGCGTGATCTGGTTCACGACCGGCAGCATCGCGGTCACCGCCTCCACGCCGCGCTTCACCGACGCCTGCGTCCCGCCGGCGTCCTGGATGCCGATGCGCGCCACCGGCTTGTTCAGCGGCCGCTCGCGATCGTTGAGGTACCGCTCCATCACCGTCAGGTTGGTCTTCTCGCAGCCGAGGCCGATGAAGACCACGCCGCCGACGTTGGGGTGCGCGGCGTAGTTGGCCAGCGTGCGCAGCATCACCTCGATGTTGCTGCCGTCGGAGCACCCGCAGCCCTTGTTGTGCGGGATTGCCACGACGCCGTCCACGTTCGGGTAGCGCGCCTTGTCGAACACCGTGTACTCGCTGACCGTGGCGATCTGCGCGGCCTCGTGGCTCGCGCACATGCTCGTCGGCACGATCAGGATCCAGTTGCGGATGCCGACGCGGCCGTCGGGACGGCGATAGCCGAGGAAGGTCGCGCGGGCCTCGTCCGGCACGTAGTCGGGCGGCGGCGTGTGCAGCCCGGGGTCGAGCTCGCGCACCACGGGTACGTCGTTGGACATGTTCCCGTGCGAGATCAGCGCGCCGGCGGTGATGCCGAGCGACGTCCCGATCGGCTGGCCGTACTGCCGCACGAACTCGCCCGCCGGGATGTCGCCGAGTGCGAAGCGGTGGCCCGGCGTCACAGGGTCGGTGACGGTGAGCGGACCGGCGTCGGTCTCGACGCGCGTCCCGGGCGGCACGTCCACGCGGGCGACGGCCACGTTGTCACGCGGGTCCACCTTGATGGCGTAGGCGGAGAGGGGCGAGGCAGGCGACATGGTGGGACTCATGCAGGCACTCCGGCGGACCACCAGCCGCGGTCGCGCAGGCTGGTGAAGCGTTGCACCGTCTCGGCGATGCCGGTGCGCAGGTCGGTGGACGGCAGCCCCGGCACGGCGCGGCGCAGCGCCGCGTCGCTCAGCGACGAGGCAATCGGCAGCGGCGGCCCGTCCACGCGGATGAGGCCGCGGGAGGCCTCCGGCAGGCACGACTCGGCAATCCGGACGAACTCGTCGACAGGCGCCGTCTCGCCGTGCAGGTTGAACACGTGCGCGCCCTCGGGCGCCCGGTCGGCGCACGCGATGAACGCCTCGGCGCAGTCGGCCACGTACAGGAAGTCGGTGACGCCGCCGAAGCGCACGTGGAACGGACGTCCGAGCACCGCGTGGCGGAGCGCCTCGGTCGTGTCGCTCGTCAGGCCCGTGTCGCGGCCGACGCCGTATACCGTCAGCGGCCGGAGCCCGACGCTCGAGAGGCCGGTGTCGCGGTAGTACACGTCGGCGTTGCCCTCGTTGGCGCGCTTGAACCAGCCGTAGTGCGTGCGGGGGGCGTCGGCGGCTTCCTCGGGCACGGGCGTGTCGTCCTCGCTCACGCCGAACACGGCCGCGGAACTCGCGTAGACGACGCGCGGCACGCCGACCGCGCGTGCGGCCTCGAACACGTGGAGCGTGCCGACGACGTTCACCATCGCACCGAGCGCCGGGTTCGCCCGGCACGTCGGCACCTGGAGGCCTGCCAGGTGGATCACGCGGGTCGCCTCGTGCCGCTCGAGCACGTCGCGCACGGCCGTCGCGTCCGTCAGGTCGCCGACGACCAGCGGCACCGCATCGGCCGCCTCCGGATCGTCGAACACCGCCCGCAGGCGATGGCGGTCATCCTGTGCATCGAACATCACCACGCGATCGCCGCGGTCCACCAGCCGCCGCACGATCCATGCGCCGATACACCCCAGTGCTCCAGTCACGACATAGGTCACAATCCTTCGATCGTATACCAACGGCCGAGC
>JBIQIB010000083.1:0-3966 GCA_044508265.1 Acidobacteriota bacterium
TCGTCGCGGTTGGCTTCGCCGTGCTGGCGGCCTCGCCGGCGCCGATCCTCCTCGCCGTGATTCAGGTGGTGCACCGGGCCGGCAACTTCGCGCTCATCGCGCCGGCGCGCGAGAGTCTCTACACACAGGTGGGCCGCGAGAGCCGCTACAAGGCCAAGGGCTTCATCGACACGGCCATTTACCGCGGCGGTGACCTGGTCGTCGGCTGGGGTATGGCAGGCGTAGCCGCCATCGGCCTGCAGCTCGGCCAGGTCGGCGTCATCGGACTGGTCGTCGCGTCGTGCTGGGCGCTCCTGGGGCTGCGCGTGGGACGGACGTATGGCGGGCGCACCAGGGCTGACGCGCAGTCGGCCGACGCGGCGGCCGCGCCGACACGATGACGCCCGCGTCACGCCGTCTGGTTTTCGATTGACCGGCCGCACGGGCTTACATACCGTGAGCGTGCTGGCGGGCGCGACGCCCGTCATGAGGAGGGCAACCAGTCGATGCACGGGGTCTATTCGGTGCTCGCCACGCCGTTCGACGCGCAGGGCGACGTGGACGTCTCCAGCCTGCGCCGGGTCATCGACGCGTTCGTCGACGCAGGCGTGACCGGCTTCACCGCGCTCGGCGTCACGAGCGAGGTCACGCGGCTCACCGAACGCGAGCGCGGGCTCGTCCTCGACACGGTCATGGAGGGCGTTGCGGGCCGCGTTCCCGTCGTCGTCGGCACGACGGCCGACGGGCTGCACACGTGCCTGGCGTTCAGCCGGCAGGCCGCCGCCGCGGGGGCCGCCGCCGTGATGGTGAGCCCGCCGCGCGCGCCCAAACTCAATTCCGCCGCCGTCCGCGCGCATTACGCGGCGCTGGCCGAACAGGTCGACCTCCCCATCGTCGTCCAGGACTATCCGCCCGTGTCGGGATTCGCCATGGAGCCGGCGCTGCTGGCGCAGATCGCACGTGACGTTCCCGCCGCGCGCACCATCAAGCTCGAGGATCCGCCCACGCCGAGGAAGACGGCGCTGATTCTCGAGGCCGCCGGCGACACGCCCGTCGCCATCTTCGGCGGCCTGGGCGGTGTGTACCTGCTCGAGGAACTGCTGGCAGGCGGCGCGGGCGCCATGACCGGGTTCGCCTATCCGGAAGCCCTGGTCGCCATCGTCTCGCGGTTCCGCGACGGAGACGTCGACGGTGCCGCGGGCCTCTTCTACAAGGTCCTGCCGCTCATGCGCTTCGAGTTCCAGGAGGGCATCGGGATGGCCATCCGTAAGGAAGTGCTGAAGCGACGCGGGTTGATCGCGGATGCCCGCACGCGCCCGCCGGGCGCCAGCGTCGACGCGGGCACCGCCGCCGCGCTCGATCGCCTGCTGGCCTGGACCGGCGCACAGGAGGGATGTGAATGGATCTCGGCCTGAAGGGCAAGGTAGCGATGGTGGCCGGCGGCAGCCGCGGACTGGGATACGCGGTCGCCGAGGCCCTCGCCCGGGAAGGCGCACGGTTGTCGATTGCCTCGCGCGATGCCGGCCGGCTCGACGCCGCCGCCGCGCGCCTCCGCGATGCCGGCGCGGAAGACGTCGGCGCGACGGCGGCCGACTTCCGGCAGGCCGCCGACATCGAGGCGTGGTTCGACGCGACGGCTGCCCGCTTCGGCGGGGCCGACCTGCTCTTCGTGAACACGGGTGGCCCGCCGCCCGGTCCGGCGCTGAGCTTCGACGACGCCGCATGGAGCGGCGCCGTGGACCTGCTGCTCCTCAGCGCCGTCCGGATGGTGCGGCTCGCCGTGCCGTCGATGGAGGCACGTGGCGGCGGCAGCATCCTCTTCACGACGTCGTCTGCCGTGCGCGAGCCGATTCCGAACCTCGCGCTGTCGAACGTCGTGCGCGCCGCAACGGCAGCACTCGTCAAGACGCTGGCCAACGAGCTGGCACCGAGCGGCATCCGCGTGAACAACATCGTCCCCGGCCGCATCGACACCGACCGCGTGCGCGAGCTGGACGCCGGACGCGCGCAGGCGCGCGGCGTGACCGTCGACGAGCAGCGCGCCACGGCGGAACGCGGCATCCCGCTCGGCCGCTACGGCACGCCTGCCGAGTTCGGGCGGATGGCGGCGTTCCTGTTGTCAGAGGCGTCCGCGTACACGACGGGCGCGTTCGTGCAGGTCGACGGCGGCCTGATCAGGAGCTGGTAGGCCGGCGTGAACCCGATGCGACGTGTGCTGCTGGCGGCCGCCGACAACCGCTGGCTTCGCAGGAACGCCCCACGCATCGGCTTCGTGCGCCGCGCGGTGTCGCGGTTCATGCCGGGCGAGGACGCGGCGGCAGCGCTCGATGCCGCGCAGGCGCTCGCGCCGTCCGGCATCCGCACGATCTTCACCTGCCTCGGCGAGAACGTCACCGACATCGCGGAGGCGGAAGCGGTGGCCGCGCACTACGTCCAGTTGCTCGACGACATCGCCGCCCGCGGCCTCGCGGGGCAGGTGTCGCTCAAGCTCACGCAGCTCGGGCTCGACATCGACAGCGCGGAATGCCTCTCGCTCCTCCGCCGCATCGCCGCGCGCGCTGCCACCCACGGCGTCCACCTCTGGATCGACATGGAGCAGCATCCCTACGTGGACGCGACACTGGCGCTGTATCACGAGGTGCGGAAGACGCATCCGAAGGTCGGCGTGTGCCTGCAGGCGTACCTCTACCGCACGCCGGCGGATCTCGATGCCATCATCGCGGCCGGCGGCGGCGTCCGCCTCGTCAAGGGCGCGTACCGTGAACCCGCATCCGTCGCCTACCCGAAGAAGGCCGATGTCGACGCGGCGTATCTGACCCTCGCCCGCCGCATGCTCGATGCGGATGCCCGCGCCGCCGGCCTGGAGGCGGTGTTCGGCACGCACGACGTCACGATGGTCCGCGCCATCCAGCATCACGCCCAGGCGAACGGCGTGCCTCGTGACGCGTACGAGTTCGCATTGCTGTACGGCATCCAGCGCTCGCTGCAACAGCGCATCGCCGACGAGGGGTACCGCGTGCGCGTCCTCATCAGCTACGGCACGTTCTGGTTTCCGTGGTACATGCGCCGGCTGGCCGAACGGCCCGCCAACGTCTGGTTCGTCCTTCGTACCATGTTCAAGCGCTGATCACGCGAGCGCCTGCTGCGAGACATGGCCGTCGACAGTCACCATCACCTCTGGCGCTACAGCCCGTCCGAGTATCCGTGGATAGGTGCGGACATGGGCGTCCTGCAGCGCGACTACAGTGTCGACGACCTGGCGGAGGCCGCGCGCGGCACGGACGTGCGCGCGACCATCGCCGTGCAGGCCCGGCAGTCGCCTGCGGAGAACGACGCACTGCTCGAGGCCGCGCGTACCTCGGACCTCGTCGCGGGAGTCGTCGGGTGGGTCGATCTGCAGGCCCGCGACGTGGAGGACGTGCTTGGTCCGCTGGCCGAGGACCCCGCGTTCGTCGGCGTCCGCCACATCGTCCAGGCCGAGCCGGCAGGGTTCCTGGACGGCCAGGCGTTCAACGAAGGCCTCCGCACGCTCGAACGCTTCGACCTGACCTACGACGTCCTCATCCACGCGCCGCAGCTGGCGGAGGCGATCGGGTTCGTCGATCGGCATCCGCGACAACGCTTCGTGCTCGACCATCTGGCCAAGCCGTCCATCCGCGCCGCCGCGTTCGACGAAGACTGGGCGCGGCACCTGCGCGAGCTGGCACGCCGCCCGAACATCGCCGCGAAAATCTCGGGCCTCGTCACCGAGGTTGCGGATCCGACGTGGTCGCTCGACCTGCTCCGTCCGTACGTGGACACCGCGCTCGAGGCCTTCGGCCCGTCACGCCTGCTCATGGGCACCGACTGGCCGGTCTGCCGCCTGCGCACCGAGTACGGGACGTGGGTCGAGGCCGTCCATGCGCTGATCGGCCGCCTCTCCGACGACGAGCGGCACGCCATCCTCGACGGAAACGCGCGTCGCGTGTATCGCCTGCCAGCGGCGCC
>JBIQIB010000083.1:4066-19553 GCA_044508265.1 Acidobacteriota bacterium
CCCCAGACGAGAAAGGTTGCCGACGTGAGACACGTCCGAAGCATCCCGACGCTGGCCTGCCTGTGCGTGGGCCTGACGCTGGCGTTCGCGATTCCCTCCGCCCGACAGGCCGTCCCGGAGATCCCGCGCGACGATGACGACGTGAGCGGCGTCGTGGTGGACGCGGCAGGGTCCCCTGAAGCGGGCGTGTGGGTCATCGCCGAGACAAGAGACCTGCCGACGCCGTTCGTTCGCATTGTCGTCACCGACGAGCTCGGGCGCTTCGTGCTGCCCGACCTTCCGAAGGCGTCGTACGACGTGTGGGTGCGTGGATACGGGCTCGTCGATTCGCCGAAGGCTGCCGCCGAGCCAGGCCGGACGCTGGCGCTCACCTCGGTGAAGGCGCCGTCGCCGCATGACGCCGCGCAGTTCTACCCCGCCGGCTACTGGTTCTCCCTCATCGAGGTGCCGCCGGCGTCGGAGTTCCCCGGCACCGGGCCGGAAGGCAACGGTATCCCCGCCAGCTTCGAGAACCAGGGCGAGTTCCTGCGGATGCTGAAGAGCGGCAACTGCACCGCCTGCCACCAGCTCGGGACCAGGGGCACGCGCGAACTCCCCCGGGAGCTTGGCGAGTTCCCCACGCACGAGGCGGCGTGGATCCGCCGCGTCGCGTCGGGTCAGGCGGGCGGCGGCATGGTTGACGGTTTGACCCGCCTCGGGCCCCGGGGGCTCCGGATGTTCGCCGACTGGACCGAGCGCATCGCGAAGGGCGAGTACCCCCGCGAGGCCCCGCCGCGGCCGTCGGGCGTCGAGCGCAACGTCGTCCTCACGATGTGGGACTGGGCCGATCCGACCGACTACCTGCACGACGTGGTGTCCACGGACCGGCGCGATCCGACGGTCAACGCGAATGGCCCGGTGTACGGCGCGCTGGAACTGAGCGCGGACTACATCCCCGTCGTCGATCCGCAGACGCACGAGGCACGGCGGATCCCGATCGCCCCGCGCGATCCGGCGACGCCGCGAACCTCGCCCGACATGCCGGCGCCGTCGCCCTACTGGGGCGACGAGGTCATCTGGGACAGCCAGATGAACGTGCACAACCCGATGATCGACCACCGCGGCCGCGTGTGGCTCACGGCGGCGGTCCGTCCGTTCGACAACCCGGACTACTGCAAGGCAGGCTCGTCGCATCCGTCGGCGCAGCTCTTCCCGCTGAACCGCTCCAGCCGGCACCTGGCGATGTGGGATCCGTCCACGAAGAAGCTGACGCACATCAGCACGTGCTTCGGCACGCATCACCTCATGTTCGCGCAGGACGATCGGCACACGCTGTGGACGAGCGGCGGCGGCCAGGTCGTGGGCTGGCTCGACGTGAAGAAGTTCGAGGAGACGGGCGACGAGGCCGCCTCGCAGGGATGGACGGCACTCGTGATCGACACCAACGGCAACGGCAAGCGCGACGCGTACGTCGAGCCGGACGAGCCGGTCGATCCGACGAAGGACAAGCGCTACGGCGCGGCGTTCTACTCGGTGACGCCGGTGCCGGATGGCTCGGTGTGGGGCTCGGTGCTCGGGTTCCCCGGCGCGGCCGTACGTCTGGTGCCTGGCGACGACCCGCCACATACGACCCTCGTCGAGGTGTACGAGCCGCCGTTCGACAACCCGAAGGCCAGGGTCCAGGGATTCTCGCCGCGCGGCATGGACGTCGACCGCGACGGCGTCGTCTGGGCGGCGCTGGCGAGCGGCCACATGGCCAGCTTCGATCGCCGCAAGTGCACCGGGCCGCTGAACGGGCCCGAAGCCACGGGCCAGCACTGCCCCGAAGGCTGGACGCTCTACGAGGAGCCGCTGCCGCAGATGCGGGGAGTCTCGGCGTCCGGCAGCGCGGAAGGCAGCTACTACACGTGGGTCGACTGGTACGGCGCCCTCGGCATGGGCGAGAACGTGCCCATCAACACCGGCAACGCGTCGGAGGGCCTGCTCGTGCTGAAGGACGGCGAATGGGTCGTGCTGCGCGTGCCGTACCCGCTCGGCTACTACACGAAGTGGATGGACGGACGCATCGACGATCCGAAGGGCGGCTGGAAAGGACGCGGCATCTGGACCACGATCAGCACGCGTGCGCCGTTCCACATGGAAGGCGGCAAGGGCACGTCGAGCAAGGTCATCAAGTTCCAGATGCGTCCTGATCCGCTCGCCCACTGAGCGGCGGAGGCAGGCACACGAAGCGCCCGCTCCCTGCGCGCCGGCGGCTCACCCGAACTCGGGGCCGATGATCGCGAAGATCTCCGGCGACAGGACGCGCGGCACGCCGCGGAACATGCGCGTGAACGGCCGCTGGGGCTCGAAGCCCCTGCCGCTCAGCCATGCCGTCCAGCCGGCGTGGGCGTCGGCGGCGTCCACGACGACGCGACGTTCCGCCGGCACGCGCGCGAGGGCTGCTGACGCGAGCGCCGTCGCGACGTCCTGCGCCGGCGCCACCACGGGGCCCAGATGCTCGAAGTCGTGTCCGTGGCGCCCGAGGGCGAAGCCGCCGACCTGGCCTGTCGCTTCGTCTTCCCAGACGTGGGCGTAGGCGGGCGCGCCTTCCCCGAGCCAGCGCAGCATCTCTGCGCGGTCAACACCCGTGACGGCGCGGTCGAGCGCCAGCACGTCCTCCCAGTCGGCATCCTGCAGCGGACGCACGCGACGCGCGGCAGCTGGAGTCGGCCCGTCGAGCGGCATGGCGGCAGCTCCGCTGCGCTGCATGCGCGTCAGCTGCCCGGCATCCTGGAAGCCGAGCGTCAGGTACAGCGGGCGGCCGGCAGGCGTTGCATCGAGGCCGACGGACGGCACGTCGGCGACCAGCGACAGGCCCTCCTCCAGCAGGGCGCGCCCGATGCCGCGTCCACGTTCCGCGGGGTCGACCAGGACCATCGCCACCCAGGCGAGGTCGGGCGCATACCGGATGGTCGCCACCGACCCGACGATGAAGCCGTCGTCGCTGCATGCCACGCGCGCGCCGTCAGGGTCGCGCGTGAGGAAAGCCTCCCAGTCGCGCGCCAGCTGGTTCCAGCGCGCGGCACGGCAGAGGCGCAGGCCCGCGCCGACGTCGGCCGGCGTCATCGGGCGGATCGTCACTCCCGAAGGTACGGTCACGTCCGTCACTCTACAGCGCCGGCGATGCGCCGGTCGAAGAAATGGCGCCGGGGGCCGGCAGCCGGGGATATGATCGGCAGACCGTGTCAGACGCGTCAACGCTTCCTTCCTCAATCACGTCGGTGGCGCAGCTCGACGACCTGCTCAGCGCGCCGCCGGCCGAACTCGTCGAAACGTTCCGCACCCTCGAGGGCGACGTCATCGTGCTCGGCGTCGCCGGCAAGATGGGTCCGACCCTGGCCCGCATGGCCCGCCGTGCGTCGGATGCCGCCGGCACGCGGCGCCGGGTGATCGGCGTCGCGCGCTTCTCCGATCCGTCTCTCCAGGCCGAGTTGCAGGAGCACGGCGTCGAGACCATCAAGGCCGACCTGCTCGACCGCGCGGCCGTCGCGCAGCTGCCCGACGCCGCCAACGTGGTCTTCATGGCCGGCCGCAAGTTCGGCTCCACAGGGCACGAGTCGCTGACGTGGGCCATGAACGTGCTGGTGCCCGCGCTGGTGGCGGAGCGGTATGCCGACAGCCGGATCGCCGCCTTCTCGACGGGGAACGTCTACGGCCTCACACGGAGAGGCCGTGGCGGCTCGCGTGAGACGGACGCGCTGCATCCCGTCGGCGAGTACGCGATGAGCTGTCTGGGCCGCGAACGCATCTTCGAGCACGCCAGTGTGACCAGAGGTACGCCGGTCGCGATCCTGCGCCTGAACTACGCCACCGAACTCCGGTACGGCGTGCTCGTTGACCTGGCGACGCGCATCGCGCGCGGCGAGCCCATCGACCTGTCGATGGGTTACGTGAACGTCATCTGGCAGGGCGACGCCAACGCGATGGCGCTCACGGCGCTCGCGCACGCGAGTTCCCCGCCGTTGGTGGTCAATCTCGCGGGCGCCGAGGAGCTGTCGGTCCGCGAGACGTGCGAAGCGCTCGCCAGGGCCATGGACCGCCCCGTCACGTTCGTCGGGCAGGAGGCCGACGACGCGCTGCTGTCGAACGGCACGCTCGGCCACGAGCGGCTCGGCGCGCCGCGCGTCGGGGTGCAGGAGATCATCGCGGCCACGGCCGAGTGGGTCGCCCGCGGCGGGCCACTGCTCGGCAAGCCGACGCATTTCGAGTCGAGGGACGGGGGCTTCTGATGACCACCACTGCCCTGCGCTCCGCGCTGCAGCGCGGTCTCGTGATTCCCGCGCATCCGCTCGCCCTGACCGACGAGGGCCGCTTCGACGAGCGGCGCCAGCGGGCGCTGACGCGCTACTACGTCGCGGCCGGCGCTGGCGGCCTGGCCGTCGGCGTCCACACCACCCAGTTTGCGATCCGGCGGCCCGACATCGGCCTGTTTGAACCCGTGCTGGCGCTGGCGCGCGACGAGATGGATCGCGCCGACGCCACGCGTGACGCGCCACTCGTGCGCATCGGGGGCGTGTGCGGGCCCACGTCTCAGGCCGTGGCAGAGGCGTCGCTGCTGCGCGACCTCGGCTACCACGCCGGGCTGCTGAGCCTGGCCGCAATGGCCGACGCCACCGACGAGGAACTGCTCGTTCACTGCCGCGAGGTCGGCGAGGTGCTGCCGCTCGTGGGCTTCTACCTGCAGCCCTCCGTGGGCGGGCGCCGCCTCTCGTACGCCTTCTGGCGTGCCTTCGCCGCGATCCCGCAGGTGGTCGCCATCAAGATCGCGCCGTTCAACCGCTACCAGACGTTCGACGTCGTCCGGGCGGTCGCCGACAGCGGCCGCGACGACATCGCGCTGTACACGGGCAACGACGACCAGATCGTCGGCGATCTCGTGACGCCGTTCCGGTGCGTCACCGAGAACGGCCCGGTGACCAGACGCATTGTCGGCGGGCTGCTCGGCCACTGGGCCGTCTGGACGCGCGAAGCCGTGACGCTGCTCGAGGCGTGCCGCGAGGCATCGGCCGCCGACCACGTGCCTGCGTCGTTGCTGCAGCGCGGGATCGAGGTCACCGACGCCAATGCGGCGTTCTTCGATCCGGCGCACGACTTTGCCGGCTGCATTGCCGGGTTGCACGAGGTGCTGCGGCGGCAGGGACTGCTGACCAGCACGCGCTGTCTGGACCCGCACGAACGCCTGAGCCCCGGCCAGGCCGAGGAGATCGACCGCGTGTATCGCTCATATCCGCACCTGCACGACGACGCGTTCGTGCGTGAGCACCTCGAGGAGTGGCTGCGATGAGGTTCCGCGCCGCGCTGGCCGTCGTCGCAGCCATCGCCATGTACGGCTGCGCCCGCACGCCGCCCGCCGACCTCGTCGTCGTCAATGCCAACGTGCTGACCGTCGACTCGCAGTTTTCGAAGGCTGGCGGCGTGGCCATCCGGGACGGGCGGTTCGTGCACGTCGCGGCGGCGGATGACGACATGGCGTCGTTCATCGGTCCCGACACGCGCGTGATCGACGCCGCGGGGCGGACGGTGATCCCCGGGATCATCGACACGCACGTCCATGCGCTCATGGCCGCGGCAGCGGAGGCCAGCGTGCCGTTCCGTGACCTGGGCTCCATCGAGGAGATTCAGGCATGGGTGCGGGAGCAGGTCGCACGTCAGCCGGCCGGCACCTGGATCTGGACGCCCCGCCTGTTTCCGACGAGGGTGGACGAGCGGCGCTTCCCCACACGGGCCGAACTGGACGAGGTCGCACCGGAGCACCCCGTCGTCGTGGACGGCGCGTACGCGCTGATGCTGAACACCGCCGCGCTGCGCGCCGCGGGCATCGACAGGCAGACGCCGAATCCTCCCGGCGGATCGGTCGTCAAGGACGGTCGCGGCGAGCCGTCGGGGCTGCTGCGCAACGTCGGCGGCATGCTGGCGACGTTCCGTCCGTCCAACACGGGAGCCGTGCCGCTCGAGGGGTTGGAGGCGGTTCACCGGGCCTACCTCGCCCACGGCATCACCAGCGTCATCGAGCGCGGCGCCGACGTCGAGGGGCTTCGCCGGTACCAGGAACTTGCCGACGGGGGCCGGCTCGCGGTACGTGCGACGGTCACGCTGCAGCTGCCCCGCCCCTCCTCCGCCGACGAGGTGGAGGGCCTCATCAACGCCATCCCCGTGGAGCCCGGCCAGCACGACGACCGCCTGAAGGTCGGCGCGCTCAAGATCATCGCGGACGGCGGCATCCTGGCTGGGACCTCGTACATGCGAGAGCCGTACGGCCTCGAGGCCGCGTCGCTCTACGGCGTGGACGACCCCGCGTATCGCGGCTTCCTCTCGGTGCCGCCGGACGTCATCGCGCGCATCTTCGAGGTCGGCCACGACCGCGGCTGGCAGATGGCCGCCCACATCACGGGCGACGCGGGGGTGGACACCGTGCTCGACGCCATCGAGGCGGCGCAGGGCCCGGCGACGCAGGATCGACGCCACACGCTCATCCACGCGTACTTCCCGTCGCCCGAGACCGCCGAACGAGCAGCGCGCCTTGGCGTGCTCGTCGACACGCAGCCGGCCTGGTACTACAAGGACGTCGATGGTCTGCTGCCCGCCCTCGGCGAGGATCGCCTCCAGCGGTTCATCGGCGTCCGCACCTGGCTCGACGCCGGAGTCCGCACCGCGATCAACACCGACCACATGTTCGGGCTCGACGGCACGACGGCCATGAACCCGTTCAACCCGTTCCTGACGATGTACGTCGCCGTGACACGGCGATCGGAAGGCGGCACGGTGGTGGGCCAGGACGAAGCCATCACGCGTGAGGACGCGCTGCGCCTGATGACGCGCGACGCCGCATACTTCAGTTTCGACGAAGAGTCGCGCGGCTCCATCGAGGTCGGCAAGCTGGGCGACCTCGTCGTGCTGTCAGACGATCTCCTCGCGGTGCCAGACGACCGGATTCGCGAGATCCAGGCCGACGTCACGATCGTCGGCGGTGAAATCGCCTACGAACGCACACGGTAGGGACGGCTCTCTGAGCCGTCCTTGTTGCTGTTCGCTCGTGGAGACCAGTACTGACGAGGACTGGAGGAAAGGAGGAGAGAAGGAAGGGAGGACGAGGACGGGAGGAGCGGAGGAGCGAAGGAACGGAGGAGTGACTTCGACTTACCTGAGGACGCTGATCTCCTTGAAGTGCACGGTCTGCGGCTCGTGGTGGTTCTGGATGCCGATGTATCCGACCTCGGGGCGTGGTCCTCGAATCGGCTCGTAGTTGTGCTGGCGCGGCGGGACGGGCATGCCTTCGGTGAAGTCGTTCACGAGCACGCCGTTCAAACGGATGATGGTCCGCGGTCCGCGCAGCTCGATCTCCATGGTGTTCCACTCGCCTGCCGGGTACTGCGGCGCCGCCTGCGCCGGGCTCATCGAGTAGATCGCACCGGTCGTGTGCCACGCCATGCCGTGCTCCAGCTGGTGCTCTGACCGCTTGTAGTGCGCCGGGAAGTTCTCGAGGATCTGAATCTCGTATCCCGTGTGCACCGCCTGCCACGGATCCTCCGGCGGCTCCGGGATGCGGATGAAGATGCCCGAGTTGTCGTCGGTGGTGGTCGTCCGGTAGACGACGCGCAGGGTGCAGTTGCCGAGCTTCTCGCGCGAGTACCACAGCAACCCCATGCCGCCTTCGGTCTTGAGGAGTCCGTCCTCCACGTAGACGCGGCCCTTGCCGACGTGCGTCCAGCCGTCCAGGCTGCGCCCGTCGAAGAGCGCCGTCGCGCCTGGCTCCTGGGCGGACGCCGCGCCGCCGGCCACCATCAGCACCGCCATCGCGAGGGCGGGCACGATCCATCTCGAGCAGAACATCGGTCTATCATACGCTCCACTCATCTCATGAGTGGAACATCGCCGGCTCCCTGCCCGTCCAACAGGACCGAGACCACATGACACGCACGAAACAGACCCTGCTGCAGGGCACCGTCGACCTTCTCGTGCTTCGTGCCCTGCAGCCGGGCCGCGCGCACGGCTATGCCATCTCGCGGTGGGTCCGCGAACGGACCGAGGGCGTGATCGCGATGGAGGACGCCGCGCTGTACCAGGCGCTCCACCGCCTCGAGCTGAAGGGGCTCGTCGCCGCCGAGTGGGGGCTGTCCGAGAACAACCGACGGGCGAAGTACTACGTGCTGACGCCAAAGGGCCGCCGCGAACTCCGCAGCGAGATCGACGGCTGGACGGCGTACGCGCACGCGGTGCAGCGGGTCATTGCCGCGACCTGACCGTCCCTCCAGCGGCCGTCACACCGAGGAGCGCCATTCATGAGCAGAGGCTTCCGCTTTCCGTTCCGGACGCGCGCCGACGTGCGGCAGGACGTCGAGGACGAGTTCGCGTTTCACCTCGACATGCGCGCGGCGGACCTCGTGCGCGACGGGCTCGACGAGGCACAGGCGCGCGCCCAGGCGCTGCGAGAGTTCGGCGACCGCGATCGCGGGGCCGCCTCATGCGCGGCGCTCGGCGTGGAACTCGAGGCAGGCCGGCGCACGCGCTGGCGCGTGAGTGCATGGCAGCAGGGGCTGCGCGCCGCGCCGCGCCTCTTCTGGCGCCGCCCCGTCTTCAGCATCGTGATCGTGGGGACGCTCGCGCTCGGCATCGGCGCCAACACGGCCATCTTCTCGATCTTCGAGCAGCTGCTGCTGCGCCCGCTGCCTGTTGCAGCGCCCGGGACGCTCGTCAACCTGGCCTCTCCAGGCATCAGACCGGGAAGCGACAGCTGCAACGAAGCCGGCGACTGCGACACCGTCTTCAGCTATCCGATGTTCCGCGATCTGCAGCGCGAGCAGGACGTGTTCACGGGGATCGCCGCACACCGCACGTCGCTCGCGACGGTGACGCTCGACGGCCACGCGTCCAACGGGTACGTGACGCTCGTCTCCGGCAACTACTTCCCGCTGCTGGGCCTGACGCCGTCCATCGGCCGCCTGCTCACGCCGGCTGACGATGCGGCCGAGGGCGCGAGCGATGCCGTCGTGCTCAGCCACGACTACTGGCGGACCCGTCACGCCAGTTCTCCCGACGTGCTCGGCACGTCGGTCGTCGTCAACGGCCGCACGCTTGTCGTCGTCGGGGTGGCGCCGGCCGGCTTCCACGGCACGACGCTCGGTTTCCGCCCGATGGCCTTCGTGCCGATGTCGCTGGCAGGCGAGATCCTGCCGAACGGAGACGACGCGTACAGCCGCAGCCGCCACTGGCTCTACCTGTTTGCACGGCTGCGCCCGGGCGTCTCCCTCGATCAGGCACACGCGGGCATCAACGTTCCGTACCGCGACCTCCTGCGCGGCGTCGAGACGCCGTTCCACAGCGGGCTCAGCGAACGGCAGGTCGAACTCCTGCAGGCGAAGACGATGTCGCTGTCGCGGGGCGCACGCGGCCAGAGCGCGCT
The DNA here is from genome assembly GCA_044508265.1 of Acidobacteriota bacterium. Lineage (GTDB taxonomy): Bacteria > Acidobacteriota > Vicinamibacteria > Vicinamibacterales > Vicinamibacteraceae > JAEZDP01. The sequence continues at coordinate 13,488 of JBIQIB010000083.1, forward strand.
GCACGCCACCACGAGAGCGCCCCTCACGCTGCTGCTCGTCGTCTCGCTGACCGTGCTGCTCGTCGCATGTGCCAACGTCGCCAACCTGCTGCTGGCGCGTGCCGTCGATCGCGCAAGCGAGATGGCCATCCGCATGTCCGTCGGCGCCGGCCGCAGCGAGCTGGTCGTCCTGCTGCTCGGCGAAGCCTGCGTTCTTGCGGCCGCGGGTGGGCTCGCCGGGCTCATCGTCGCGAAGGTCACGCTGTCGTTCTTCGCGGCCATGCTGCCGCAGGACGGCGCCACGACCCTGACGTTCGCGCTCGACGTGCGCGCCGTCACGTTTGCCGCCGTGCTGTCGGCGGCAACAGGGCTGCTCTTCGGCCTCTACCCCGCCCTGCAGAGCACGCGACGCGATCTGATCCGCACGTTGAAGGACCGCGCCGGACAGCCGGACGCGGGGCGCGGCGCCGCGCGATTCCGCGTCGCGCTCGTGACAGCCCAGATCGCGATGGCCACCACGCTGCTGGTCTGCGCGGGGCTGTTCACGCGGAGCCTGGCCAACGTGACCGCCGTCGACGTCGGCATGGACGTCGAGCGCGTGTCGACGTTCCGCCTGCTGCCCGTCCTGAGCGGCTACGCGCCGGAGCGTGCGGAACAGATGTTCGAACAGCTCGAACGTGACCTGGCGGCGCTGCCAGGGGTCACGGCCGCGTCCGCATCGCGCATCCCCATCCTCGCGTCGTCCACCACCGGGGGCTCGGTACGTATCGAGGGATACGACAACGGTCCCGACAGCCCGCGCAACGTCCGGTACAACGAGGTGGGTGCCGACTACCTGCGCACGCTCGGCATGCCGCTGCGTGCGGGCCGGTCGTTCGCCGAGGCGGATGGACAGCACGCGCCACGGGTCGCGATCGTGAACGAGACGTTCGTCCGCAGGTTCAACCTCGGCGACCGGGCCGTCGGGACGCGCATCGCCGACTGGACGTCACCCGACGAAGGCTTCGACACGGAGATCGTCGGCGTCGTCGCCGACTCTCACTACAGCGAGGTGAAGGGCGACGTGCCGGCGATGGTGCTGCGTCCGTATCGCCAGACGATGCCGCGCGGCTACATGGTCTTTTACGTCCGCTCCACGACGGCGCCCTCGCTCATGCTCGCGGACCTGCCCCGCGTCGTCGCGCGGCTGGACCCGTACCTGGGCGTCGAGGGACTCAGAACACTGGAACGCCAGGTGGAGGAGAACGTCTACGTGGACCGCCTGGTCGGCCTCCTCTCCGCGGCGTACGCCGCCATGGCGACCCTGCTCGCCGCCCTCGGGCTGTACGGCGTGCTCTCGTATACCGTCGGGCAGCGCACGCGCGAGTTCGGCCTGCGGATGGCGCTCGGGGCCGACGCCTCCCGCATAAGGCATCTGGTGCTCGGGCAGGTGGTGCGGCTGGCGACGGTCGGCGGGCTCCTGGGCCTCGGCGCCGCGTTCGTCGTGGGACGGACGGCGCAGTCGCTCCTCTATGACGTGGACGGCCACGACCCTCTCGTCGTGACACTGGCGGCGGCCACGCTTGCCGCCGTCACGCTCGCCGCCGGCTACATTCCGGCCAGGCGCGCGTCGAAGCTCGCGCCCATGGAGGCCCTGCGCACGGATTGACGCGCCCTATACCTCCACGCTGTCCGTCTCACGCGAGCCCTTCTCGATCCGGCGGACGGGCACGCCCACGTACACGCCACCGCCCTCGAGTGCCGTGTGCTTCGGGACGACACTCAAGGCGCCGATCTGGGCGCGATCGCCCACGTTCGTCCCGATGCCGACGATGGCGCCGAGGCCGACGGTCACCCCGTGTCCGAGTCGTACAGGCCCGGTCTTGACGTAGCCGCCCTCCACGGTGTGGCCCGACAGGTGGACGCTCTCGCCGATCACGACGCCGTCGCCGAAGTCGAGGAGGTTGTGATCGGAGATGGACGTGCTGTTGACGTAGACGCCGCGACCGATGCGCGCGCCGTTGAGGCGCAGGTACCAGGTCCAGAGCGGCGAGCCGCGGAAGCAGATGCCGACCAGCACCCGCACGACGTGCGTGGACACCATGTAGCGCGCCCAGTCGAGGAGCGGCCACTCGAGGTCGGCAAGCCGCCACGACGCGCCGGGCCGGGTGCGCCACCCGAGCAGCCGCATCGCCAGCGCCGACAGCGCGCACAGCGCGACGGCGAACACGAGATAAGCCGGTATCAGCGACATCGCGATGATGACCGGCTCGATGAGCGTCTCCTGCTGCCGGGGCAACGGCCACTGCCGCACGACGCTCCAGCACAGGAACGCCGGCAGCACCGCCAGCCCGAACACCACGCTCTCGACGATGAAAATCGATACGACCGTCCAGCCCACCCGCCACGCTCGCTCCATGCGTCCGTCACCCCGCAGACCCGTCGATTCATGCCGGGCGCGCGAACGCTCCGGCGGAAGACGCGGTCACGCTACCACGGCGGAAGCGTTGCTACCGATGGTCCGGGCCAGCCTGGTTCGGCGGCGAGTCGATGAGCGCGCGCAGGCCCGGCGAGATCAGCAGGGCGCGGGCATCGCCGCTTCCCGTCACGATGAGGCCTGCCGCCGCAGGGTGGCGCTCGAGCAGGGCCATGCCTCGCTCCGGCCCGAGAACGCTCACGGCCGTATCGAGGCCGTCCGCGAGCAGGCCGTGCGGCGCGATGACCGTGACGGTGACGTCGTCGACGAGGCCCATGCCCGACGCGGGCTCCACGACGTGTGAGTAGCGCGTGCCGTCCACGTCGAGATGCTGCTCGGTGTTGCCGGAGGTCGACACGGCGGCGTCGGTCAGCTCCAGCACGCGCGGTATGGAGGTGTCGGATGAAGGCACCGCCGACAGGGCGACGCGCCAGCCGCGCCGTCCCGGCGGGGCGGCACCGAAGGCCAGGTCGCCGCTGACGGCCACCAGGGCGCTCCGCACGCCGGCGGCCTCGATGGCACGCAGCGCCTCGGTCGCCGCGTATCCCTTGCCGATGGCGCCGACGTCCAGCGCCATGCCGGGCATGGCCAGGCGCACGGTGCGGGCAACGGGATCGAGGTGAAGCTTCGTCCAGCCTGTACGGGCGCGTGCGTCGGCGAGCGCCTGCTCGTCGGGCAGGACGCCGGTGCGGCGCGCCTCGCGCCAGAGGCGGACGACAGGGCCGAGGGTGATGTCGAACGCGCCGTCGGTCTGCTCGGCCAGCTGCTGCGATGCCTCCAGCACGGCATACACGTCGTCGCTGACGGGCACGGCCGCGCCTGCCGCCGTGGTCGACAGGCGGCTCAGCTCGCTGTCGGGCCTGTAGTCCGACAGGATGCCGTCGAGGTCCCTCACGCGCGAAAAGCCCTGCCGGATGGCGTGTCGCGCCGTGTCCAGATCCGGCGCAAAGACGGTAATGCGCACGAGCGTGCCCATATGCGGCTCGACGGCCTCGAAGCGCTGCAGCTCCGAAGCCGTCGGCGTGAGTACAAGGGCACAGGCGAGCGCAACGGCGAGAAAGGCCGTCCGTCGCACGCGGGGATCAGTACGGGTCGATTTCCACACCGTTGTTCCAGGCGCGGTACATGTCTTCGACACTCGGCAGCTTCGCCGGACGCACCAGCCTGAAGCCGAGCCACTGCGCGTTGGTCATGTACCAGACGCTGCGCGGCAGCTGCGGGTCGAGCATCTTCCAGTTCGCATCTGACGGCACGCGCGCGGAGCACGTGACCTTGTCGGCCTCGTCGTACCAGGAGCCGCCGCGCACCGCGTGCGGGTACGGCTCGGTGGCACGCACCCACGGGTTGTCGGCAGGGCCGGGCTCGTAGGGGGCGTACTGGTCGAGCGTCCACTCCATGACGTTGCCGAGCATGTCGTGGAGCCCCCACGCATTCGGCTTCTTCGTGCCGACCTTGTGATACGTGCCGTCGGTGAAGGCGTCTACAGCAGAGTTGCCCTTGTACCAGGCCACCTCGGCCAGTTCCGCCTCACTCAACGGCTCGGTGCGCCCGGCGCGGCACGCGTACTCCCACTCGGCTTCGGTGGGCAGCCGGTAGTACTCTCCGGTCTTCGCACTCAGCCACTGGGCGTACTTGTTGGCCGCGTACTGCGTCATGGAGATGGCCGGGAACCCCTCGTTGCCGCGCCCGAAGCTCATCTCGAGATGCGGCGCCGTCGGACGGCTCAATGCGTCCACGAGCTCGTCGGGGGCCGCGGACTCGCCGGACTGGTCGGCGAACATGAACATCAGATAGGAGTCCCACGTGACTTCGTGGGCCTGCATCCAGAAGGCGTCGACGGTGACCTCACGGGTCGGCGCCTCGTCCTTGCCCGCGCCGGGAGCCGTGGAGCCCATGACGAACGTTCCGGCGGGCACCGGCATCATCTGGTACTCGAACGTCGTGTTGGGGATGACGACCGTGTAGGGGGCGGCTTCGCTGCCGGCCTCCTTCAGGCGCGCCTCGATTCGCTCGCGGATCCGTTCGACGACGGCCATCTCCGCGGGATCGATTTCGGGAAGGTCCTGTGAGCGGAGGGTGGCAGTCGCCACCGCGGCCACGAGGGCCGCGGCAGCGACTGCCCGGAGACTTCGTCGCATCGAGTCTTGCCGTTTCGTTCGACTAGGCCGTCCGCGCGCGGCCGGGGATCGCCAGCGGCGGCGCGTCGTGCGACCCGTTCCACGTCAGCGGCTCGGGCAGCAGGCTGACGGTGGAGTTCAGCGCATCGTCCCAGGTGATCTGCTGGCCGGTGTACGCGGCCTCGCGGCCCATGATCGCCAGCATGCTGCTGGTGGCGAGGTTCAGGTCGTCGTTCTTGGGCTTGCCCGCGCGAATCGACTCGAACAGCACGTCGTGCTCGCGCTGGTACATGTTGTACTCCTCGCCCTCGAACTGCCACTTGACCTTGCCGTCGGGCGTCTCGATGCGCGGCGGTCCCTGGTGCAGGAACAGCGTGCCCTCGGTGCCCATCAGGTAGTCGTGGGTGGCGTTGTAGCAGCCGGTGGCCTGGCGGTTCGACAGGAACACCCGGTAGCCGTCCTCCCACAGGTAGTTCACCGAGAAGTGGTCGTAGATGTTGCCGCCGTTGGCCGGCACGGCACGTCCGCCCGTGGCCACCGCGCTGGCGGGCGGCTCGTCCTTGCGCACCCACATGATCTTGTCGGCGTTGTGGACGGCCTGCTCCACCAGGCTGTCGCCCGACAGCCAGACGAAGTTGTACCAGTTGCGCACCTGCCACTCGATGTCGCTCATCCCCGCCGGACGCTGGCTCTCGGGCGGCATCGGCTTGACGGGATTCGTGTAGTAGGTCGAGTAGTGCGCCACCAGCCGGCCGAGGGCGCCGTTGTGCACCTGCTCCATCGCGGCCTGGATGGCGTTGTGATAGCGCCAGCAGAAGCCGGAGACGAGGGCGATGCCCTTCTGTTGCGCCGCCTTCTGCGCCGCGATCACCTCGCGGATGCCTACCGCGTCGGTCGCCGCGGGCTTCTCGGCGAAGATGTGCTTGCCGGCGTTGACGGAGGCGGCGAGGTGCGCCGGCCGGAACCCGGGAGGCGCCGCGAGCAGGACCACGTCCACGTCGCTGTTGATGACTTCCTCGTAGGCCTCGAGGCCGACGGGTGCCTTGTCGATCTTGACCTGGCTGCCGAACCGCGAGCTGCCCTGCAGCCGCTTGGTCGCCCGGTCGACGATCGCCTTGTCGATGTCACAGATGGCCGTGAGAACGTTGTTCGGGTCGGCCGTCAGCGCCTGCGCCGCCGCGCCGCTGCCGCGTCCGCCACAGCCGACGAGACCGACCTTCAGCGAATTGGTCACCGACTGGGCCGAGATGATGCCAGGGAACCCGGCAGCGAGCGCGCCCGCGGCAAGTCCCGTCTTCTTGATGAAATCGCGCCGTTCCTGGCTGTGCGACTCGTCGTGTGGTGTGTTCGTCATGGCCTTCCAACTGGGGAGAGTCTTCCGCACGTCATTGCGGGAAGGTTGTCAGTAACACTTCAATTGTACCGGATTCTGCCGGGGTTACGGCGCAGGCGCGGCATGCCCGGCGTCGAGAGGGCCCGGGTCGAGCGTCCATTGGACGTCCGCGACGAGCCACG
>JBIQIB010000084.1:0-19529 GCA_044508265.1 Acidobacteriota bacterium
GGCCTTGACAACGGCCTGCTCCCGACCGATACGTCGGGCCTCCTGGCCCACCTAGGGGACTAGATCTGTGCAATGGCTGAGAACTGGCGCCAGGAGAGCGCCAGGGACGTGTGGCTCCACATGGGCTGTCATCGCCGGCCCAGCCCCCGGCGCTCAAGTCAAGTCCCGAATGGGATCAATTCCATCGAGACCGATATCGTCGAGTTCGAGGCCAAACGCCGGTGCTTGCTGCTGCATCAACGAGATCACTCGGTACATGCCCATCAGATATCCTGCGTGGAAGTTACCCGCGTCGGTACCGCGCGTCGCATCAGCCTCCAGCTTTGCTTCTCTGGCAAACTCCAGAAGCAACTCATTGGTTGCCAGCAGGTAATGATGAAACGCTGTGTCATCGCTCATTCAAGATTCCTCTGAGGACCCCCTCCGGCTATGTCCCTTTACTGACGTCCTGGTGAATGGAATCATCGGCCGGGAGCTACGCTCTCAGCCGGCAGCCAGACCGTGCTGCCGACTGTCGGATTTTCGCCCGCCACAACTGTCAGATTTACACCCGCCGCCAACACCTGCAGGGTGCCCACCGGATCTGCGCAGATTATCGTACCGTCGCGGGCCGACGGTTGAGCCGGCCGCGGAGAGTGTGGGACACAGTACGATGAGGCGACGGCCTGTTCCATGTGTGGCGCCAGGGCCACTCAGCGAGGCTATCTACGTCCGGTGAGCCGAGCTAGCATCACGAACGTCTGCGAAGCCATCTGGGAAGCCGAGCGCAACCTCGGCCTTCTGGACTGGGAGCTGCGTGGTGTGTGTGTGTGGCAGGCGCTGCGCTTCGAGACCTACCTCCGGCTGTGCCACGCACTCGGCATCTTCGATGTGGGGCCGACCGCCAGTGCCGGCTCCACGGTCACACGTACGGTCGCGCGCCTGCGCGGCAGCGTGACACACAACCCGCTGCTCGGACGTGGCACGGTCGACGCGCTCGTGTTCGAGAAGGCGCGGACGGAAGTCGTGCACGGACGACGGGTCTGCATTTACACGGACGACCTTGTGGCCGAACTGACCGCGAAGGGCGAACGCGTGCTCCTGCTCGACCGCGCCGACCGCGGCCGGCACACCAAGGACACGGATCCGCGACGTGTCTACCTTGATGCGATCGAGCTGGCAGGCGCCATCAGTCGACGTGCGGGGCGAATCACCCTCAGCGCCGCCGAGGCCGGTGCCGTCGCGACGCTCGAACACACCTTGCATCAGGCACTTGGTGTCTCAGTGCCGCTGCGGTCCCGGCTCGAAGGGTACGTGCCGGGTTTCCAGTCGGAGTATCGCCTGTACAGGCGGTTGCTCGCGAAACGCAGACCCTGCCGTGTGTACTGCGTCTGCGCGTACGACGGACTGGCGCCGATGATCAAGGCGGCGCGAGACCTGGGCGTGCAGAGTGTCGAGCTGCAGCATGGCACCATGTCTCGCTACCACCTTGGCTACAGTTTTCCCGTGCGACCTCGTAAGCGCGTCCTCGAGTACTTTCCGGACGTGTTCTATTCCTGGGGAGAGCCGTGGGAGCGCCTCATCGACATACCGATCGACCGTGAACGGGTCGTCGCGTACGGCTTTCCGTACTTCGAGCGCCAGCGCTCACGATACCGTGGTGTCGTACGCAGCGAGCATGAGGTGTTGGTGCTGTCGCAGGGGGCGATCGGTAGACAGCTCGCCGAGGCGCTCCTCTCCGAGATCGACGCGTTCGACGGTCATCAGATCCACTACAAGCTGCACCCGAGCGAGTACGCGACGTGGCGTGAGTCCGACACGATGGTCCGCCTCACGCAGCGGCCCAATGTGCAGGTCACGACCGACGGCGACCTCCATGCCCTCATGGCTCGTTGTGGCACCCAGATCGGCGTGTTCTCTACGGCCCTCTACGAAGGGCTGGCGTTCGGGTGTCACACGGTGCTGGTCGATCTTCCCGGCAGGGAGTACATGCGGGATCTGATCGCCACCGGTCGAACCGAGCCGTTCACGGATTTCATCGCGCGTCTGCGCGCCGCACGCGCCGGAGGAGGCGTGCCGTCTGACGGACGGTCGGGGGGTCACGCATGTCACTGACCACATCCAGCAGCGCCGAGCCGACAACCTGGTTGCTGGTGCCGGCACGCAGCGGCTCGAAGAGTGTGCCGCGCACGATGCTCCGCGGTCCGGGAGGGAAGCCATTGATCCGCCATGTGCTCGACGAACTGGAGGGGCATGCGTCGAGGGATCGCGTGGTGGTCAGCACCGACAGCGACCGCATCGCGCGACTGTGTCGCAGCCTGGCGATCATGCACGCACGGCCGGCACTGCTTGAACTCGACGAGCAGCGGCGACTCGACATCGATACGCCGTCCGACTGGACGATGGCCGAGAGGTTCGTGAGCCAGAGGCCTGTCGCAGGTGCGTCCGCGCGATGAGACTCGGTCTGCACGAGATCTCGCTCGAGCGCCCGCCCTTCGTCATCGCCGAGGCTGGCGTCCACCACTTCAACAGCGTCGAACTGGCGAAGGCGTACGTGTTGCAGGCGAGAATCGCCGGTGCCCAGGCGATCAAGTTCCAGACGTACTCCGCCGATCGGATCGCGGCGAAGTGGGCACCGACGTACTGGGATGCCGGGCAGGGCAAGACTCAGCACGACATCTTCGCCTCGCGCTCCCGACTCACACAGCGCGGGTACCGTGAGCTGTTCGAGTACGCGCGCGAGGTCGGCATCATGTTGCTGTCCACGCCCTTCGACATCGATGCCGCACACATGCTCAACGACCTGGGCATGGCGGCCTTCAAGATCGCCTCAGGCGATCTGACGCACTGGCCGCTGCTGCGGCGCGTCGCATCATTCGGCAAGCCCATCATCCTCTCCACCGGCGCGTCCACGATCGAGGAGGTTGGAGACGCCGTCAGCGTGTTGCAGGACCTCGGTGCCGTGTTCGCGCTGTTGCACTGCTCACTGGCGTATCCAACGCCGGTACGCGGTGCAAACCTTGGGCGCATCAGGCTGTTGCAGGAGGCGTTTCCCGCGGTGCACATTGGCTACGCCGATCACACACGGTTGCGGGACAGCGCGCTTGCGTGTCCGCTCGCCGTGTCGATGGGCGCGCGCATCATCGAGAAGCACTTCACGCTCAATCGGCACGCCGAGGATGACGATCACTACCACGCCGCGGATGCCGCGGGCCTTGCGCAGCTCGTGCGCGATTGTCGAGACGCCTGGCTGATGACCGGGTCGGCAAGGGAGCTGACCGAGAGCGAAGCTCCCGCCCGCCGCTTTGCACGCCGGAGTATCGTGGCCGCGCGCCCGCTCCGGAAGGGCACGACCCTGACCGAACACGACGTCGACTTCAAGCGACCAGGCACCGGTCTGTCACCGGCCCTGGTCGACACGGTGCTGGGAAAGCGCCTGCGACGAGACCTGGTCGCAGACGAGCTCGTGGTGATGTCCGATCTCGAGAACTGAACGTCACGTCCAATGCGTATTCTGCTGGTCAGTTTCGAGTTTCCCCCACACCCGGGCATCGGCTCCCTGCGTTTGTCGAAGACGGCGAAGTATCTGACTCGCCACGGGCACGATGTCCGGGTGCTTTCGGCGGCTGGTCCCTTGGGCGCGAATGCGTTGCCCCTCGAGGTGCCGGAAGGCCGCGTGACGTACGCCAGGTGGCTCGGGTCCGCGCAGCGTGATTTCGTCACGGACGGGCATGGTGAACGCAGGGCTCCGTCTGCGATCAGCCGCGCGATCCGGCTCGCGAGTCCTCTCGTGGCGATCCCTGACACCCGCATTGGATGGTTCCCGTTCGCCGTATCCGCCGGGTCGGCCTTGCTCCAGCGCTGGCGACCAGACGTGATTCTGGCCAGCGGTCCCCCATTCACATCACTCGTGGTCGGCGCCACCCTCGCACGACGTTTTGCCATCCCCTGGGTCGCGGAGCTGCGCGATCTCTGGGCGGAGAACCACTACCTGGTCCGCTCCCGATGGCGTGAGCGACTGATCACACGCTCGAGCGGTCGGTGCTGAAGACCGCCGCGGGTTTTGTCACGGTCTCCGACCCCTGGGCGGCGTGGCTGCGCCGGAAGTATTCACGAGAGACCGTTGTGGTGACGAACGGCTTCGATCCGTGCGACCTGCCGGCTGTGGAGGTGCCTCGTCGCCGTGAAGGCCCGCTGAGCATCGGTCACTTTGGCGAGATCTACGAAGGTCGACGCGACCCCACCGTCCTGTTCCGCGCCATCGCCAGCCTCGGGTGGTCACGGGCTGATGTCGTGGTGCGTTTTCACGGCCCCAACCTCAGGCCGATCGCGGAGATCGCCAGACGCGAGGGCGTCGAGGACCTGGTCGACCTGCAGCCTCTGGTGCCGCACGTCGAGGCGTTGAGACTCCAGCAGGAGACCGACCTGCTGCTGCTCCTGCTCTGGAACCATCCGGCCGAGCACGGCGTCATCCCGGGCAAGTTGTTCGAGTACATCGGAGCGCGGCGGCCCATCGTGGCGATCGGCCCGGACGACAACGTGGCGCTCTCACACGTGCGGGACCTGCGACTCGGCTTTGCAGGCACCTGTTCACACGGGTTGGCGGACTACCTCGCCGGTGTGCACAGACGACGCGTGGCGGGGACATTCGGCCACCTTCCGGCTGACGTCACCCGTGCATTCACACGGGAACGTCAGACGGCGCGGCTGGAGGACTTTCTCGGGTCGCTGGGGGCTCAGCGCCGGGTGTATTCGAACGGGACGTCAGCGTCCTCATACTCGGCCCCGTAACGGCGTCCGTCGTTTTACAGGTAGTACCGGAGGCAGGGGACGACGCCCGCGACGTCCTTCGAGGCCTTTCGGCCGCTGAACGCCACCAACTTCAAGAGCGCGTAGAGCGAGAGCGGGACGAGCGGCGGGCTCTTGCAAAGCGGCACTTTGGAGAGTGCCGCGCCAGCACGGCGTGGTGCGCGTCCGGACGATCGCGGCGCCGGCGCCGACGACAGACCGTGCTAGCGTAGCGGCCATCAATGGCAGGACTCAGCGCCACTGTCGTCCTGTGCCGTCGTCCTGCTGCTGGCGGTGGGCATCGCAGGCAACGCACTCGTCAGCGGCGCCGCGGAAGCGCTGCTTCGTCGTCCCTTTTTCTGTCTCTGATCCTGGCCGGCTCTACGCACTTACGCGCGACACGCCCGGAGCGCCCGTCAGCAACGCCCTGTACGAGGCACTGAGCCACGAGCTGTCGCCGAGCGCCTGCGGCGCGGCGCCTCGACACGATGCTGCACGACGTCTCCGCGTTCGGCGGCGGCGCTGAGGCAGACGACGATGTCACGATGGTCGCCGTGCATATCCGCGCATGAGAGGGCAGGTCGGAGACACGTGATGCGCCTCGTCGGCGTGTGAGGCCAGAGGAACCAGTGAAAGCCATCTGCTACCACAGGTATGGAACTCCCGACGTACTGCAGCTGCAGAACGTGCCCACCCCGAAGGCAGGCGAAGGCGAAGTCCTCATCAAGGTGCACGCCGCTGAAGCGACCAAGGCCGATTGCGAGCTGCGCAGCTTTCGGTACGCCGTGAAATGGTTCTGGGTGCCGCTGCGACTCGTCATGGGTCTCTGGCGACCGCGTCGCCGAATTCTCGGCGCGTACTTCGCGGGTGAAGTGGTGGCAGTCGGACCTGGGGTCACGACGCTTTCGGTTGGCGATGAGGTGTTCGGCTCCGCAGGGTTGCGGTTGGGCGCATATGCAGCGTATCTCGCGCTGCCGGCCGCGTCGGCGATTGCGCCGAAGCCGAGGAACATGACGTTCGCGGCAGCGGCGGCCGTTCCCCTCGGGGGGCTCAATGCGTTGCACTTCATGCGTCTGGCGCGGATTGCGCCTGGCGAACACGTCGCCGTCAACGGGGCCGGCGGGAGCATCGGGGCGCACGCGACCCAGATCGCGCGGGCGATGGGCGCGCACGTCACCGGCGTCGATCACGGCTCCAAAGAGGCCTTCGTTCGACGAATGGGTGCCGAGGCATTCGTCGACTACACTCGCACCGAGTTCCCGACCGCCGGTCAGCAGTTCGACGTCATCTTCGACATGGTGCCGCTGAGCAACTACGGTGCCTGCATCCGTGCCCTCCGTCCAGGTGGGCGCTATCTCTCTGGGAACCCGCGCCTGTCAGTCATGATTCGTTCGGTCCTCACGACGCACCTCACGGGCAAACGTGCGCACGTCGCCTTCGCCCGCGAGACCACGGAGGAACTGACGACCCTCGCGATGATGATCGAACGTGAGGAGATCGGATCGATCGTCGATCGTGTTTATCCCATGGCGCAAGCTGCTGACGCGCATCGCCTCGTGGAGGCCGAGCAGCGGCTGGGAGCGGTCGTGATCGCAATGACGTAGAGGCTCCGCACGCGCTCCGCACGGGCCGGGTCGTTGCGCCCACTGTCCCGGCGCCGAGCCTCCTGGGGTCGAACTCGTGGACTCCTCATCGGGCATCTGCTCAATCGCGCCGGACGACCTCTTGGCAGAACCCGTAGATTGGGACGCTGCTCAGGTCACCGCCAGCCCGATCTCTCGCCTACGAAAGAACCGTGTGGTGCCTCGCGGAACGGAGCGAGCTCCGCTTCGAGCAGCACGACCGCCTCCTCGTTACCCATCACGCGTTCGTCTCCTGGCGACGCCCCGGCGAGTCAGACGCGTGACACGAACGCTAGGCCAGGCGGCACTGTCACTCCTGCAAGTTCACTCAGAGTCGTCAAGTCGGACAGAACCTGCGTTCCAATGCGCTTCCTGCGCATCGCTGGTGCAACCGCCAGCGCGAACCCTGCGGTGCCATCGCCATACAGCTCGACGTCCACAATCGCTACCGCGCTTCCTGCTGCATGCACGACCCACGCGTGACGCGTCAGTATTCGACGACCTCGGAACTCCACCCCTGGAGAAGCCGCAGAAGCGCAGGTAGCCGACGGGATCGCCGGCGCGCTCGCGCTCGGCCGCGTGATGGCGGCTCTGCTGTCGCGACAGGTACACTCTGCCTCTGATGTCGTTGGCTCACCTCGAGACGGAAGAGGAGAGGATCCGACAGGCGATGGCGCAGGACGGATGGATCCCGCGCGATGGCACGCCAGCTGACCTTCCTCGGACGGTCCAGATAGGGTGCGGCCTCGGGCTGCTCGCCGTCAGCCTGATCAACCTGGCCGGGGCTGCGGCCCTCGCTCGATGGCAGGGGTTGCCCTGGCCGAATGGCGCTGCTGTCGTCGTGGTGCTGTTCGTGCTATCCGGATGGGCGATCGTGCGCTCACTTCAACTCACCGCGGGACGACGACGCGGAAAGCGCGTGGACCTGCTCTCGCCCCTCGAGATTCGGCTTTTCCTGGTTATCTGGGGCGGGATGATCGTGACCAGCGTCCTGGTGCATGCGCTGGCGCAGTTTCAGCCAGGGTGGTTGCTCGCCCTCATCATCGTGCCGCTGACCGCGGCGTGGAGCGTGCTTGTGTGGCGCCAGCCCCTGAGATCGAACGGCATCTCCTGGTGGGCCCAACCAGGTCCACAGCTCCTGCGCGGTGGCCCGCTGGATCAACGACTTCCCGTCTTCAAACCATTTGAGCGAAGGGTTCTGGAACTGGTACTGGGCGAGAGCGACGCACACCGCCACTTGGTCTCAGTCATCGATGAAATGGAGCCCCACTCCCTCCTGTGGGAGCGGTCTGGCTACGTGCTGTCGGTGACCCACCCAGCCATCGCCCTCCACGATCTGGAAGTCGAGTGGGATTGGAACTTGCGGGGTGTCACCGACGGTATCGAGTGCGAGTTCATCGTGCAGATCGCCGACTCGCTGGGATTGGAGTGTCACGTAGCGGACCGCGGGAAGAACAGTGCGTTGCCGCACGACTTCCGGCGACGGGACGTTCGAGTTCAGCGTACCGGGGCGTCGGCAGCGGACCGACCGCAGGTCTGAACGGGTCAGATGTGAGAGCCGGCCGCGTGAGCCGAGTCAGGTAGCTCGAGTATCCTGGCGCCATCGTGCCAGCTTCCGACCCGCCGATCCTGTCGTTCGGCCTGTATGAATCCCTCGTCACGACCGCGCTGCAGCGCGACCTCGACGCAGTCGCCGCGAGCCGGGCCATCCAGACCCAGACGGCCCCACTGGATGCCGCAGAAGCGTCACGCAACCTGGCGGAGCACATCGAAGCGCTCGTCGTCCGAGCGCTGGAAGGTCTGCCTGGCGACCAGCGCATCGCCCGTCAGGCCGAGCTGATCAACCGCATCGTCGCGATGCTGACGACAGACGATGCGGCGTGTGCGGCGGTGGGGGAGGAGGATGCGGTGGTCGTCCCGCCGGCGCAGCTCCGGGCGGTCTGGCCGATGACCGGCGATCCTGCACGCGACCGTGTGCCGCCGCGGCCTGAGATTCCACTGTCGGCATCAGACCTGCTGGTGAACGCCCGTGGCGAGCCGGCCCTCGCGCACGCGCTCGCCAACGAGATCCCCTCGGCCGACAGCATCGACCTGCTCTGCGCGTTCGTCCGCTGGCACGGACTGCGGGTGCTCGAAGGGCCGCTCACCGCGCACTGCCGCGCCGGCAAGCCGCTGCGCGTCATCACCACTGTCTACACTGGCTCCACCGAACGCAAGGCGCTCGATTGGCTCGTGGAGATCGGCGCACAGGTGAAGGTGAGCTACGACACGCAGTCGACGCGGCTGCACGCGAAGGCGTGGCTCTTCCGTCGCGCCACCGGCTACTCCACGGCGTACATCGGATCGTCCAATCTGTCGAAGTCGGCGCTGCTGGATGGCGTCGAGTGGAACGTCCGCCTGTCGCAGGTCGGCTCGCCCGACGTGCTCGACAAGTTCACGGCAACGTTCGAGGGCTACTGGGCCAGTCCCGAGTACGAGGCGTACTCAGCAGACGAGGTGAACGCCGTGCGCCTGGATCGGGCGCTGAGGGCCACTCGCGCCGAAGTACTCGACGCACCGCTCGCGTTCCTCGACGTCACGCCGTGGCCGCACCAGACCGAGATCCTCGAGAAGCTCGACGCGGAGCGGCAGCGGCATCAGCGCTGGAAGAACCTGGTCGTCGCCGCGACGGGTACCGGCAAGACAGTCGTCGCCGCGCTCGACTACAAGCGTCTGCGCGCGCAGGGCACGCTCGGTCCCGACCCGCGGCTGCTGTTCGTCGCACACCGCCAGGAGATCCTGAAGCAGAGCCTCCACACGTTCCGCCAGGTGCTGCGTGACGGCCAGTTCGGTGAGCTGTATGTGGCCGGCGACGTGCCGACGGAGTGGCGACACGTATTCGGTTCGGTGCAGTCGCTCTCCCGCCTTGACCTCGAACGACTTCCACCGGACACCTTCGACGTGCTGATCGTCGACGAGTTCCACCGCGCCGGCGCGCCGACGTACGCGCGGCTTCTCGAGCATCTGCGCCCCAAGCTGCTGCTGGGCCTCACCGCAACGCCTGAGCGGACCGACGCGGAGGACATCCTCCACTACTTCGACGGCCATATCGCCGCCGAGATGCGTCTGTGGGATGCCCTCGAGCGCCAGCTGGTGTGCCCCTTCCAGTACTTCGGCGTCCACGACGGATCGGATCTCAGTCGCCTGCGCTGGTCGCGCGGCGGCTACGACGTCGGCGACCTCGAGAAGGTCTTCACCGGCAATGACGCGCGCGTCAACCTGGTGCTGCAGCAGTTGCAGGACAAGCTGCGCGACGTGCGTCGCATGCGGGCGCTCGGGTTCTGCGTCAGCGTGGCGCACGCCGAGTACATGGCGCGCCGGTTCACCGACGCGGGACTGCCATCACTCGCGGTGTCCGCCGACACGCCCGGCGAGCAGCGGGCCAGCGCGATCCAGCGCCTTCGGGCCGGCGAGGTGCGCGCGCTGTTCACGGTCGACCTGTTCAATGAGGGCGTGGACATCCCGGAGGCCGACACGGTGTTGTTCCTGCGGCCGACCGAGAGTGCGCTCGTCTTCCTGCAGCAGCTCGGACGCGGCCTGCGTCGCCATGAGTCCAAGGACTGCGTGACGGTGCTGGACTTCATCGGCCAGGCGCACCAGAAGTTCCGGTTCGACCTCCGCTACCGCGCGATCACCGGCGCCACCCGTGTCGAAGTCGAGAAGCAGGTCGAGCGTGGGTTCCCGTTCCTGCCTGCGGGCTGTTCGATGCAGCTCGATCGGGTCGCCACCGACATCGTCCTCCGCAACATCCGCCAGGCATTGCCGTCGCGTCGCCCCGCGATGGAGCGCGAACTTCGGTTGCTGCTCGGCTCCGAGGAGTTCAGCGGTCGAATCCCGTCGTTGTCAGAGTTTCTGGCGGCGACTGGCCTCGAGGTCGAGGACGTCTACAAGGCGGGTTCATGGTCGGCGCTCAAGCGAGCCGCAGGCGTCGCGATGCCAGCATCCGGACCGCTCGAAGACAAGCTGTCGCGGGCGCTGCGTCGTCTGCTGCACCTGGACGACCCGCTGCGGCTGTCAGCGTACCAGCGCGTGATCGCCGGCGCCGTTCCTGACCACACGACAGAGAGCGACCGGCGACTCCTCACAGGGCTGCACTACACGCTCATGCCGTCGGACTCGGCGCCGGCCACGCTGGACGCCTCGATGCGGCTCCTCCACGAGCATCCCGCGATCGTCGCCGAGCTGCAGGAACTGCTGCCGCTGCTGGATGAACGCTCCGATCGGGTCACATTTCCGCTGGACGAGGAGATGAGCTGGTCGCATCACGTCCCGTTGTCCGTGCACGCGCGGCATTCAGTCGACGAGATCCTCACGGCGTTCGGGGCGCTGGAGGTCGGTGGCAGCGCGTACAAGCAGAAGGGCGTGTTCCGCGACGAGCGCACCAACACCGACTTCTTCCTGGTGACGCTCGAGAAGTCGGAGCGCGACTACTCGCCCTCGACGTTGTACAGGGACTACGCGATCTCCCCCGAGCTGTTCCACTGGGAGTCGCAGGTCAGCACGTCCCAGGGATCATCGACCGGGCGGCGCTACATCCAGCACCGCGAGCGAGGTGGGAACATTCTGTTGTTCGTCCGCGAGCGCCGGGAGCGGGACGGCCGGACGATGCCGTACACGCTCCTCGGCCCGGCCGACTACGTATCGCATACAGGCGACCGGCCGATCGCGTTCGTCTGGCGGCTGCGCCGCCCGATGCCGGCGGCGCTGTTCAGGGACGCGAAGGTGGCCGCGGGTTGAGGTCGGGTTCCTGACGCGCGCTGTGAGACCGTATCCCCATGGACCACGAAAGAGTGATGGCGACGGTCGGCCCATCATTGCTGAAACTCGGATACATGGCGGACGTGTACCTGACGCGGCACAGCACCTCCTACTCTGAAGCCGACGCCCGTGCTGTTCGCGACTCCGTCGCGGCGTTGCAATGGAAGATGCAGGCCTCGGCCTACCACCTGGAGTGGCTGTGGCGACATAGCTTTGAGGCGCGCTACGACGTGCTCGCGCTCCTCGAGATACGCGACAGGTCGGAATGGACAGATGGACAACGCTTCGAGGCAGCGGTCCATCTTGAGGCCTATATTCTCCAAGCCCGCGCTTACCTGGACTTCTACTTTCACCTTGTCTGCCGCGTCTTGTTGTGTTCTGACGTGCCCCACATGATGTCGACTCGCAAGTTCCGAGCAACGTTGCTTCGGGCGCCAGCCTCAAGCGCGCCGCGCGCTGCCGCAATCGGCGCGTACGTGCAGGACCAGGTCTTGGCGCCGGGACAATGGGGCGCTGTAATGCGCAGCCTGCGTAGCAAGATTTTACATGCAGACCGACTGAAGCACGGTCGGGCCAGCACGGAGTCAGTTGCGGGCGTTTCCCTCGACTGGCCGACGATTCGCGGCCTCACGTTCGACAGGCTTGCTCAAGGGTTCGACAACGGCAGATTCGAGTTGCTCCGGGAAACGGCACCGATACTTTTCGAAATACCGTGGCAGTCCGGACCGTTCCGCCGGATGCGTGGGACTGAAGCGCAGGTCAGAACACGGCCAACGATCTCGCGCCACGCCACGCCCGCGAGCGGCCCCGAGTGCAGGTACTGCCGCTTCAGCAGCACGGACTCCACCACCGCCTCGTCCCGCTGCGGCTTGTCGAGCAGCACACGACTGACGACACCGGCGAGTGCTGCGATGTAGCGCTGCTTGTCCTGGCGATAGTGGCGCACCGAACCGAGCGAAGGCGGCGCGCCGCCTTTTCGAACCGCCGGTGGCGGGCCGGCTACGGGTCGCGTCCGCGGCGGAGACGCTCCTCGCAGTACCGCCGTGGAACGGCCTCTACCCCCATCGACCTGCAGCAGCGTCGAGCAGCTGATTGACTCGCGCAAGGACAGTGTCCGGCAGGCGAACATCGAGGGGTGTGGCTATCGCGTCGAAGAGTTCCAGGCCCCATGCCCACGTGCGACAGTAGCCAGCGAGCAGGTCGTGTGGCCGGGCCGCTGCCGTACACGTCAGGTACCGTTCGTACGCAGAGGGAGAGAGGTCGTGTTCAAGACACCGCGACGGTGTCGGCCAATGGTGAGTTGCCTTCTCCTTGATGCGGATCAGCTTGAGGAGATTCTCATGGGTCCTGCCAAGGAGCGCCCAGGCGCGGGCGAACTCACCACGATTGAGCAGGTTCGCTCCCAGAAGCGCAAGATTGATCAGGTTGAGGCAAAGCCCCTCCACCAGATCGGCACCCTCACGCGTCGGGGGGCCGCCAACGAGCACGCTTGCGTAGCGTGACAGTTCACCAGTGCGGTCCAACACGACAGCGGCCTCGAGAGACGGAAACCATCCGTGCCCTTGCCAGCTCGCCACCGTCGGAAGTTCGGAGGCGCGCAGGAAATGGAACTCCCCGCGGATGCCGTTCTCGAAGAGCGCCGTGCGATGCCCGAAATCGTCCTGAAAGTACGCTGCCACCGGGTCGATTCCCTCGAGCCATGACCGCTGGTCGAAGTCGCGGAACGTCTCATCCCTGATAAACAGCGCGAACTCGATGTCCGAGAAGTCATCGCCTTCACCGACAGCGAACGAACCGAACATCAGAGCGGCGGTCACACGGTCGTCAGTGAGACTGACGCGTCGAAAGCGCTCGATCATCTGCTGCTGAACCACAGCTCACCTCATCATGGCCGTTCGGCGGCCTCCGGTTCCCGTTCGTCGTCGTCAACCCCGTCCGCCGTGGAGAGCCCGAGCGATCGCTTCCTCCACCGGCGTGAGTGCGCCGAGCGGTCGGTCGCCAGGGTCCACGGGCAGCAGCGGAGGCGCGACCCGACCCGAATGAGCGTCGGCGCATCCCGTTCGCCGACATCCGAGAACACAAACAACATCAGGAGCAGGCGCCCGCTCGAGTGAATGTTGGCGCGCCAAGACATGAAGTCCGGCGCAGCCGTGCCGAAGCTCATGTCGATGTGCCACCCGGTGTCCCCTGGCTCGGCTGCGTCCACGTCGCCGGATCGTGCGGGTTGCACCCGGTCGCTCGCCACAGGATGGCGAGCGCCTCGTTCGCCAGCGTCCGGGGGAAAGCGGCGTCGATGCGTACGAGGTTGGACACGTGATTCTCGGGAAAGTCCACTGCGCTCCAGGCGGCGGACGATGATCGGCCGAGACTCAGCCGAGAGAAACGCGCAACCTCTTACCCGCCAGCCTTCGGCGCCAGAAAGCCGTTCACGTCGAGCCAATGGATGAACGCGTCGAACCATCGATTGCTGGTGCGGTTCGGGTTGCCCAGGCCGAATCCGTGGCCGCCGTTCTGGTAGAGGTGGAACTCGACCGGCCTTCCTGCGTCGAACCAGGACTTGACGACACCGAACTGCCCGCGGAACAGAAAGTCATCGGTCGCAATGGCCGTAAACATCGGCGGTGCATCCTTCGGCACGTCGACCGGACCCATGCCGCCGTAGATCGGTCCGATGAAGGCAAGCTTCATCGTCTTCGAGTGCAGCGTGCTGTGCATCGTGAGGCCGGCACCTGCCGAGAAGCCAATCATCCCGAGGCGTGTCGTGTCGACACCCCATTCCTCCGCGCGGCGCACAATCAGCGCATATGCGGCCTCGGCATCCTGCAACTGGTCAGACAGGTTCCTGCGGGGCGGTGCGGGGCGTGGCGCTCCGTCACCCGTACCGTCCGATCCCGAAGCCGCCGTGAACGCGCGCTCCATGGACTCCTTGAATCCGTCCAGCGACTCCGGGGTCGGCTGCAGTCGGTACTTGAGGACGAACGCCGCGATGCCTCTCGCGTTCAGCGCCTTGGCGACCTCCCAGCCCTCGTTGCCCATGGACAGCCAGCGAAAGCCGCCGCCTGGCGCCACGATCACGGCCGCGCCGTTGGCCGTGCCTTGTTCCGGCAGGAAGGGCGTCAGCGTCGCGGTGGAGACGTTGCGCACCATCGGGTCGCCCCATTGACGAAACCAGGTCTCCTTCGCGGTCTGGCCGTCGACGCCGCCAGTGCCGAGAGGAATCGCCCTCGGCTCGGCGGGGGCTGCGAGCGGGTAGATCGTGCCGTCCTGCGCGCTGGCCGTCGAGCCGAGCGCGAGCAGGATCACGAAGGCGGCCGTGCGGGTCAGGCCCGGAAGCGATGCCGTCATGGTGACGTCCCCCCTGCTGAGTACCTGTACTGAGAGTCCGGCGTTGACTGTACTCTCTTCCCCGGTCTGTTGTCGTGGGACGCAATGGCGTGAGCCCGCCGACGCTCATGTGGCGGCGTTCGTCGCCGCTTCACGCACCCGCCACGCCTGCCAGAGATGGGTCTTCTCCACCTGGGCGTGGAGGTTCATCATGTCGATGGTCATCGGTTTTTGATGACCATCGCGAACCAGCTGCACCACATCTCGGCGCAACGCCGGAAGGAGTGCCCGTGGGAAAAGTCGTCATGTACGCCTCCGTGTCGGTGGACGGCTTCATCGCCGACGAGAACGACCAGCCCGGACCGCTGTTCGACTGGCTGACCGGCGGTGAAGTGGCGTTGGACGAGAGCGGCGTCCTGAAGGTGTCGCAGAAGTCCTACGACTACGTCCGGCCGTACTGGGACCAGATCGGCGTGACCATCGCCGGCCGCCACGTCTTCGACATGACGGACGGCTGGGACGGTAAGCCGCCGAGCGGGATCGACCACGTGGTCGTCGTGACGCACCGACCGCCGCCCGAGGGTTGGCACCCGGACGCGCCATTTCACTTCGTCAACGATATCGAGGCCGCCGTGGGCAGGGCGCAAGAGCTGGCGGGTGACCGCATCGTCGAGGTCGCCGCTGGTGACGTCGGTGGTCAGGTGCTGGCCGCAGGTCTGGTGGACGAGGTACGCATGGACGTCGTGCCCGTCGTGTTCGGGTCTGGCAAGCGCTACTTCGGATCGATGAACGCGGCGCGCCTGCTGGAGGATCCTGACGAGGCCATTCAGGGCAACCGGGTACTTCACCTGCGCTATCGGGTACGCCGTTGACCGATGCGAGCCGATAGCGCCCTGGTGCCAGAGGAGAGTGCGTTCATGCACCGGTCGTGGTGGGCGTGTGTCCCGCTGATGCTCCTTGCGTCGGCCTTCCTCGTCGCGCAGTCTCCGGCGCCCACGCCGGGCGCGTCGCGCCACGCCTCGATCGTGATCGCCGGCGTCTCGATCGTTGACCCGGAACGCGGCACAACGTCGGCACCGCAGGACATCGTCGTCGAGGACGGGCGAATCGCGACGATTTCGCCTGCGGGGACCGCATCGGCCCCGAGTGGCGCGACACGCCTCGACGGCACCGGCCGCTTCGCCATCGCCGGCCTGATCGACGTTCATGCGCACGTCGGCGAGGGAGGTATCGGACCGGAGGATGACACCACGCGCTCGCGTGCACTCCGGCAGTTCCTCCGCTACGGCGTGACGACGATCTTCGTCCCCGGCGCCACTGGCGCGGGCGACGCGGCCTTCCCTGAACTGCGGCGGCGATGCCGCTCGCGTGCGATGGAATGCCCGGCGCTGTACGGTTCGGGCTCCATTCTCACAGCGCCCGGAAGCCATCCCGTCTCCACCATCTTCGCGATGCCGGACGACGTGGCACCGGAGGTGGTGGAAGCGCTCGGCGTGACGGTGCTCGAGCGTGGTCGAGACATCGAGGCGCTCGTCGCTGCCAAGGCCGCGGCTGGTGTCGACGCGATCAAGATCATCGTCGAGGACGGTCCGCCACCCTGGTATCCGAAGCCGCGGCTCGGCGACGAGCAGATCTCCAGGGTGATTGCCGCGGCGCACGCACGGTCCCTGCCCGTGTTCGCGCACGTGAGCACCTCTCGCCTGACACGTGTCGTCGTCGAGGCAGGTATCGACGCCATCATGCACGCGCCCGTGGACGCACTGCCTCAGGACGTGATCGGGCGCATGGCAGAGCGCCGCACGTGGTACGTGCCGACGTTCTCGCTGTACGAGGGGATCCTGACGTGGGCGCGCAGGCAGCGGGAGTCGGATCCGTACGCGCTCGCCGGCGTGGAGCCCTCCGTGATCGAGAGCCTGGCGGCGCCGTCGTTCCTGGCTGCTGCCGCGGAAACCGAAGCGGCTGCGCTCGAGTATCTCCGGCACGGCTCGGAGAACCTGCGCCGCGTCGCCGCGGCCGGTGTGCCGATCGCCCTGGGCAGCGATGTGAACAACCCGTTCGTCTTCCCGGGATACTCGGCCCACGAGGAACTGACCTGGATGGTGCGCGCGGGCCTGACCCCTGCACAGGCCCTGCAGGCCGGGACGGCGGGCGGTGCGGCCTTCCTCCGCGCGTCCGACCGCCTCGGAGCGATCGCTCCAGGGTTCGATGCGGATCTCGTCCTGCTGTCGGGCAACCCGCTGGACCGGATCGAGAACAGCCGAAGCATCGTCGCCGTGATTGCCGGCGGGCGGCTGATCGAGCAGGTCGTGACCGCCCGCTGAGTGCCCTCTCGCTGACCAGCAGTCGCGCTTCTAGTCGGCGCGCAGGGACACGAGCGGGTCTGTACGTGCGGCCTGCCTCGCGGGAGCCCACACCGCAAGTGCCGACAGCGCAAGGACGGCGATGCAGACCAGCGCGACGCGTGTCGCGTCGGTGTGCTGCAGGCCAGGAACGTACGCTGCCACCACCTGGCTCGACGCCAGGGAGCACGCCGTTCCAAGGACGAGACCCAGCACCGCGAGTGCCACCCCTTCGACGAACACCTCGCGTCGCACCCTGGCGGGCGTGGCGCCCAGGACGAGGCGCATCGCGAGTTCACGGCGTCTGAGGCGTACGAGATAGCTGAGGATCCCGAAGAGCCCCACCGCCGAGAGCGCGGCCGTGACGCTCCCGAATGCGACGAGGGCCGTCATCGTGAACTGGCGTGTCGCAAGGTAGTCGGACCGTACGTCACCGAACGTTCGAAGGCCTGTGGAGGGCATCGTGGGGTCCACGCGGGCCACTGCCGATCGGACCGCGCTGGCGGTCTGCTCGAACGGCCCGTCCGCGAGAACCGCGACGAAGCCGGTAGCGTTCAGAGACGCTTGCGCAAAGGGCACGTATACGGCGGGCTGCAGATCGCTTTCAGGCCCCCGCATTCTGACGTCGCGCACCACGCCCACGACTTCAGCCCACGTCGTCCTGCCCGGTCCTTCAAGGTTCACGCGGCGGCCGACGATCTCGGACGGCTGCAGGCCGACGGCATCCGCATAGCCGCGGCTGACGACGGCCGTGCGCACGCCGTCGGCGCGGTCGTGGTCGGTGAACGCACGCCCGGCCAGAATGTCGATGCCAAGCGCCAAAAAGTATCCGGGCGTGGCGCCGAGACCCAGCGCGTAGCGTGCTGGCGTCTCCGGGATCGACAGCCCGTCAACCTCGATCGTCTTCGAGAGTGTCATGACAGACGTGCTGCCGGGCAGCTGGCTGGTCGCACCAGCGGCGCGCAGTCCGGGCACGGCTTGCAGTTCGTGGAGGAGCCGGTCGTGGAACACGCGGATCGCGTCGCCTGACGGATATGTGGCCCGAGGCAACGTCACCTCGAACACGACCGCGTCGTGGTGCCGGGGGCCCACGTCAACGTCAAGCAGGACACCGACGGTCCGCACCACGGTGGAGGCCGCAATCAGGATGACGACGGCAGTCGCGATCTGGGCCGTCACCAGCGAGCTTCGAAGCCAGCGCCAGCGCCTGTCCTCCCCGACGGTGCCGGTCACCCGAAGCGCACGGGCGGCACGTCCTCGAGCCGACAGTGACGGGGCGATCCCGATGAAGGCCGAGACAACGAGCGACAGCAGGACGAGCACGGCCACGGCACGGATGTCGAGGGCGATGTCCCGGCTTCCGTGCAGTGTCGGCGGCACGAACGTGCGTGCGACGTCCAGCGTCCATAGCGCGATCGGCACCGCACACGCCGCCGCGAGTGCCGCCAGGAGCAGGCTCTCGCACGACACCTGGCGCACGAGCCGCCGGGAGGAGGCGCCGACCGCCCGTCGTATGGCGAACTCCCGCTCCCGTGCGGCGACGCGCGTGAGCAGAAGGCTGGCCGTATTGAGACAGGCCGCGATCAGCGCCAGCACCGCAGCCGCGATCACGAACATCAGGGCCGGCCGCACGTCGCTCACCATCGCATTGCGAAGGTGCGTCACCGTGAGTCCTGGTGAGCGAGGGTCCTGCCGCGTCATCTCCCGATGCGCAAGACGCCCGATGAGCTCCTCCCTGGTGCTGCTCGGCGAAGCATGGGCAGACAACCTGGCGACGAACGCGGGAGCCGCGAGCTTCGATGCAAGCTGCGGATCCGCTGACGCTGCGATCCACACGTCGGCACCGTCGGGAAAGTCGACGCGATCGGGCATGACACCCAGGACCGTGAACGACTGGCCGTTCAGCACCAGCCGTCGCCCGAGGGCGGACGTGGCCGACTGGTAGCGCTGCGCCCAGAGCCGTCTGCTGATGACCGCGACACGTTGCGCGTCGCGCACGTCGTCCTCGTGCAGCGTACGCCCGAGGACGGGCACCGCGCCGAGCGCCTCGAAGAAGGCGGGCGTCACAGTCGCCACCGTGAGCCGCTCGGGGTCGGTGTCTCCGACGTTCGCCGTCCCGACACCGTACGCGCCAACTGCCGCGAGCGTCTGCGCTTCGTCCAGTTCCGGGGCCGTCAGTGGGAAGGCGAGCTCGGTGCCGGTAGCGGTCATCCGCACGGGCAGCTTCGTGAAGACGCCATCGATGCGCACCAGCCGGTCCGGCTCCGGATACGGCAGTGGCCGAAGGAGCACGGCGTCCGCGACACTGAAGAGTGCCGCGTTGACGCCGATGGCCAGGCCCATCGACAGGATGATTGTCGCCGCGACGCCAGGTGCTCTCACCAACTGGCGGACGGCACACCGGACATCTCGAGCGATGTCGTGCACGAGGCGAAGGCCCGGCACATCGCTACGGTACGTGTCGATCAGCATCCTCTCCTCACGAGAGGTTGCGGAGCCTCGAGCATCGGGCGTCTCCTGTCGCAGGGTTGGCGTGAATGACGGAGTTGGACACCGATGCTCACGCAAGGTTCCCGCGCGAAGCCTTCACGCCGACACGCCGACATGCCGACATGCCGGCTAGCCGACAGGCTGACAAGCTGACCTGCCGTTTGGCCCCGCAAATGCTTGACCGGCATCG
>JBIQIB010000085.1:0-8168 GCA_044508265.1 Acidobacteriota bacterium
ATCGACCTGATGTTCGTGCACAACATGACCGGCGCCGGCGTGCTGCTGCCCGTGCTCGAGCAGATGAAGAAGGAGGGCCGCATCCGCTACGTCGGCGCCACGACGTCGAACACCTCCGACCACGCCCAGATGGCCGCGCTCATGCGCAAGCACAAGATGGACTGGGTGCAGGTCAACTACTCGATCGACGAACGCTCGGCCGAGAAGGAGGTCTTCCCGCTGGCGCAGGAGCAGGGCACGGCGGTGATGCTGAACGTGCCGCTCGGCGGTCGCCGCGGCAGCCTGTTTTCCCGCGTCAAGGGCCGCGACCTGCCGGCGTGGGCGAAGGAGTTCGACGCCACGTCGTGGGCGCACTTCTTCCTGAAGTACAGCGTGGGCCATCCGGCCGTGACGAGCGTCATCCCCGGCACCACGCAGGAGAAGAACCTGGTGGACAACCAGGGCGCCGGACGCGGCAGGCTGCCCGATGCCGCGACGCGCCGGAAGATGGAGGAGTTCTGGGAGACGATTCCGGAGGCGTAAGAGGCTGACGAGGAGCGGAGGAAGGGAGGAAAGAGGAAGGGAGGAGGAGGAGCGGAGGAGCGGAGGAAAGAGGAAGGGAGGAAGGCTTACCGCTTGGGCAAGCCGAGCTCGTCGAGCATCCGCTCGTTCTCGCGCCAGTCCTCGCGCACCTTCACGTGCAGGTCGAGGAACACCTTCCGCTCGAAGAACTCCTCGAGCTGCTGCCGCGCGGCGGTGCCGATGCGCTTGATCATCTCGCCGCCGCGCCCGATGACGATCGGCTTCTGCGAGGGCAGCTCCACGAGGATCGAACAGTAGATGCCGATCCGTCCGTCCTCGCCCTCCCCTTCCTCGAACCTGTCCACGACGACGGCCGTGGTGAACGGCAGCTCGGCGTGCACGTGGGCCAGCACCTGCTCGCGCACCATCTCCGCGGCGAGCACCCGCGCGGGCTGGTCGGTCAGGTAGTCCTCCGGGTAGAGCGGCGGCCCCTCGGGCAGGTGCCTGCACAGCACCTGCTCGAGGGTGTCGACGTTCTCACCGGTGAGCGCGGACACCGGGACGATGTCCGCGAAGTCGAACTGCCGGTGGTACCAGTCGGCCGTCGTCATCAGACGGGACTTCTTCATCCTGTCGATCTTGTTCAGCACCAGCACCACGGACGCCTGGAGCTTCGGCAGCAGGCCCAGCATGAACTCGGTGCCGTGGCCGGTCTTCTCGTCGGCGTCCACGACGAAGGCGACCACGTCGGCCTCGCGCGCCGCGGCAAGGGCCGCGTCCACCATCCGGACGTTCATCCGGTGGCGCGGGCGATGGACGCCCGGCGTGTCGAGGAACACGATCTGCCCGTCGGGCAGGTTGCGCACGCCGAGGATGCGCGTCCGGGTCGTCTGCGGCTTGTCGGAGACGATCGCGAGATGCGCGCCGACGACGCGGTTGAGCAGCGTCGACTTGCCTGCGTTCGGCCTGCCGAGCAGCGCCACGAAGCCGGATCTGAACGTCGTCATGCGTCGCCCTCCTGCCGTGCGGCCCGCCGCACGCGCACCTTCAGCACGCGACGCCGCTCGGCCTCGAGCACGTCGATGGCCAGCCCGTCGAACGACAGGCTCTCGCCGACGGCGGGCACGCGCCCGAGCCGCGTCATGACGTAGCCGCCAATCGTCTCGAAGCCATCGCGTTCGATCTCGACGCCGAGCCGCTCGGTGAGCGCGTCGATGTCCACCTTCGCGCTGAACACGAACGTATCATCGCCCTCCTCGACGATGGGGTCGGCCTCGTCGTCGTACTCGTCGCGAATCTCGCCGACGAGTTCCTCGAGCAGGTCTTCCACGGTCACGAGGCCTGCCGTCCCTCCGTACTCGTCCACGACGAGCGCGGCCTGGCTCTGGCGCTGCTGGAATTCGCGCAGCATGTCGGGTACGCGCTTGGTCTCCGGAACGACGTGCGCCGGCCGGATGAGCGGCGTGATGGGGTCGCCGTCGGGATGCCCGTCGCCCTTCAGGAACACGTCCTTCATGTGGACGAAGCCGACGACGTTGTCGAGGTTCTCGCCGTAGACCAGCAGGCGCGAGTACTCGGCGTCCTTCAGCAGCGCGCGCAGCTCGCCGAGCGTCGCGGTCTGGCGGATGGCCACGATGTCGGGACGCGGCGTCATCACCTCGCGCACCAGCCGATCCTGGAAGCCCACGAGCGAGCGGAACAGCTCGCGGGCGCCGTCGCTGTGCGGCTCCTCCGGCTGACTGGCGGGCTCGTCCTCGGGCGCCGCCGCGTCGGTGCCGGTCTCGGGCGGCTCGTCGTCGGTGCGGCGCTCGCCGGTCCCGGCGCCGACGGCACGCGTCACGGGCCCGAGCACCGTCGCCACGACGGCAAACGACGGCAGCAGCACCTGGAGCACGCGCTGGGGATCGCGCCGGACGATGAGCTGGGGCACGACGTGGAAGCACACCACGACGAACGACAGCATCGACGCGAGGAACAGCCAGATGCCGTGCGCCGTGCGGCCGACGCCTTCGTACTCGGCAAGGAGGACGGCCGTCACAGCGGTCACGAGGCCGAGCAGCAGCCGCGCCGGGAAGAACAGCGCGTCGGGGTTCTCGAGGAAGCGGCCGAGGACGTCGCGGGCGCCGCCCGTGCTCTCGGCGATCATCCGGAGCGAGAAGCGCATGAGCGCACTGAAGGCGGCCAGGATCGTCCCGAGGTAGACCGCCGCGCACGCGAGCAGGAACACGACGAGCGGAATCATGTCGCCGCCCCGCGATCGATCAGCCCGTGCTCGAGGCCGCCCTTGCGGCGCAGCCGTCGCTCGGCGCGCGCCATCCGCCCATCGTCGGTCTCGTGGTCGTAGCCGAGGAGGTGCAGCAGGCCGTGCAGCGCCAGCACCTTCAGCTCGGTGCCGAGCGGATGCCGCTGCGCGCGCGCCTGCTCCGCCGCGACGCCGAGGGCGATGACGATGTCACCGAGGTGCCGCGGCACGCCGCGCGGCCGTGGCATGGACGGATCGGCAGGGAACGACAGCACGTCCGTCGTGCGGTTCTTCCCGCGCCATCGGCGGTTCAGGCGCCGCACCTCCGCATCGTCGGCCAGCACGATGGTCACGGTCCCGCGCGCGGAAGCCGGGGCGACGGCGGCGAGCCAGCGGGCCAGCGCCGCCTGCCGCGCGGGGCGGCCGTCAGCGCGGCAGATGCTGACGGCCAGACGAGGGGTACCGTCGGTGTCCATGGTTACGCGGCGCCGCCGGAGACCGGCTGGTCATGCGCCGCGTAGGCCTGCACGATCTGCTGCACGAGCGGGTGCCGCACGACGTCGCGTTCGGTGAAGCGCACGATGGCGATGTCGCCGATGTTGCGCACCACGTGCAGCGCCTCGATCAGCCCCGACGGGCGTCCCGCCGGCAGATCGATCTGCGTGATGTCGCCGGTGACGACGGCCTTGCTGCCCTGCCCGAGCCGCGTCAGGAACATCTTCATCTGCTCCGACGTGGTGTTCTGCGCCTCGTCGAGGATGACGAATGCCTCGTTCAGCGTCCGGCCGCGCATGAACGCGAGCGGGGCGACCTCGATCGTGCCGCGCTCGAGCAGCCGCTCGATCTTGTCGGCCTCCAGCATGTCGTGCAGCGCGTCGTAGAGCGGCCGAAGGTAAGGATTCACCTTCTCCTGGAGGTCGCCCGGCAGGAAGCCCAGTTTCTCGCCGGCCTCGACGGCGGGCCGCGTCAGGATGATGCGCGAGACACGCTTGGACAGGAGGCTGGCAACGGCCTGCGCCATCGCGAGGTACGTCTTGCCGGTGCCGGCAGGTCCGACGCCGAAGACGATGTCGAACTTCTCGATGGCGGCGAGGTACTCGCGCTGCGTGGGCGACTTCGGCACCACCTGCCGCTTGGCGGAGGCGCGCACCGTGCCCTTCAGATAGTGGTCGCGGAGGTCGAGGCCGGGGTGCGTCGCCGCCATCCTGGCGGCGTCGCGCACGTCGCCCTTGGCGAAGGCGTAGCCGTCGCGCACCAGGCCGGCAAACTGGGTGACGAAGGCTTCGATGCGGTCGATCTGCTCGGGCTCGCCTTCGACCACCAGGTCGTGGCCGCTCGTGCGTACCTGTACGCCGAACAGGTTCTCGAGGACGCGGAGGTTCTCGTCGTAGGCGCCGAAGAGGACGTCGACGCCCTCGTCAGGTACCGGAATCGACCGAAGTGCAGTAGCGGCGATACGCGGGGGCTCCTGGCTCTCGTGCTGTGACCCGCTGACCGTAGCACGCGCCCTGTGGTCGGTCAAGGCAGCGTCCGGAGGTGCAGTTCCTTCAGCTGGCGCGCCTCGACCGAGGACGGCGCACCCGCCATCAGGTCGACGGCCGCGGCCGTCTTGGGGAACGCGATCACGTCGCGAATGGAGGGCTCGCCCGCCAGCAGCGCCACGATGCGATCGAGGCCCAGCGCGATGCCGCCGTGCGGCGGCGTGCCGTACTCGAGCGCGTCGAGGAAGAAGCCGAACCGCAGCTGCGCCTCGTCGTCGGTGATGTTGAGCAGGCGGAAGATCTGGCGCTGCACGGCGGGATCGTGGATTCGGATGCTGCCGCCGCCGATCTCGCTGCCGTTCAGGACCAGGTCGTAGGCACGGGCGACCGCCTCGCCGGGCGCCGCCTGCAGCGCCTCGACGTCGGCGACCGCCGGCGACGTGAACGGGTGATGCATCGCGGAGTAGCGCGCCTCCTTCTCGTCCCACTCGAGTAGCGGGAAGTCCACCACCCAGGCGAACTCGAAACGCGAGGCGTCGAGCAGGCCGCGCTTCTTCGCCTGCGACAGCCGGAGCTGGCCGAGCAGCTTCGAGACCTCGAGCGGCGTACCTGCCGTCATCAGCAGCAGGCCGTCGCGGCCGGCGCCCGAGACCTCGAGCGCACGCGTCAGCAGGTCCTCACCAATGGCTTTGGCCGACGTGGCGAGGCCCTTCTCCGTGTGACGCGCCCACAGCAGGCCCCCGGCGCCGAGCTCGATGGCTTCGGCGACGATGCGGTCAACCTCGGCGCGCGCGATGGCCGCGCCCCCGGGCACGACGATGCCGCGCACCACGCCGCCGGCGTCGAGCGCGTTGCGGATCGGCCCGAACGGCGTCTCCGCGAGGACGGCGGAGAGGTCCTGGATCTCCATGCCGCAGCGGAGGTCAGGCTTGTCCGACCCGTAGACGTCCATCGCCTCGCGGTACGGCATGCGCCGGAACGGCGTCGGCACGTCGATGCCGGCCGTCCTGAAGATCTCGACGATGAGCGGCTCGATGAGGCCGAAGACGACCTCTTCGTTGGCAAACGAGATCTCGACGTCCACCTGCGTGAACTCGGGCTGCCTGTCGGCGCGCAGGTCCTCGTCGCGGAAGCACTTCACGATCTGGAAGTAGCGATCGAGGCCGCCGATCATCAGGATCTGCTTGAACAGCTGCGGCGATTGCGGCAGCGCGAAGAACTCGCCGGGGTGGACGCGGCTCGGCACGAGGTAGTCGCGCGCGCCCTCGGGCGTCGACTTGGTGAGAATCGGCGTCTCCACTTCGAGGAAGTCGTGCTCGTCGAAGTACCGCCGCACGGCCATGGTGATGCGGTGGCGCAGCGCCAGGTTGTGCTGCATGCGCGAGCGGCGCAGGTCGAGATAGCGGTAGCGCAGCCGGATCTCCTCGGCCACCGGCGTCTCGTCGGCGATGCCGAACGGCGGGCGCTTCGCGTCGTTGAGCACGTGCAGCTCGCGGATGACGACCTCGACCTCGCCCGTGTCGAGCTTCGGGTTCACCGTCTCGGCCGACCGGTTGGCCACCGTGCCGATCACCGCGACGACCATCTCGGTCTTCAGCTTCTTGGCCTGCGAGAGCAGCGGCTCGGCGTCGGTGACCACCTGCGTCACGCCATAGCGATCGCGGAGG
This sequence comes from Acidobacteriota bacterium, assembly GCA_044508265.1. Lineage (GTDB taxonomy): Bacteria > Acidobacteriota > Vicinamibacteria > Vicinamibacterales > Vicinamibacteraceae > JAEZDP01. The sequence goes on from JBIQIB010000085.1 coordinate 5,892, forward strand.
TCGAAGAAGATCACCGCGCCCATGTCGCGGATGCGGTGCACCCAGCCGAAGAGCACGACGTCGGTGCCGACGTCGGCGGGACGAAGGGCGCCGCACGTGTGTGAACGATAGAGAGAAGACGGAAGGGGCATGTCGGCTAGTCGGCGTGTCAGCTGGTCAGCGGGTCGGCTTGTCGGCGAGTCGGCAAATCGGCTCGTCGGTACGTCGGGCGGGCGATCAGGTGTCCTCCGGCTCTGACGGGACGCCCTGGCGCACGGTCGCGGCGATCTCGTCGCGGGCGACGCTGGTCTGGCCGCCGGATCGCAGGTCCTTGATGGTGACGCGGCCGGCAGCCCGTTCATCCTCCCCCAGAACGGCAACGAAGGGAACGCCGAGGCTGGCGGCGTACTTGAACTGGCGGCCCAGCTTGTCGGCGTCCGGATAGATGTCCACGCGGAGGCGCTGGGCGCGGAGCGCGTGCGCGAGGCGGATGGCCTCGCTCGTGTCGGCCTCGCTCCAGATCGTCACCAGCACATCGGCCGGCGTCGTCGTCAGCGTGGGCGGGAACATGCCGCGCTCCCCCATCACGACGAGGATGCGCTCGAGGCCCAGCGAGAATCCGGCCGCGGGCACCTGCTCCTTGCCGAACATGCCGACCAGGTTGTCGTAGCGGCCGCCGCCTCCGAGGCTGCCGGCCAGGTCGGGCACGGCCAGTTCCATGATGCAGCCGGTGTAGTACGACAGGCCGCGGGCGAGGCTGGCGTCCACGCGGACGCGGCCCTCCGCCGGCGTGCCGACACACAGCGCGAGCACGCGCCGCAGCGTCGCGATGCCCTCGCGCGCTGCGTCGTGTGCGGCCACGAAGGCATCGACGCGCTCGAGCGTCTGCTGGTTCACCGCCGGGAGGCCGGTATCCCCCGTCGCACCGGCGGCGGTACCCGGCTCACCGGCCAGCAGGTCGAGCACCCGGTCGGCGGCCTCTGCCGCCAGCCCGCGCTGCACGTACTCGGCCCGCACGCCTTCGATCCCGATCTTGTCCAGCTTGTCGAGCGCCACCAGCGCATCGCCGTGGCGGTCGGCCGGGATGTCCGCCGCGTCGAGCACGCCGCTCAACACGGCGCGGTGGTTCAGGCGCAGCGTGAAGTCGGCGAACCCCAGGGCCGCCATCACCTCGCACGCCGCGGCGCACAGCTCGGCCTCGACGACGGGCGAGGTCGAGCCGATGGCGTCGACGTCGCACTGGTAGAACTCGCGGAAGCGCCCGCGGGCCGGCCTGTCGGCGCGCCACACGGGCTGAATCTGGAAGCGCTTGAAGAACTTCGGCAGCGCGTGGCGGTGCTCCGCGACGACGCGCGCCAGCGGCACCGTCAGGTCGTAGCGCAGCGCGAGGTCGGCCTGGCCCGACGCCTCGTGCTCGCCGCGCTTCAGGATCTTGAAGATCAGCTGATTGCCTTCCTCGCCGTACTTGCCGAGCAGCGTCTCGATGTTCTCGACGGCGGGCGTCTCGAGCGGCTGGAAGCCGTACCGCTCGTACACGCCGCGGATGACGCCGATGACGTACTCCCGCCGACGGACGTCGGCAGGCAGGAAGTCGCGCATCCCGCGCGCGGGCGACGTGCTGGCCATGCTGGCTTACTGGAACTCCATGTAGTCGAGGCGGTAGCCGACGTAGCGCTCGGCGAAGTCGAGGATCGAGGCGGCCTCGTCCTCGGTCACGGGCCGCTTCACGCGGCCGGGCGTCCCCATCACGAGCGACCCCGGCGGTACGATCTGTTCCTCGGTCACGAGCGCGCCGGCGGCCACTATCGATCCGCTGCCGATGACGGCGCCGTTCAGGATGATGGCGCCCATCCCGATCAGGCACCGCGGCTCGATCGTGCACCCGTGCACGATCGCCCCGTGCCCGATCGTCACGTCGTCGCCGATCGTCGTCGGGTGCGTGTCGCGCATGGCGTGGACGATGGTGCCGTCCTGGAGGTTGGTGCGGTGTCCGATCCGGATGCTGTGGACGTCGCCGCGGATGACGACGTTCATCCAGACGCTGGAGGCCTCGCCGAGCGTCACGTCGCCGATGACTTGCGCGCTCTGGTCCACGAAGGCTGTCGGATGAATGTCGGGCCACCGCCCCCGGTGCGGACGAACCATGAACTGAACATTATACGGTGGATCGGCGAGTCAGCTTGTCAGCAGGTCGGTTAATCGGCGGGTCGGCATGTCGGCATGTCGGCATGCCGGCGAATCGGCTTGTCGGCTTGCCGGCGGGTACAGGGCCCGGGCATCCTCCATTCCTCCGCTCCT
>JBIQIB010000085.1:8268-19416 GCA_044508265.1 Acidobacteriota bacterium
CTCCTCCCTTCCTCCGTTCCTTTCCTCCATTCCTTCACTCCTCCATTCCTCCAGTCCTCGACAGCCCAGTCCTTGCAGTCCAGTCCTCGACAGACCGACTCTGACTTGCTCACCGGCCCCTACCGCCAATTATGTTTATCTAAGAAATATAATCTTGACTTACTGGTCACGGGCGGTCAGGATGGCCTCGTGGTCGTGGCCTTCCAGGGCGAGCCGGGCGCGTACAGCGAGGCCGCCGCCCTCCAGTTTGCTCCGGACGCCGAGGTCCTGCCCTGTCCGAGCTTCGACGAGGTGTTCCGCGCTGTCGATTCCGGCCGGGCGGCGCGCGGCGTGCTGCCGATCGAGAACTCCATCGGCGGCACGATCCACCGCAACTACGATCTGCTGCTCGAGCACGAGCTGACGATCCTCGGCGACCTCGAACTGGAAGTGGTGCACAGCCTGCTGGCGCTGCCGGGCGTGACGCTCGACGACGTCCGCCAGATCTACTCGCACCCGCAGGCCCTCGCGCAGTGTGACAGGTTCCTGCGCGGGCTGCCCGGCGTCGAGGTGGTCGCCACCTACGACACGGCCGGGAGCGCGAAGCTCCTGAAGGATCGGCAGCTCGTCGACGCCGCCGCGATCGCGTCGGCGCGCGCGGCCAGCGTCTTCGGCCTGTCGGTGCTGCGGTCGGGCATCCAGGACTTCGCGCACAACATCACGCGCTTCCTGGTGGTGGGCCGGCCGGAGGCCGCCGGCGACGCGGCCGTGGCCGACAAGACCACCATCGTCTTCTCGCTGCCCAACGAGCCGGGCGCGCTCTTCAAGGCGCTGAGCGTGTTCGCGCTGCGGGGCATCGACCTGACGAAGCTCGAGTCGCGGCCGATTCCCGGGCGGCCGTGGGAATACCTGTTCTACGTCGACCTGCGGGTGGGCGCGCACGAGGTGTCGTGCAGCCGCGCGCTGGCGCACCTGGGCGAGTTCGCCCCGGTCCTGCGCACCCTCGGGTCCTATCCGTCGTCGCTGACGCGGCGGGCCGACGAGCCCGTCGGAGATCGTGCATGAGCAATCCGCTGAAGCATCGCAGCACCGAGCTCACCGTCGGCCCCAGCCGTGCCGCGGCCCGGGCCATGTTCAAGGCCGTCGGCTTCGACGATGAGGCGCTCGCGCGCCCGCTGGTGGGCATCGCCAACACCTGGACCGAGATCGGCCCGTGCAACTTCCACCTGCGGCGCCTGGCCGAGCACGTCAAGGCGGGCATCCGGCAGGCCGGCGGCACGCCGATGGAGTTCAACACGATCGCGGTATCCGACGGCATCACGATGGGCGCCGAGGGCATGCGTGCCTCGCTCGTCAGCCGCGAGGTGATTGCCGACTCGATCGAGCTGGTGGCCTTCGGGCACCACCTCGATGCCATCGTGATGCTGTGCGGGTGCGACAAGACCATCCCCGGCACGATGATGGCGCTGGCGCGCCTCGACATCCCCGGGCTGGTCTTCTACGGCGGGTCGATCGCGCCGGGCCACGGCGACGGCCGCGACCTGACGGTGCAGGACGTGTTCGAGGCGATCGGCGCGCAGGCCGCGGGCCGCATCACGCCCGAGCAGCTGAAGGTCATCGAAGACAACGCCTGCCCCGGCGCGGGCGCGTGCGGAGGCCAGTTCACGGCCAACACGATGGCGATGGTCGGCGAGTTCCTCGGCATCTCGCCGCTCGGGAGCGCGAGCATCCCCGCGATGCTCGCCGAGAAGGACACGGCCGCCGCGCGCGCCGGCGAGCTCACGATGGACCTGCTGCGCCGCAACGTCCGCCCGCGCGACCTGCTGACGCGCACCGCGTTCGACAACGCCATCGCGGCGGTCGCCGCGACGGGCGGATCGACCAACGCCGTGCTGCACCTGCTGGCGATTGCCCGGGAAGCCGGCGTGCCGCTCGACATCGACGACTTCAACCCGGTCAGCCGGCGCACGCCGCTGCTGGCCGACCTCAAGCCCGGTGGCCGCTACGTGGCGGTGGACATGCACCGCGCCGGCGGCACGGCCGTCGTGGCGCAGCGGCTGATCGAGGGCGGCCTCATCGACGGCCAGGCGGTGACGGTCACGGGCCGCACGCTGGCCGACGAGGCAGCCGGCGCCACCGAGACGCCCGGCCAGGACGTCATCCGTCCGCTGGCCGCGCCGCTCAAGTCGACAGGCGGGCTCGTCATCCTGCGCGGCAACCTCGCGCCCGCGGGCTGCGTCGTCAAGGTGTCCGGGGCCGGGCAGGCGGCGCACAGCGGCCCGGCGCGGGTCTTCGAGTCGGAGGAAGACGCGTTTGCCGCGGTGCAGGGCGGGCAGATCGTCGCGGGCGACGTCGTCGTGATCCGCCACGAGGGCCCGAAGGGCGGCCCCGGCATGCGCGAGATGCTCGGCGTGACGGCGGCCATCATGGGCGCGGGCCTCGGCGACTCGGTCGCACTGCTGACCGACGGCCGCTTCTCGGGCGCCACGCGCGGCCTGATGGCCGGGCACGTCGCGCCGGAGGCCGTGGCCGGCGGCCCGATTGCCGCGCTGCGCGATGGCGACGTGGTGACGTTCGACATCGCGAACCTGCGTCTCGACGTCGCGTTGAGCGACGCGGAGATCGCGGCACGGCTGGCCGAGTACACGCCGCCTGCGCCGCGCTACACGTCAGGGGTGCTGGCCAAGTACGCCTATCTGGTGTCGTCGGCCGCCGAGGGCGCGATCACGACGCCCGGCGACACGGTGGCGACGGCCCCGCGCGCCGTCGTCGAAACCCGGTAGGGACGGTTCTCTGAACCGTCCATGAGTTTGGTAGGGACGGTTCTCTGAACCGTCCGCCGAAGGTAGGGACGGTTCTCTGAACCGTCCGTCGAAGGTAGGGACGGTTCTCCGAACCGTCCATCGAAATCCGCCCGCGAATCCGTACGAAGGAATGGACGTCTCGTCATGAAGAAAACCGGTGCACAAATCCTGTGGGAAAGCCTCGTGCGCGAAGGCACCACCTGCGTCTTCGGCTATCCGGGCGGCGCCATTCTGCCCGCCTACGACGCGATGCTCGACTACCCGATCCGTCACATCCTGGTGCGGCACGAGCAGGGCGCCACGCACATGGCCGACGGCTTCGCGCGGGCGACCGGCCAGGTCGGCGTCGCCATCGCGACGAGCGGCCCGGGCGCGACCAACATGGTCACCGGCATCGCGACGGCGATGATGGACTCGTCGCCGATCGTGTGCATCACCGGCCAGGTGGGCAGCAAGGCGATCGGGTCGGACGCCTTCCAGGAAACCGACATCACCGGCATCACGATGCCGGTGACCAAGCACAACTACCTGGTCACCCGCCCCGAGGACGTCGCGCGGGTCGTGCGCGAGGCGTTCTACGTCGCGCGGTCAGGACGGCCGGGCCCGGTGCTCATCGACATCACGAAGGACGCGCAGCAGACCTCGTGCGAGTTCGAGTGGCCCGAGGCGCCGACGCTGCGCGGCTACAGGCCCGAGCACAAGCCGAGCGCGCGCGATCTGGCGCACGCCATCGAACTCATCACGTCGGCCAAGCGGCCCATCATCCTCGCGGGCCGCGGCATCGGCCTGTCGGGCGCCAACGACGTCGTGCGCCGGTTCGCCGAGCACACGAACATCCCGGTGGCCATGACGCTGCTCGGGCTGGGCGACCTGCCGGCGAGCCACCCGCTCAACCTGGGCATGATGGGCATGCACGGCGAGGCGTGGGTGAACACCGCCATCCAGGAGGCCGACCTGCTGCTGGCCTTCGGCATGCGCTTCGACGACCGCGTGACGGGCAACGTCAAGACGTACGCGCCGAACGCGAAGAAGATCCACATCGACATCGACCCGGCCGAGCTGAACAAGAACGTCCGCGTGGACGTCGGGCTCGTGGGCGACCTGCGCCAGGTGCTCGAAGACCTGCTGCCGCGGCTCGAGTCGCGCGATCGCGGTGACTGGCTCGCCTACATCACGATGCTGAAGGGCGATTCGGCCGTCCGCGACATCCAGAACCTGCCCGACAACGGGCACCTGTACGCCGCGCACGTGATCAACGACATCTGGCACGAGACCCGCGACCGCGAGACGATCGTCGTGACCGACGTTGGGCAGCACCAGATGTGGGAGGCGCAGTACTACAAGCACGAGACGCCGCGCTCGCTCGTGACGTCGGGCGGCCTCGGCACGATGGGCTTCGCGCTGCCGGCCGCGGTCGGCGCCAAGGTGGCGCGGCCCGACGCCGAGGTCTGGGTGGTCGTGGGTGACGGCGGCTTCCAGATGACGATGTGCGAGCTCGCGACCATCGCGCAGGAAGGCATCGACATCAACGTCGCCATCATCAACAACGGCTACCTGGGCATGGTGCGGCAGTGGCAGGAGTTCTTCTACGAGCGGCGCTATGCGGCCACGCCCCTGGTGAACCCCGACTTCGTGAAGCTGGCCGAGGCCTTCGGGCTGAAGGCGCGGCAGGTCACCACCCGGGCCGACGTCGTGCCCGCCGTGCGGGAGGCCCGTGAGCACCGCGGCACCGTGGTGCTGGACTTCCGCGTCGAGCAGGAAGACTCGGTGTACCCGATGGTGCCTGCCGGCAACGACCTGCACAGGATGATCCGGCGCCCGAGCGCCATTGTCGAGACGGGAGCAGACGCATGAACACCTTCGTGGTGCTCGTCGAAGATCAACCGGGCGTGCTGACACGCGTCAGCTCGCTCATCCGCCGCCGCGGCTTCAACATCAGCTCGTTGACCGTGGGCCACACCGAGACGCCGGGCGTCTCGCGCATGACGATCGACGTCGAGACCGACGAGTTCGGCGCGCGTCGCATCGAGGCGAACCTGTACAAGCTGATCGACGTGCTGCGCGTGGACAACGTCACGCGCCGGCCGGCGATCTACCGCGAGCTCGCCGTGATGAAGGTGGCGACGACGCCCGAGACGCGTGCACAGATCTTTCAGCTGGCGCAGGTCTACCGCGCGCGCATCATCGACGTGTCGCCGGAGTCGCTGGTCGTCGAGATCACGGGCAACGTCGACAAGGTCGAGAGCCTGATCGAGGTGCTCACGCCGTACGGCCTGCTCGAACTCGCACGCACCGGCCGCCTCGCGATGCTCCGCGGCACCACGACGGCCAGCACCATCCCCACCGAAGAAGAAGACCTTCCGGCCGACGCCGCCGAAGAGGTCCTCTCCCACTCGGTCTAGGTCCCGACGCAATCCCAGGAGCTCATCCACGATATGGCAGCCCGAATCTTCTACGACAACGACGCCGACCTCTCCCTGATCCAGGGCAAGAAGGTGGCGATCATCGGCTACGGATCGCAGGGGCACGCGCACGCCCTCAACCTGAAGGACAGCGGCGTCGACGTCCGGGTCGGCCTGCGCCCAGGCAGCCGCTCGGCCGAGAAGGCCGCCAACGCCGGCATCCGGGCCGTGAGCGTCGCCGACGCCGCGCGCGAAGCCGACGTCATCATGCTGCTCGCGCCCGACACCTCGCAGGCCGAGATCTACGAGACGCACATCGCGCCGAACCTCACGGCCGGCAAGATGCTGATGTTCGCCCACGGCTTCAACATCCGCTACGACGCGATCGTCCCGCCGGCCAACGTGGACGTGACGATGGTGGCGCCGAAGTCGCCCGGCCATCGCGTGCGCGAGGTCTTCGTCGAGGGCGGCGGCGTGCCGGGCCTCGTGGCCATCCACCAGGACGCGTCGGGCCAGGCCCGCGCGCTGACGATGTCGTATGCGAAGGGCATCGGCGTCACCCGGGCGGGCGTCATCGAGACGACGTTCACCGAGGAGACCGAGACCGACCTGTTCGGCGAGCAGGCCGTGCTCTGCGGCGGCGCCAGCGCGCTCGTCAAGGCCGGCTTCGAGACGCTCGTCGAGGCGGGCTACCAGCCGGAGGTCGCCTACTTCGAGTGCCTGCACGAGCTGAAGCTGATCGTCGATCTGATGTATCGTGGCGGCCTCAACTACATGCGCTATTCGGTGAGCGACACCGCCGAGCATGGAGATTACGTCGCCGGCCCGCGCATCGTCACCGACGAGACGCGCAAGGCGATGAAGCAGCTGCTCGCAGAGATCCAGGACGGATCGTTCGCGAAGGCCTGGATCGAGGAGAACAAGCAGGGACGGCCGAACTTCAACGCCATCCGCAAGGCGGAGCAGAACCAGACGCTCGAGGAAGTGGGAGCGAAGCTGCGCGCGATGATGCCGTTCCTCAACCCGGTCACCCACAAGCCCGAAGAGCAGAACGCGCCCGTCGCGTAGTGGTCACCGAGGGCGTCGGCTCCGGCCGGCGCCCTGCCCTCCACGTCGATCGTGCGCGTCCGCTCCGCGGAGGGCACGCGCCATGATCGACGCCTCACCCACGTCCCACTCCCCCACCCGCCGCCAGTTCCTCGCCGGCACCGGCGCCATCGTCGCCTCGGCGGCCTGGCCGGTTCGCGGGCAGGACGCGCCGCTGCGTGTCGCCGTCGCGGGCCTGTCGCACGGCCACGTCAACGGCTTCCTGACGGTCGCGAAGCGCCACCCGGGCATCGACCTGGTCGGCGTGGCGGAGCCCGACGCTGCCGTGCGGAGCAGGTACGCCGAGCGGCACGGTCTCACCGCCGGGCAGCTGTTCGACGACCTGGGCACCGTGCTCGCACGGACGGAGCCGCAGCTGGTGGCCGGGTTCGGCCCGACATCCGAGCACCTGGCCATCGTGCAGGCCTGCGCGCCGCGCGGCATCCACGTCATGGTCGAGAAGCCGCTCGCCGTGAACCTGACGCACGCCGAGCAGATCGCCGCCCTGGCCGACCGGCACGGCGTGCACGTGCTGACGCAGCTCGAGACGAGCTGGTACACGAACACCGAGGCGGCCGGACGGCTGTCGCAGGACGGCACGCTCGGCCCGCTGCGCAAGATCGTCGTCATGGACGGGCATCCGGGCCCGAAGGAGATCGGCACGCAGCCCGAGTTCTTCGGGTGGCTGTCGGACCCGGTCCGCAACGGCGGCGGCGCCCTGATGGACTTCGGCTGCTACGGCGCGAACCTGATCGCCTGGCTCATGCGCGACCGGACGCCCGTCTCGGTGACGGCCATCGTCCAGCAGCTCAAGACCGATCCCGACTACCGGCATGTGGACGATGAAGCCACCATCGTCGTGGCGTATCCGGAAACGCAGGGCATCGTGCAGGCCTCGTGGAACTGGCCCTATCACCGCAAGGACCTCGAGGTGTACGGCACGGAGGCGGCCTTCTTCAGCGTCGGGCGCGAGGAATACCAGCTGAAGCGGCTGCGCGGCGATCGCGAGCTGCATCATGCCGGCGCGCGCGCGGCCGCGCCAGACGACGGCATCTCGTACGGACCGGCGCTCGACAACGTACGGGCCGTGCTCGCCGGCACGGCCGACGTGCCCCCACTTGCATCCATCGCCGTGAACCTGCAGGCCGCGCGAATCCTGGAGCTCGCGCGGCAGTCGGGCGAGGAAGGCCGCACCGTCGAATGGCCGGCGCCTCCGAGCCGCGCGTGAGCGCGCACGGCCGGCGTCAGTCGCCGTCAGGCGGTGCCTGGCGTGCGCTGCTCTCGAGCTGAAGCAGCAGGTCGGCCGCGGCGTCGCCTGCCGGTCCGCCCTTGTCCCTGACTGCCTCGCCGAGCGTTCGTGCATCGTCGCGCTGCCCCTGGTTGGCCAGCGCCACGGCCCTGTTGTAACGCGCCCACTGCTGTTGTTGTCGGCATACGTCGAGGGCCCGCTGTCGCCGCGTCCGCAGCGCGGCGCGGTGCGCCTCGTCGAACGACGACCGTTCGACCTCGGCCACGGCTGCCGCCAGTTCCGGCTCGCGGCTCCTGAAGCACTCCTCTGCCATCCGGAACGACGCGTCGGCCACGGCCCATGTCTGCTCCAGCAGCTGCACCGCGCCGAGGGTGAACCGCGCGTCGCAGTGCGCGGCCTCGAGTTTCACGGCCAGCTCGAGATCCTTGCGCGCGGTCTCCCACGCTTCGTCGTGATAGGCCACGAGGCCGGCCAGGTAGTGGACGTCGGCGTTGTGCAGCAGCCGCCGCGCCTCGGTGACGGCGGCGCGCGCCTCCGGCAGGCGGCGCATCTGGAGCAGGTTCCACGCCTTCCAGTAGTAGGCCTCGCCGAGGTACCACTCGCCGAGTGCCAGCAGCCGGTCGGCTGCGGCGAGCGCCTCGTCGCGCCGTCCCAGTCGGCTCAGCGCCTCGAGGGCGCCGAGCCACGCCTCACGATGCGCCGGCACGCGCGACGTGACGTGCTGGAACTGGACGAGCGCCTCCTCGTCGTTGCCGATCTCCGCGTGGATCCGGCCGCGTGTGACGCGCGCAGGCACCAGGTCGGGCAGCGTCGTGACGGCCGCGGCAAGGGCCGCATCAGCCGACGCCATCCGGCGGCTGGCGAGCTCGGCATCGGCCATGAAGACGAGGGCTTCGTGGCAGCGCGGATGCTCGAGAAGCAACACCGCCCAGTCGTCGGCAGGCGTGGTGCCGCGCACGTCGCGCCAGACCAGGTCAATCGCCGGCTGTTGCAGATGCGTGCGCAGCCACGGCCACGCGTCGAGCTCGGGGGATCCGAACCGCTGCCCCGCCAGCGGGGCGTCCGGAGGGAGCGAGGCAAACGGAAAGGCTGCAAGCAGGTGCATCAGCAGCACGGCCGCCTGCGGGTCGTCACCGGCCTGCGCCACCAACGCCTCGTACACGTCTCTCACGTGCGCGCGCAGCTCGGCGAACGACTGGTTCTGTGGATCGTCCGGAGGCCGCGTGCCGTGACGCCATGGCACGAGCGCAATCACCTCGATCGCGAAGCCGACGTCCGGCGTGTCGAGGCCGCCCGCGAGGCGGCGCGCGCTCGCTTCATGCCGCCCCGGGAACAGCCCCAGCCGTCGCTCGCGCAGTGCGAGCCGCACCGAGACGTCGAACGCCCGGCGCCGAAGGGCCGCATCGTCAGGTACGCCGGCGAGCGCCGCTTCGTAGAGCGCGAGGGCGGCGTCCATCGGCTCGTAGCAGCCCTCGGCTGCCAGCGCGTCGGCCTCGGCAATCGAGGCCGCACGCGCAAGGTCGACAGCGGAGGGCGCGTGCGCACGGGAGGCACAGCCGGCATGCAGGAGCGCGGCCAGGATGGCCGTCGCCCCTGCTGCGTACCGGCATTGCCGGGTCTCCATCGCCCGAGGCTACCGCGGCTCGTGATCTTCCGCGAGTGTGAAGTTGATTGTCGTCGTCACGAGAAGTCGATGCGGCTGGGGCTGGTACTTCCACTGTCGCACCGCGTCCATGGCCGCCGCGTCGAGCAGCGGGATGCTGCGCAGCAGGCGCACGTCGGAGACGTCGCCGGTCGGCTCGATGACGGTTTCCAGGATCACCACGCCCTGCACACTGGCGTCCTTCGCCTCCTTCGGGTAGACAGGCGGAACGTTCACGACCTTCAGCGGAGGACGTATGGCGCCGCCGACGCGCACCGGAGTGTCGTCGAGGGTCAGGACGCGCGCGTCGCCGACGGGCACGTCCGTCACGAGGAGCATCGGCGCAGTCATCGGCGCCTCGAACTGCCACTGGCGCACGGCTTCCACCACCGCCTGGCGCGTCGCCGCGTCGCCGCCCAGGCCGGTGGCGGCGGGCCCGGGCGAGACGATGCGCACTTCGGCGACCGTGCCCACGCTGTCGACGACGAGGTGCACGCGGAAGGAAGCGCCGCCCGTCGCGCCTGCCGGCAGCAGCGGCTCGACGTTGAGCGTCCGGCGAGGCGGCGGCGTGTCGAGCGACGGCAGCACGCCCTTCCGCTCGAGCGGCCCTGGTCCGTCGGGGATGGCGATCGGGCCCTGCGAGCTGATGGGCATGACGGTGGCGGCGGTCGTCGTGGCGGTGACGAGCGCCACCCCCAGCACACCGGACCAGGCAATCTGTCGGGCACGTGACATCGGGACCTCCCTCGTGAGCGACGCGACACGCGTCAGCAGCTGGTGACGTTTCAGGAAGCCGGGCGCCAGGCTCGGGCGCGCCGGAGCGTTGTCGGCGCTCCACACGAGCGCCATCACGTAGGGCGTGACGTCGTTGGTCACGCTCACCGTCTCGTGGTCCACGACCTGCTCGCGCGCGAGGCGCAGGCGCGGCACCAGCATCCACACCGCCGGCAGCGGCCACACGACGGTGCGCAGCGCTTCCTCGAGCCAGGCGACCCACACGTCGCCGCGCGCGACGTGCCGCAGCTCGTGGACGTACACGGCCAGCCTCTCGGCCGCCGGCCGCGCACGCAGTGTCTCCGGCACGAGCACTGTCGGCTCGCGAACGCCGACGGCCACCGGCTGCGCAAGCGCCGTGACCTCCGCGCCCTCCGCCCGCGTGCCCGTCAGCGCCACGGCCTCCTCGAACATCCCGTCGTCGAGAGGCAGCGCGGCGCGGCGCCACTGCCGGATGCGCAGGATGCCTGTGGCCAGCCACGCGAGCCGCGCGACGACACCGGCGCCCCAGAGCCATGTCCAGGACGGGAGACCGGAGGCCACGGGTGAGACGGCAGCCGATGCAGCGGTGACCTGCGTCACGTCGAACGACACGACACTGACGGGCGGCGCCGGCACGAGAGGACCGAGCCACGCCAGCAGCCACGGTCCGCCGAGCGCCAGCAGCATCAGGGCCTCGAGCCAGCGCAGTCGCGTTCGCGGGCGCATCTCTCGCGCGGCGGCCAGGCAGGCCAGCCCGACGACGGCTATGGCCGTCGACTGCAACACCCACGGCCAGGCCCATGCGGGGGCGTTCACGATCGTCCTCCGCGGTCACGCCGCGCGGCAGCGCCGGGCGTCTCCAGCATGCGCGCGATCTCGGCGCGCTCCTCGTCGGTCAGCCGACGGTCCTTCACGAGGTGCATCACCAGTGGCTGCGCCGCGCCGTCGAACACGCGTTCGACGAAGTCGCGTACCAGCCCGCCGACCACGACGCTCTCGGGTCGCGTGGACGTGTACACGTGCGCGCGCCCGCTCATGTCCTCGCGCCGCAGATACCCCTTTCCTTCCAGGATGCGCATCATCGTCAGCACCGTCGTGTACGCCAGGGGACGCGTCTGCTGGAGGGCGTCGTGCACCTCGCGCACCGTGGCGCGGCCGAGCTGCCAGACGACCTTCATCACGGCGAGTTCCTGGGGAGTGAGTTTGGGGAGAGACATGGGAGATGGGCGT
>JBIQIB010000234.1:0-2566 GCA_044508265.1 Acidobacteriota bacterium
GGATCTCGCCCGCAGGCATGTACGACTGCGTGTAGGGCCCCATCATGCGCTTCGAGGCCGCGTCGGCCTCGGCGAAGCGGCCTTGGGCCACGAGGCTCCGCACCTCGGCCAGCGCCTCGCGCGCGCCGGGGTTGTTCCACTCGGAGGGCCCGCCCGACCAGAGAGTGTCGTCGTTGACCGCCAGACGGTCCACGCCGACGCCGCCGAAGACCATGCCGCCCAGCCGGCTGTTGCCCACGGGCAGCGCCTCGACCCACTGCCGCGCGGGACGCGCGTACCAGAGCGAGAGGTCGGCGTCAGCGGTACCCGACGCGGTGTGCTGCCGTGCGTGCACGCGCGGACGGACGCCCGGTGCTGCGGCGATGGCGGCGAGGGTGTGCAGAAAGGTGCGGCGCTGCATCGAAGGCAGAGTCGACTCGGTAGGGACGGCTCGGTAGGGATGGCCCTCCGGGCCGTCCTCTGTCGGTAGGGATGGCCCTCCGGGCCGTCCTTCACGCCACGGCAGTGTATCGCGCGGACGGCCCTCCTGGCCGTCCCTGCCTTGACGAGGGCGGACGCGTCGCGGAGACTGCAGGAATCCGGAGGCACACCATGACCGAGCCCATCCGCACCTGGCGTCACGTGTCGTTCGTCGTCGTCTGCCTGCTGGCGTTCGGCACGCTGGCGGCAGCGCATCACGGCTGGAGTTCCTACGACCAGACCCGGCCGCTGACGGTGGACGGCACCATCAAAGCTTCGAGCTGGGAGAACCCGCACGGCATGGCGACGCTCGCCACCGAGGAGAAGACCTGGGAGGTGGTGCTGGCGCCGACCTCGCGGATGCAGTCGCGCGGACTGACCCCCGAGATGATCGCGCCCGGCGCGAAGGTGCGCGTCGTGGGCTACCAGCACAAGCAGCACGCCGAGGAGATGCGCGCCGAGCGGATCATCGTCGGGGACAAGACCGTCGAACTGCGGTGATGGGCGCGCAGGTCCTGGCCATGGCGGCCTGGCTCGAGCAGACGGGGCCAGCCGTCTGGGTACGGACGTCCGCGTGGGCCTACCCGGCCGTCGAGGTCGTCCACCTGGCCGGGCTTTCGCTGCTCATCGGCACGGCCGTGGCGTTCGATCTGCGCCTGCTGGGCGTGTCGTCGCGGCTGCCGGCAGACGCGATGGCGCGGCATCTCCTGCCGTGGGCCCGGGTCGGCTTCACCCTGGCGCTGGCCTCCGGCCTGCTCCTGTTCACGACGCAGGCCGCGACGTACGTCCAGCAGGGTGTCTTCTTCCTGAAGCTCGGCGCCATTGGCATCGGGGTCGCCAACGCCTCGATCTTCGGGCGCGGCACGTATCGCGACGTGCGCCTCTGGAACTACGCGCCGACGCCCCCTGCCGCCGCGCGCGCGGCCGCCGTCGTGTCGCTCGCGAGCTGGAGCTGCGCCCTCGTGTGCGGCCGGCTGCTCGCCTACCTCTGAGACACGCGGCTGACCAGCCGGTCGGCCGACGCCTTGACCTTCCCGACGGCCGCGACGATGTCGTCCATGTCGGCGCGCGACCCGAGCAGCATCGTCTGCGTGAGCCACACGGCCTCGTCGCAGAGCCGGTCGTTCTGCGGGCACGCGTTGCGCTCGCGCAGCGCCGCCAGCGTCTCGGCACCGTAGACGCGTGTGTACCCCCGCGAGGCGAGCGTCGCCGTGACGTTCGGGTCGGCCGGCAGCGGCCGATAGCCGCTGGATGCCGGAATGCCCTCGGCCCGCAACGCCTCGAGGAACCGCGCGCGCGGCAGTCCACGGAACGCGGCAGCGTCGTACCGGCACATGAACAGGTGGTACGCGCTGCGCGTCGCGCCAGGGTAGAGACGCGCCGGCGTCAGGCCGCCGAGCTCCGTCAGCGCCTTCGTGAGGTACGCGGCGTTCGCGTCGCGACGGGCCTGCTGCGCCTCCAGCCGCTGCATCTGTGCGAGCAGGACGGCCGCCTGGAAGTCGGTGAGCCTCAGGTTCGCGCCGACCCCCGGGGCGCTCTCCGGTTCGCCGCCGCGGCGTCCGCTGCTGTTGTTGTGAAACGCGTAGGCGCGCGCGGCCAGCGCCGCGTCGCTCGTGAGGACGGCGCCGCCTTCTCCGGCATTGAGGTTCTTGCTCGCCTGGAAGCTGAACGCCCCGAAGGTGCCGAGGCTCCCCACCTTGCGCCCGCGCCATTCCGCGAGGTGCGCCTGGCAGGCGTCCTCGACGACGGGGATGCCGTGCGTGCGGCCGACGGCCAGCAGCGTGTCGAGGTCGGCGGGCGACCCGCCGACGTGCACCGGGACGATCGCGCGCGTCGCCGGCGTGATGGCGGCCTCGACCTTCGTCGCGTCGATCTGGAACGTCTCCGGGTCGGTGTCGACGAACACCGGCAACGCGTGGCGCAGCAGCACGACGTTGACCGTCGCGATGAACGTGTAGGGCGACAGGATCACCTCGTCGCCGGGCCCGATGTCGAGCGCGCCGAGCGCGGTGAGCAGGGCGCTCGTCCCGTTGGCCACCGCGAGACAGTGGCGCGCGCCCGTCAGTGACGCGTAAGCCTCCTCGAACGCCTCGACCTGGCGGTTGCG
>JBIQIB010000235.1:0-2550 GCA_044508265.1 Acidobacteriota bacterium
TGTTCCCGAAGCGCAGCGGCGAGACGCACGTGTCGGGTGGCATAGGGCTCGCGACGCCGAGGCACTTCCAGGTGGATCTGGCCATCGATCACGGCAGGTCCATCGGCACTGTCGCGGCGTCGGCCATCTGGCGCTTCTGAGACGCGAGGGCACTGACGATCCAACCACCGAAGGCTGACGGGCTGCAGCCATGAACGTCTGGACTGAACTCGTTCGAGCATCAGGAGCTCCGCGCCGCCGTCCGTGCATCGGGACGGCGACGATGCTCCTCGTCCTGGCCGCGGCCGCACCGGCCCATGGCGAAGAGCCACGCACCGCCGGGTACGGGACGCCGGCCGCCCTGCCGTACACGGTGCCACTGATGTCTGTCACCATGCCTGCCAGCGTGCAGCCGGCGTTCATCGTGACGGTGCAACAGGCGCTGCGTGTGGTCCAGGACAACGTGCGCAACTGCGTGGGCATCAACCTGCAGGAATGCATGCGGACCATGACCGACGCTCGCGCCGTCCTGCAGCGTCCCGGAGAAGCGGTCGTCCAGTGGGCGCAGGTCGAGCCGGTGCGCAACAACATGTTCTTCTACCTGCGTGCCCCCAGCTTCCTGCTGGTGTCGGCGATCGTGCGTTCAGGCGACGGCTGCGACGAGTGGCAGCAGCTCGCGACGCGGACTGGCTCCTCGCTGCGGGATCTCCTCGCCGACGCGTCGCACGAGGTCAGCGGGAGGGAACGCTTCCCGGAGTTCAAGGAGCTCAGCCGGCTGCAGGCCCGGATCGGCCGCTGTCCGGTGTGAGCGCCGTTCGCCTGTCCCGCAACCCCAGGTGAGCACCGCGATGTCCGTGCAGGCCGTGCCGGGCTCATCGAGCCCGTTCGATTCGCGTCAGCTCAGGCAGGCCCTGGCCGTCCTCGACCGCGAGCGGCCGTCGCCCGCCGAGTGGCGACTGTTTGCGTTGCTGAACCTCGCCGTCTGGGCGACGTTCCTGCTGACGCTCGTCTGGATGGTCGTCTTCGTGGCGGGTCACCTGGACCTGCAGCGGCTGTTGCTGACAGCGACCCTCGGCTGCTTTGCCGTCGCCGTCGTGGCGTTCCTGGCGAGCACCACGATCATCAGGAAGGCATGGCGGGCGGGGCTGATGGAATGGCGGCTGGGCATCAGTCGCCCCTTGAGCACGCTGATGCGGCGCGCGGCCTTCGGGCCGGGGTGGTGGCACCGCGCGCTCGGCGCAGCGGCCGCTGTCGTCCTTCTGCCGGGGGCGGTGCTGGCGATATGGAGTGCTTTGGCCCTCGTGGGCGAGCTGTGGACGTTTCCGCCGGACATGACGTACCTGCCCGGCACCGTGGCCATCCTCGTGTTCGGGCTGGCGTGTACCTCGCTCTACCCGGTGTATCGCGTGAATCAGCGGCTCGAGGCCGCGTCGGCGCTGCACGCGAGGCTCATGGAGCACCAGGGGCTCGACGAGGCGGGCCGCGACCTGGTCGTGGCGCTGGAGCGCACACAGATTCTTCTCGAGCGTCAGCGCGGCGCGGCCGGACGGCGGACGTCGCGTCAGTGGCGGCTTCGACTCGACGCGGACGTGCAGGCAGCGATAGCGGGGCACGATCCGCACGAGGTGGGACGCATCTATGCCGCGCTGGGTACACTCCTCGCGCGAGCGACGGCGACGACGGGCACGGCGCCTGACGGACGTGCTCAGGTCGCGCCAGACGTGCAGGACATGGACGTCCCGGAGACCGCGCTGTCTCTGACCTGCGTGCGTGACGACGCCACCCGCGAGGTGGTGGTGACGGCCCTGCGGCAACGTCCGCTCGGCATCGACAGCGGGGCGTCTCGAGGGCGCTCCGGAGGCGGAGACGAATGAGCGCGCACGCCACCTACCGCGTCGAGCATCTGGCATCGTCGCTGGAGTCGCTTGCGCAGCTCGACCCCGCGGTGCAGCGGCACGTCACCGAGCTGCTCAACGAGCTTGGCGAGTACGTGGACCGGTATCCGCATCGGACGCACCGGACGGAGGAGGGCGTGTCTGTGTATCGCCATCCGGAGCCGGACGTCGAGGTCGCGTACTTCGTGGATGACGGTCGCGGCGTCCTCACGTGCATCCACGTGGCGGCTCCGCTTCCGAGAAAGGTCGCCTTCGTCAGCTACTCCCACAAGAACAGGCGGCTCTTCGAGGAGTTCAAGGAGTACCTGTACACGCTGCAGCAGCAGGGGCGAATTCAGTTCTGGCACGACGAGACCATCGCCGAGGGCCGCGAGTGGGAAGCGGACCTCCAGAACGCCCTGAACACGGCTCGCGCGGCTGTGCTCCTGGTGTCGCAGGCGTTCCTCTCGTCGGAGTACATCCGGACGAAGGAACTACCCGTACTCGAGCGCCGCTTCGACACGGAGAACGTCCTCGTCTTCTGGATTCCGCTGGAGCACTGCACCTACGAGGACGTGTCGCTCCTGCGCCGGCTGCAGGCACTCGGAGATCCGCAGAGCCCGCTCACCGCCTGCCGGAGGGCGGAGCGGCGCCGGCGGATGACCGAGATCAGCCGCACGCTGAAACGCGCGCTCAT
>JBIQIB010000086.1:0-19097 GCA_044508265.1 Acidobacteriota bacterium
GTGAGGGCGGCCGCACGGTGGGCGCCGGCACGATCACCGAGATCCTGGCCTAGGAAACGACCATGTCCTCATTTGGCGAGAAGATTCGGATTCGGCTGAAGGCGTACGACGCCCGCGTGCTGGATCAGTCCACGACCGAGATCGTGGACACGGCACGTCGCACCGGGGCGCGCCTGGCCGGTCCGGTGCCGCTGCCGACCGAGAAGAACAAGTGGACGGTGCTGCGGTCGCCGCACGTCGACAAGAAGTCGCGCGAGCAGTTCGAGATCCGCACGCACAAGCGCCTGGTGGACATCTTCGAGCCGACGCCGCAGACGGTGGACGCGCTGATGAAGCTCGATCTGCCGGCGGGCGTGGACGTCGAGATCAAGGCGTTCGGCAAGGAGCACGGCAAGTAGTCGGCTCTCGGTAGGGACGGCCCCCGGGCCGGTCCCCTCACGAGCCTCACATCAGGGGTCGACGGTCGCGCCGCAGCCCAGCTGAAGAAGCCGCCAGGCTTCGGGGGCGGGCGACGGCGGATGCGGACCCGGGAAGCGATAGGCAATGGTTACGGGAATCATCGGGAAGAAGATCGGTATGACGCAGGTGTTCGGCGCCGACGGCGTCGTGACGCCGGTCACCGTGATCAAGGCCGGGCCCTGCGTGGTGGTGCAGACCAAGACGGTCGAGGGCGACGGCTACACGTCGGCCCAGATCGGCCTCGTCGAGGGCCGTCCGGCGCGCGTGAACAAGGCGCTGGCGGGCCACTACGCGAAGGCCAACGTCCCGCCGACGCGCGTGCGGCGCGAGGTCGGCGTCGCCGGTGACGGCGTGGTCGCGGGCTCCGAGGTGCTGGTCGACGGCGTGTTCGCCGACGGCGACGTCGTGGACGTCATCGGCACGTCGCGGGGGCATGGCTTCCAGGGCGTGATGAAGCGGCACAACTTCGGCGGCGGCGCCGCGACGCACGGGTCGATGTTCCACCGGGCGCCGGGCTCGATTGGCGCCTCGTCGTACCCGTCGCGCGTCATCAAGGGCATGCGGGCGGCCGGCCACATGGGCTCCGATCGCGTGACCGTGCACAACCTCAAGGTCGTGCGCGTGGACGGCGACAACCACCTGCTGCTCGTCAAGGGCGCCGTGCCCGGGCCCCGCAACGGCTACGTGCTGGTGCGCAAGGCGAAGAAGGCCAAGCCGGTGCGCACGCCGCAGGCCCCCAAGCCCAAGGGCAAGAAGTAAGGAATCACTGAGATGACTCTCGACGTCGTCAATGCGAAGAACGAGAAGGTGGGCGCCCTCGACCTGCGCGAGGAGGTCTTCGGCGGCCGGGTGCGGAAGGGCCTCATCTGGGAGGCGGTCCGTCACGAGCAGGCCGAGGCCCGGCGCGGGACGCACGCCACGAAGAGCCGCGGCCTGGTGGCCGGCAGCGGCAAGAAGCTGTGGAAGCAGAAGGGCACCGGCCGCGCGCGCGTGAGCGACATCCGCAACTCGATCTGGCGCGGCGGCGGCACCGTGTTCGGTCCGAGCCCGCGCGATTACGGCTACGCCTTCCCGAAGAAGATGGCCAGGGGCGCGCTGCGCGACGCGCTGACGCAGAAGCTGCGTGACGGAGCCGTGGTGGCGGTGCAGGCCTTCGACGTGACGGAAGTGAAGACGGCCGCGGCCGCGCGGATGCTCAGGCAGCTCGGCCACACCCGCAAGTCCCTGGTGATCGACGTGCAGCCGAGCGACGACTTCGTGCTCTCGACGCGCAACATCCCGGGCGTCCGCCTCGTGCCCGCCAACCGGGTCACGGCGCGCGACGTGATGGACAGCACGACGATCATCGCCAGCCAGGCGGCGCTCGAGCGTCTGCAGGAGGCGCTGGGCTAGGCCGCGGGCCTGTCCGGCAGAAGGAGCGAGTCATGAAGCTCACCGACGTCATTCGCCGTCCGCTGGTGACCGAGAAGAGCACGCTGCAGCGCGAGCTGACCAACGTGCTGGCCTTCGAGGTCGCGCGGGGCGCCACCAAGATCGAGATCGCGCGGGCCGTGGAGTCGCTGCTCGGCGCGAAGGTCGAGGACGTGCGCACGGCGCTGAATCACGGCAAGGTGAAGCGCCAGGGGCGTTTCAGCGGCCGCCGCAGCGACTGGAAGAAGGCCTACGTCCGGCTCAAGCCGGGCGAGAAGGTGCCCGACATCCTGGAGATCGCGTAAGCGAGGAAGCGACCCATGTCCGTTCGCAAGTACAAGCCCACATCGGCCGGCCGTCGGTTCCAGACGGTGCAGACGTTCGATGAGATCACGTCGACCGAGCCGTACAAGCCGCTCACCGAGCCGCTGAAGAAGTCGGGCGGCCGGAACAACACCGGTGCGCAGACGATCTGGTGGCGCGGCGGCGGCCACAAGCGCACGTACCGCGTGATCGACTTCAAGCGCGACAAGCACGGCATCCCGGCGCGCGTGACGACGGTCGAGTACGACCCGAACCGTTCGGCCCGGATCGCGCTGCTGTCGTATGCCGATGGCGAGAAGCGCTACATCCTGCACCCGGCCGGCGTGAAGATCGGCGACTCGGTGACGTCGGGCCCGGATGTGGACATCCTGCCGGGCAACGCGCTGCCGCTGCGCAACATCCCGCTCGGGACGGTCGTGCACAACGTCGAGCTGCGTCCCGGCAAGGGCGGCCAGATGGCGCGCAGCGCGGGGGCGTCGGTACAGCTGGTGGCGAAGGAGAACGACTACGCCACGCTGCGGATGCCGTCGAGCGAGGTGCGCCTGGTGAACCTCGAGTGCTACGCCACGATCGGCCAGGTCGGCAACGTGGAGCACGAGAACGTGAAGGTGGGCAAGGCCGGGCGCAGCCGCTGGAAGGGCAAGCGGCCGCACGTGCGCGGCGTCGCCATGAACCCGGTGGATCACCCGCTGGGCGGCGGCGAAGGCAAGACCTCGGGCGGCCGGCATCCGGTCACCCCGTGGGGTGTCCCAACGAAGGGCTACAAGACCCGCAGCCGCAAGTCGACGGATCGGTTCATCGTCACGCGGCGGCAGAAGTAAGGCGTCATGAGCAGATCACTCAAGAAGGGCCCGTTCATCGACACGTCGCTCCTCGAGAAGATCGAGGCGATGAACACCGCCAACGAGAAGAAGGTCATCAAGACGTGGTCGCGCCGGTCGACCGTGATTCCCGAGATGATCGGGCACACGCTCGCGGTGCACAACGGCCGGAAGTTCGTGCCGGTGTACGTCACCGAGAACATGGTCGGGCACAAGCTCGGTGAGTTTGCCGCGACGCGGTCGTTCAAGGGACATCCGGTGAAGTCCGAGAAGGCCGGCAGGTAAGGGGAACGGACATGGTGGAAGCTCGAGCCACAGCGCGGTACGTCCGCACGTCCGCCCAGAAGGCGGGGCTGGTGCTGGATTTGATTCGCGGGCGCGACGTCAACGTGGCGCTCGCGACGCTGAAGTACTCGACCAAGGGCGTCTCGAAGGCGATCGAGAAGCTGCTGCAGTCGGCGGTGGCCAACGCGCAGCAGGCCGACGGCTTCGGCGGCGACGTCGAGCGGCTGTACGTGTCGGCGGCGTATGCCGACCAGGGCCCGTCGGCCAAGCGGATCCGTCCGGCCCCGATGGGGCGGGCGTTCCGCGTGCTGAAGCGGACGGCCCATCTGACGGTGGCGGTGACCGAGCGGCCCGTGCGGCGCCGGGCGCCGGCGGCGACGGCCACCAAGGGACGCGGGCGTCGCGCGGCGGCGTCGGCCGAGAGCAACTGAGACGAAGGACGACAGACGCAATGGGCCAGAAGGTTCACCCCTACGGATTCCGCCTCGGGTTCAACAAGACGTGGCGCTCGCGCTGGTTCGCCGACAAGGACTACGCGAAGCTGCTGCACGAGGACCTGAAGCTGCGTGATCACCTCAAGCGGCGCTTCGCCCACGCGGGCGTCTCGAAGGTCGAGATCGAGCGGGCGGCCAACAAGCTGAAGGTCGACATCCACACCAGCCGGCCGGGCATCATCATCGGCCGGAAGGGCGCGGAGGTGGACAAGCTGAAGGCCGAGGTCCAGAAGCGGACCAACCGCGAGGTGTTCATCAACATCCAGGAGATCCAGAAGCCGGAACTGGATGCGCAGCTGATCGCCGAGTCGGTGGCCATGCAGCTCGAGAAGCGCGTGGCGTTCCGCCGCGCGATGCGCAAGGCCGTGGAGTCGGCGCTGCGGTTCGGCGCCCGCGGGATCAAGGTGCGGGTGTCGGGGCGCCTGAACGGCGCGGAGATCGCGCGCTCGGAGTGGTACCTGCACGGCCAGCTGCCGCTGCAGACGCTGCGCGCCGACATCGACTACGGGTTTGCCGAGGCGCGCACGACCTACGGGGTGATCGGCGTCAAGACCTGGCTGTACCAGGGCGAGCGTCTGGTCCCGCGGTTCGGGCGTGAAGAGGAATACCGGGCCCCGCGGCGTGGAGCCGGGGTTCGCGGGTAACGACGGCCGGGCGGCGCAGGCCGGCGGACGAGGGAAGTAACTGCCATGTTGATGCCGAAGAAGGTCAAGTACCGCAAGGTGCAGCGCGGGCGCATGCGGGGCAAGGCCTGGCGCGGGTCCGATGTCTCCTTCGGGGACTACGGGCTGAAGGCGCTGGAGCCGTGCTGGTTGACGGCCCGCCAGATCGAGGCGGCCCGTATCGCGATGACGCGCTTCATCAAGCGCGGCGGCAAGATCTGGATCCGGGTGTTCCCCGACAAGCCGATCACCAAGAAGCCGCAGGAGACGCGGATGGGCAAGGGCAAGGGCGCGCCTGACTCGTGGGTCGCCGTGGTCAAGCCCGGCCGCATCCTCTTCGAGATGGAAGGCGTGGACGAGCCGACGGCCCGTCGCGCGATGGAGCTGGCGGCGGCCAAGCTGCCCGTCCACACCAAGTTCGCGACGCGGTTCGCGCAGGAGCAGGCGTGATGGCCAAGGCAGCCGAGTTGAGGGACATGGACGTCGACGACCTCCGGCGCCGGGCGGACGAGCTCGATCACGAGCTGTTCCAGCTGCGCATCCGGAAGGCGATGGGGCAGCTCGACAAGCCGCTCAAGCTGCGCGAGGTGCGCCGCGACGTGGCGCGCATCAAGACGGTGCTGCGGCAGAAGGCGGACCGCTGACGCCTGGGGCGTGAAGCGGCGAGAGACAGCGGAATCGAGTTATGGCAGCCAAGGCAGAGATCTTCGGGACGGTCGTCAGCGACAGCATGGACAAGGGCGTCGTCGTGGCGGTGACGCGGCAGGTGCGTCATGGGATCTACGGGAAGACCCAGCGCAAGACGTCGCGGTTCATGGCGCACGACGAGGCCAACGACGCCAAGATCGGCGATCGCGTCGCGATCGTCGAGAGCCGGCCCCTGAGCCGGCGCAAGCGCTGGGTCGTCACGCGTGTCGTCGAGAAGGCCAGGTAGGGAGACAGGAGCGCACCCATGGTTCAGATGCGATCAATCCTCGACGTGGCCGACAACTCCGGCGCCCGGAAGATCAGCGTGATCAACCCGGTGGGCGGGTCGACCGGACGCTACGCGCGGCTCGGCGACATCGTCACCGCGTCGGTGAAGGAAGCGGCCCCCGACGGCAACGTGAAGAAGGGGCAGGTGGTGAAGGCCGTCATCGTGCGCACGCGCAAGGAGCAGCGGCGCCGCGATGGCAGCTACATCCGGTTCGACAGGAATGCCGCCGTGCTGGTGAAAGACGACGGCGAGCCGATCGGCACGCGTGTGTTCGGCCCGGTGGCGCGTGAGCTGCGCGAGCGGCGATTCATGAAGATCATCTCGCTCGCGCCCGAGGTGCTGTGACGATGGCTGGTTTGAAGCGGATTCGCAAGAACGACGAAGTGATCGTGATCGCCGGCCGGGACCGCGGCAAGCGGGGCCGGGTGACGCTCGTCGACACGGCGCGCAACCGGGTGGTGGTCGAGGGCGTGAACGTCGTGAAGCGCCACACGAAGCCCAACCCGCAGCGGAACATCCAGGGCGGCATCGTCGAGCAGGAGGCGTCCATCCACGCGTCCAACGTGATGCTGTGGGACCCCGAGGCCGGCAAGGGCACGCGCGTGGGATTCCAGACGCTCGAGGACGGGCGGAAGGTGCGTATCGGCCGCAGGAGCGGCGGGGTGATTGACAAATGAGTCGGCTGAAGCAGCGCTATACCGACGAGGCGGTGCCGGCCCTGTTGAAGGAGTTCGGGTACGCCAACGTGATGGCCATCCCGAAGATCACCAAGGTGGTCATCAACATGGGGCTCGGCGAGGCGACGCAGAACGCGAAGATCGTGGAGACGGCGTCCGAGGAGCTCGGGCGCATCACCGGCCAGAAGGCGGTCGTGACGCGGGCGCGCAAGTCGATCGCGTCGTTCCGGCTGCGTGAGGGCATGCCGATCGGCACGATGGTGACGCTGCGCGGCCGGCGCATGTACGACTTCCTCGACCGGCTGATCTCGATCGCCCTGCCGCGCGTGCGCGACTTCCGGGGCGTGCCGACCAAGGGCTTCGACGGCCGGGGCAACTACACGCTGGGCCTGAAGGACCAGCTGCTGTTCCCGGAGATCGATTACATGCGCGTCGACAAGACGCGCGGGATGAACATCACCGTGGTGACGACGGCCACGACCGACGAGGAATCGCGCCGGCTGCTGCAGCTGCTCGGCTTCCCGTTCAGGCAGAACTGACATGGCAACGACCGCGAAGAAGGCGAAGGAACTCAAGACCCCGAAGTTCAAGGTGCGTCTGCGCAACCGCTGCAACCGGTGCGGGCGACCGCGCGCGTACCTGCGCAAGTTCGCGCTGTGCCGCCTCTGTTTCCGCGAGCTCTCGCTGCGAGGCGAGGTCGCGGGCGTGACCAAGAGCAGCTGGTAGAGAGTGACTGGTATGACTGACCCGATTGCCGACATGCTCACGCGGATCCGCAATGCCGTCCAGGCGCGCCACGCGCGCGTGGACATCCCCGCGTCGAAGCTGAAGCTGGAGATCGCCCGCATCCTCGAGCGCGAGGGCTACATCGGCGCCGTCAAGGTGGTCGACGACCCGGCCGCCCCGGCGGCGCCCCAGAAGCTGCTGCGCATCGCCCTGAAGTACGGGCCCCGCGGCGAGCGCGTGATCTCGGGGCTCGAGCGGGTGAGCCGCCCCGGCCGCCGCGTGTACTTCGGGCGCGCCAGCGTGCCGGTCGTGCTCGGCGGGCTCGGTACCGCCATCCTGACCACCTCGCGCGGCGTGATGACGGGCCGCGACGCCGTGAAGACCGGTGTCGGCGGCGAAATCCTCTGCAACGTGTGGTAGGGAGCCGCGGGCTCCACTGAAGGATCTGACTCATGTCTCGTATTGGTAAGAAGCCGATTCCGGTGCCGAAGGGCGTGGACGTCACGCTCAAGGACGGCCTGGTCGAAGTGAAGGGCCCGAAGGGCTCGCTCGCGCAGGCGTTCCCCGCGGGCATCCGGTTCGAGCTGGTCGATGGCGAGCTGCACGCGCACGCCGGCGAGAACCGCGAGCTGAACAAGTTCCATGGCCTCGCGCGCACGCTGGTCGCGAACGCGGTGACGGGCGTCAGCGAGGGCTTCAGGCGCGAGCTCGACATCGTCGGCGTCGGCTATCGCGCCGAGGTGAAGGGCCGCGACGTCCACTTCGCGCTGGGCTACTCGCACCCGGTGGTCTTTCCGCTGCCCGAGGGCATCGACGTGACCATCGACAGGCAGACGCACGTCGTGGTGAGCGGCATCGACAAGCAGCTGGTGGGGCAGGTGGCCGCCAACATGCGCTCGCTGCGCAAGCCCGACCCCTACAAGCAGAAGGGCGTGCGGTACACCGGCGAAGTGCTGAAGAAGAAGGCCGGCAAGACCGGCGCGAAGTAGACGGGCAGCGGGAGAAGAGCCGTGAAGATCGAAACCAAGAAGGACCGGCGCGTCCGGGTGCACCTGCGGCAGCGGAAGCGCCTCGCGGGCAGCGCCGAGCGGCCGCGGCTGGCGGTGTTCCGCAGTTCGTCGCACATCTACGTCCAGGCGATCGACGACGCGACCGGGACGACGATCGCGGCGGCGAGCTCGACCGAGCCCGCGCTGAAGTCGCAGCTGACCGACGGGCAGCGCGGCAGCAACCGCGGCGGCGCCACCACCGTGGGGCGGACCGTCGCCGAGCGGCTGAAGGAAAAGGGCATCACGCGCGTCGTGTTCGACCGCGGGGGCTTCCTCTATCACGGCCGGGTGCGGGCCGTCGCCGAGGCGGCGCGCGAGGCCGGGCTCGAGTTCTAGGGACGAGGTAGGCAGGGACGGCCCTCCGGGCCGTCCATTGAGAGGACACCGATGTTTGAATTCCGGGAACGGATCGACCCGAGCCAGTTCGAGCTGAAGGACACCGTGGTGTCCATCAACCGCGTGACCAAGGTGGTCAAGGGCGGCAAGAACCTGAGCTTCAGCGCGCTGGTGATCGTCGGCGACGGCAACGGGCACGTCGGCTTCGGGATGGGCAAGGCGAAGGAAGTGCCGTCGGCCATCAAGAAGGGGATCGAGGCGGCGAAGAAGTCGCTCATCCGCGTGCCGCTGAAGGGCTCCACCGTGCCGCACGAGATCGTCGGCCGGTTCGGTGCGGGCCGCGTGCTGCTCAAGCCGGCGCCCGAAGGCACGGGCATCATCGCCGGCGGCGCGGTGCGTGCCGTCGTCGAGGCGGCGGGCATCCAGAACATCCTGACCAAGTCGCTCGGGACGACCAACGCGCACAACGTGGTGCGGGCCACCTTCGCCGGTCTCACCGGCCTGAAGGACCCGGTCAAGATCGCGCGCCTGCGTGGCAAGGACGTCGAGGAACTGGTCAACGCATAGGACGGGTCATGGCTGAGACGAGCACAACGCGGCGGCAGAAGCCGGCGGGACCGGCGGCGGCGAAAGGGCCGACGCTCAAGGTGACCCTGGTGCGCAGCACCATCGGGTTCAATCGCAAGCAGGGGCAGATCGTGCAGGGGCTCGGCCTCCGGCGCATCGGGCACACCGTGGAGGTGCTCGACCACCCGGCGATGCGCGGCATGATTCAGAAGGTGCGGCACCTCGTCACCGTCGAACAGGTTCCGTCGAACAGGTAGGCCGGCCTCCGGGCCGTCCGGGAAGCGCGGGGACCATCCCCGTCGAGTGGAAGACCAACATGGATCTCAGTGATCTGAAACCCCCGAAGGGCGCGACCCACGCGACCAAGCGTGTCGGGCGCGGCCAGGGATCGGGCCACGGCAAGACGGCCGGGCGCGGGCACAAGGGTGCCAAGTCGCGTTCGGGCTTCAAGCGCAAGCGCGGGTTCGAGGGCGGCCAGATGCCGCTGCACCGCCGCCTGCCGAAGCGCGGCTTCACCAACGTGTTCCGGGTGGAGTACGCGGTGATCAACCTCGATCAGCTGGACAAGCTGTTCGAGGCCAACGCCGAAGTGACGCCCGAGGTGCTCCAGCAGCACGGCCTCGCGCAGGGCAGCCAGCGGATCAAGGTGCTCGGGCGCGGCGATCTCGGCAAGGCGCTGACGGTCAGGGCGCACCGGTTCAGCGGCGCGGCCGCGCAGAAGATCCAGGCGGCCGGGGGCGCGGCCGAGACGCTCGCCGGGTGAGCTCGCAGGTAGCCATCGATGGATAGCTTGAGGAACATCTTCGCCATCCCGGAGCTGCGGGCCCGGGTGCTGTTCACGCTGGCGCTGCTCGGCGTGTTCCGCATCGGCCACCACATCCCGACGCCCGGTGTGAACACCGAGGCGCTGGCGCTGCTGGCCGAGCAGGCGCGGGGAACGATGTTCGGGCTCTACGACATGTTCTCGGGCGGGAACCTGTCGCGGGTGACGATCTTCGCGCTGGGCGTCATGCCCTACATCAGCGCGTCGATCATCCTGCAGCTGCTGACGGTCGTGTGGCCCTACCTCGAGCGGCTGTCGAAGGAAGGCGAGCTCGGGCGCCGCAAGATCACGCAGTACACGCGCTACGGCACGATCCTGCTCTCGGTGATCCAGGCGGCGAGCATCGCGATCTTCCTCGAGCGGCAGACCAACATCGCCGGCGGGCTGCCCCTCGTGTACGACCCGGGCTGGGCGTTCCGCCTCATGACGGTGCTCACGCTGACCACCGGGTCGGTGTTCGTGATGTGGCTCGGCGAGCAGATCACCGAGCGCGGCATCGGCAACGGCATGTCGCTCATCATCTACGCCGGCATCGTCGTCGGCCTGCCGCGGGCGGTGATGACGACGCTCGACCAGCTGCAGACCGGCGAGATCGGGCTGATCCGGCTGACGCTGCTGGTGCTGCTGATGGTGGGCGTGGTGGCCGCCATCGTGTTCGTCGAACGGGCCCACCGCCGCGTGACGGTGCAGTACGCCAAGCGCGTCGTCGGACGCCGGCAGTACGGCGGCTCGAGCACGCACATCCCGCTGAAGGTGAACACCGGCGGCGTCATGCCGGTCATCTTCGCGTCGTCGCTGCTGGCGTTCCCGGCGACGATCGCGGCCGTGTTCCCGCCGGAGAGCTGGGTGCAGGGCATGGCGCAGCAGCTGTCGTGGGGCATGCCGCTCTACAACCTGCTGTACGTCGTGATGATCGTGTTCTTCGCGTACTTCTACACGGCCATCGTCTTCAATCCGGACGACGTGGCCGAGAACATGCGCAAGTACGGCGGGTTCGTGCCGGGCATCCGCCCGGGCAAGCGCACCGCCGAGTACATCGACACGATCCTGTCGCGCATCACGCTGGTGGGGGCGCTCTACCTCGCGGTGGTCGCGATCCTGCCGGAGTTCCTGATCACCGGCTTCAAGGTGGCGCCGATCCCGTTCATCGGCGAGAGCCTCGATGCCGCGCTGCCGGGCTGGGTCACCAACGGCCTGGGCGTGACGTTCTACTTCGGCGGCACGTCGCTGCTCATCATCGTCGGCGTGGCCATGGACACCGTCCAGCAGGTGGAGTCGCAGCTCATCATGCGGCACTACGACGGGTTCATGAAGAAGGCGCGGATTCGCGGGCGGAGAGGATAGGCCGGCGTTTTGGCTCAACCCGGACTGAACGTGGTGATGCTCGGACCGCCAGGCGCGGGCAAGGGCACACAGGCGCAGCGACTCGCCAGGACCTATGGCGTCCCGAAAATCTCGACGGGCGACATTCTGCGGGAGGCTGCGGCACAGGAAACGCTGCTCGGCAGGCAGGTGCGGGAGCGGATCGACCAGGGCAATCTCGTCAGCGACGAGGTGGCGATCCAGATCGTCAGGGAGCGCCTCTCTCGACAAGACGCCTCGAAAGGGTTTATCCTTGATGGTTTCCCGCGCACGGTCGTCCAGGCCGAGGCGCTGGAATCGATCATGGAGGGCCGGGGGCCGCTGATCGTGCTGCACATCGTGGTGCCCGTCGACGTGCTGGTGGAGCGGCTGCACAGCCGGCGCATCTGCAGCGTGTGCGGGGCCAACGCCGACCCGTCGAAGCCGCACGCCACACGATGCGGCGTGTGCGGCGGCGAGCTGGTGCAGCGCGCCGACGACGACGAGACGGTGGTGCGCAACAGGTTGGAAGTGTACGACGCACGGACGCGGCCGCTGGTGGAGTACTACCGGGCGTGCCCGACGTTCTTCGAGATCGACGGGAACCAGGCGCCGGACCTGGTGGCCGAGGCGATGCAGGCGGTGATTGCGCCGACCGTCGCCGGCGGAGGCCGGGTGTGATCACGCTGCGGTCGGCCGACGAGCTCGTGAAGCTGCGCGCGGCCAACCAGCTCGTGGCGAGCATCCTCGCCGAGCTCGCGCGGATGGCCGTGCCGGGCGCGACGACCGCCGAGATCGACGCGGAGGCCGAACGGCTGGTGCGCGCGGCGGGTGCCGAGCCGGCATTCAAGGGCTACCGGGGGTTCCCCGGCACCATCTGCGCGTCGGTGAATCACGAGGTCGTGCACGGCTTCCCGAACGACCGCGTGCTCGAGGAAGGCGACATCCTCTCGGTGGACATGGGGGTGAAGCTGGCCGGTTATTACGGCGACTCCGCGGTGACGCTGCCCATCGGGCGGATCTCGCCGGACGCCCAGGCGCTGCTCGACGTGACCGAAGCGGCGCTGTACGCGGGCATCGACGCCATCGCCGTCGGAGGCCGGGTGTCGGACATCGGCCACGCGATTCAGCAGCACGTCGAGGCCCATGGGTACTCGGTCGTGCGCGAGTTCGTCGGCCACGGGATCGGGACGCGCCTCCACGAGGAGCCGCAGGTGCCCAACTACGGCCCGCCGGGCCGGGGCCCGCGACTCGCGGAGGGCATGGTGCTGGCCATCGAGCCGATGGTCAACCAGGGCCGGCCGGCGGTGCGGGTACTGGCCGACGGGTGGACGGCGGTGACGGTGGACGGGAAGCTGTCCGCGCACTTCGAGCACACGGTGGCCGTCACGCGCGACGGCGCCGAGGTGCTGACGCTGCGGCCTGCGGAAGCGGGTGTGACGGCGCGCTGAGCGTGGTGAACGACGACGCCGGGCGCGGCGGCACGCGGTTGCCCGGCACGGTGCAGGCCCAGTTGCCGCAGGCGCTCTACCGGGTGCGGCTGGATTCGGGGCACCTGGTCACGGCGCACCTGCGGGAGGACATCCGGAAGAACTTCATCCGGATTCTGGTTGGGGATCGCGTGCTCGTGCGGATGTCGCCGGTCGACGTCACGCGGGGCCGGATAGACGAGAAGCTGTAGGCGGGGCAGCCCGCCCGGGGAACGGACATGAAGGTCAGAGCATCGGTGAAGCGCATCTGTGTGAAGTGCAAGATCGTCCGGCGCCGCGGCGTGGTGCGGGTGATCTGCGAGAACCAGAAGCACAAGCAGCGGCAGGGATGATGGCGCGGACGCCTCGGCGAGGCGTCCGGGGCATGGCAGACGTCAGGACACATATATGGCACGGATTGCAGGCGTAGACCTCCCGCGCACCAAGCGCATCGAGGTCGGGCTCACGTACATCTTCGGCATCGGGCGCAAGCGCTCGACGGACATCCTCGGACAGGCCGGGGTGTCGCCCGACATTCGGGTCAAGGACCTGACGGAAGAGGACGTGCGCTCGATCAGCAAGGTGATCGAGGACGTCGGCGGGGTCGAGGGCGATCTCCGGAAGGAGATCTCGCTGAACATCAAGCGGCTGATGGAGATTGGCTGTTACCGCGGGCTCCGGCACCGCCGCAGCCTGCCGGTGCGCGGGCAGCGCACCAAGACCAACGCCCGTACGCGCAAGGGCCCGCGCCGCGGCGCCATCGCCAAGAAGAAGACGGTATAACCCATGGCAGATCCGATCGAAGAAGGCGGCGCCAAGAAGCCGGCCGGCAAGAAGGCCGGCGCCCGCAAGAAGGTCTACAAGAAGCGTGGCGAGAAGAAGGTCGTGCACGCCGGCATCGCCCACGTCCAGGCGTCGTTCAACAACACGCTGATCACGATCACCGACGTCGAAGGCAACGTCGTGTCGTGGGCGAGCGCGGGCGCGATTGGTTTCAAGGGCTCGCGCAAGGGCACGCCGTTCGCGGCGACCCAGGCGGCGATGAACGCCGCCAACGCCGCCAAGGCCTTCGGCATGCGCACCGTCGAAGTGCGGGTCAAGGGCCCCGGCGCCGGCCGCGAGTCGGCCGTCCGCGCCCTGGCCAACGTCGGGCTCGACGTCAAGACGATTCGCGACGTCACCCCGATTCCGCACAACGGCTGCCGGCCGCCGAAGCGCCGTCGCGTCTGAGGGTGGGAGTAGCAGGCCGCGGGGGGACGTCCTCCCGCGGTGCAACGCGTTAGAGAAGGACATACACGTCACATGGCTCGATACATCGGACCCGTCTGCCGCCTGTGCCGGCGCGAGGGCATGAAGCTGTTCCTGAAGGGCGAACGGTGCTACACCGAGAAGTGCGCGATCGAGAAGCGCAACATGCCCCCGGGGATGCACACCAAGGCCCGCCGCGCGAAGCTGGTGGGTTACGGCCTCCAGCTGCGTGAGAAGCAGAAGGTCAAGCGCATCTACGGCGTGCTCGAGAACCAGTTCCGCCGGTACTTCGAGACGGCCGACCGCCAGCGTGGCATCACGGGCGAGACGCTGCTGCAGCTGCTCGAGCGGCGCCTCGACAACGCGGTGTACCGGCTCGGCTTCGCGACCTCGCGGGCACAGGCGCGGCAGCTGGTGCGGCACGGCCACTTCCTGGTCAA
Organism: Acidobacteriota bacterium; assembly: GCA_044508265.1. GTDB lineage: Bacteria > Acidobacteriota > Vicinamibacteria > Vicinamibacterales > Vicinamibacteraceae > JAEZDP01. The sequence continues at coordinate 14,108 of JBIQIB010000086.1, forward strand.
CGGGAAGAAGGTCGACATCCCGTCGTACCAGGTGCGCTCGGGCGATGCCATCACGGTGCGCCAGAGCAGCCAGAAGAACCCGGCCATCCTCCAGGCCATGGAGGAGGTGAAGGGGCGGGGCGTGCCGGCGTGGCTGTCGCTCGACCCGACGGGCATCGCAGGCAAGGTGCTGTCGCTGCCGACCCGGGAGCAGATCAACCTCCCGGTGCAGGAGCAGCTCATCGTCGAGCTCTACTCGAAGTAGTCGGCGTGACGCGTCCACGCCGCGGACCGGCGTGGCGCGGCGGGGACATACAGGACGCGCGGCGGGACGTCGCGCGTGTTCAGGCTCAGTCAGGAAAGGACTACATCGATGCTGTGGAAGGGGTTCCAGCGCCCGAAGCGCCTCGACGTCGACGCCACTTCGTTGACCGAACGGTTCGGGCGATTTTCCGCGCAGCCGTTCGAGCGCGGGTGGGGTACCACCATCGGCAACGCGATGCGTCGCGTGCTCCTGTCGTCAATCGAGGGCGCGGCCATCACCGCGGTCAAGATCGACGGCGTGCAGCACGAGTTCTCGCCCGTCGAAGGCGTGGTGGAAGACGCAACGGACATCATCCTCAATCTCAAGCAGGTGCCGTTCAAGCTGCACGGCGACGAGACCAAGATGCTGTACGTGCGTGTCGACAAGCCCGGCCCGGTGCTCGCGCGTGACATCGAGGTCGACCAGGACGTCGAGATCCTCGACCCGGAGGCGCACATCGCCACGGTGTCGGCCGGCGGCAAGCTCCACATGGAGATGCGCCTGAAGAACGGGCGGGGGTACGTCTCGGCCGACCGCAACTTCGACGAGGACCTCGGCATCGGATGGATTCCGGTCGACTCGGTCCACTCGCCGATCAAGAAGGTCAACTACCTCGTCGAGTCGGCACGCGTCGGGCAGAACACCGACTACGACAAGCTGACGCTCGAGGTGACGACGACCGGCTCGGTGACGCCGACGCAGGCCATCGAACTGGCGGCGCACCTGCTGCGCGACCATCTCTTCATCTTCGGCGGCGACGACGACGATGACGAGGCCGTGGTGTCGGGCAACGAGACGCCGGCGACGCTGACCGAGGAGAGCAACGAGCACCTCGACAAGAGCATCGAGGAACTCGAGCTGTCGGTCCGCTCGTACAACTGCCTCAAGAACGCCAGCATCCGTACCATCCGCGAGCTGGTGGCCAAGACCGAGAACGACCTGCTGAAGACCAAGAACTTCGGCCGGAAGTCGCTCAACGAGATCAAGGAGATCCTGGCGAGCATGGGGCTCAGCCTCGGCATGAACGTCGATCAGCCCGCCCGGCAGGACTAGGACCATGAGACATCGAGTCGCCCATCGCAAGCTCGGACGCGTGACCGAGCATCGGATCGCCCTCCTCCGCAACCAGGCGCAGGCGCTGCTGCGTCACGAGCGGATCGAGACGACGGTGCCGAAGGCCAAGGAACTGCGTCCGTACGTCGAGCGCCTCATCACGATCGCCAAGCGCAGCCTCACCGCGCCGGGCGAGGTCGAGCAGCGCCGGATTCGACGGATGAACGCCGAGCGTCTGGTCTCGCGCGACCTGTCCGACCAGAAGGTCGTGGCGAAGCTCTTCGACGCCATCGCTCCCCGCTACACGGAGCGTCCGGGCGGCTACACGCGCCTGCTGCGGCTCGGTCACCGCCGCGGCGACGCCGCCGAAGTCGCGCAAATCGAACTCGTCGGCAGCGAGTACGACCCGAACGCCGCCGAGGCGGGCGCCGAGGCCGCTCCCGCCGAGGAGCCGAAGTCGCTGCGCGGACGGGCTCGCGCCGCCGTGAAGAAGCTGCAGGAAGAGGGCGCGGCTGAGGACGGCGAGAAGCCGAAGCGCGCCCGCTCGTCGAAGAAGTCCGACGACGAGTAGCACACCCTCCTGACGGGCCACAGCCCGCGCGCGTCCTTCCGAGGCCGTGTGCGGGCTTTGCTCGTTCCGCTGTCGTCGCATCGCCGCGACACGCACCACCCGCACCACACACAGGCTGACCTTTTCCGGCTCCCGGCCGGCGTGTGTCCTTACGCAGGCCTTACGTCAGCCGGCGCACGCGTCGTCAGGACGGGGCACGTCGCGCCCCGGACGACCTGCTGCGTGGTCGAGCCGAACAACGCCGCGCCGAGTCCGCCGCGACCCTGCATGCCCATCACGATGAGGTCGGCGCCGGCGTCGTCGGCGGCCTCGAGGATCTCGCGGTGTGCGCGGCCCACGGGCACCAGGGCGGTCGCCGGCACGGCGCCCTTGACCTCGCTGTCGATGAGCGCCTGCAGCCGCTGGCGCGCCTCGTCAATCCGATGGGCGCGGTACTCCGGGACGTTGAACCGTACATGCGTGGGGGGCTCGTCCTCCACGAGCCACTCGATGGCGTGCACCGCCGTGAGCGAGGCCCTGGCCTGGCGGGCGAGCGCCAGCGCGAAGCCGAAGGCCTGCAGCGACGCCTCCGAGAAGTCGACGGCGCACAGGACGTGGCGCACGTGGACGTCGCTGGCAGACGCGGCCGGCATGTGCGGCGGCACCGTCAGCACCGGGCACGGCGCCTTGCGCAGGACCTTCTCGGCGATCGATCCGATCATGAACCGCTCGAATCCGCTGCGCCCATGCGTGCCCAACACCACGATGTCGGCCCGCTGTGCGACGGCCTGGTCGACGATGGCCGTCGCTGGGTCGCCGTCGACGATCTCGAGGGCCAGGTGCGGCGTCTCGGCGCCGGCGCGCGCGGCCGCGGCCTGCAGCGCCTCGCGCAGGACGTCGCGCGGCGGCGGGGGCATGACGTCGAACGCCACGTTGAAGCCCGCCATGCTGGCCGGCAGGGGAGCCGGTGGCGGCAGCACGTGCAGGACGGTGAGCCGCGCCTCGTACCACCGCGCCAGCGCGGCGGCGTAGGTCAGCGGCGGCAGCGCGGCCTCGCTCAGGTCGGTCGGACAGAGGACGTGCGAGAAGGTGACCACGTTCAGACCTCCGAAGGTTCGCCGTGCTCGACCTTCGCCTGCGCGACGATGCGCGCCTGCAGGTGCGCCGGCACCTCTTCGTAGTGGGAGTGGACCATGTGGTACGACCCGCGTCCGCCCGTCGCCGAGGTGAGGTGCTGCTCGTAGGTGAGCATCTCGGCCATCGGGACCAGGGCGTGGATGACCGTCGTCTGGCCCCTGGCCTCCATCCCGCTGATGCGGCCGCGACGGCCATTGAGGTCGCCCATCAGGTCGCCGGCAAAGTCGCTCGGCGCGTGCACCTCGACGCGCATCACGGGCTCGAGGAGCACCGGACGCGCCCGCGTCATCGCGTCCCTGAAGGCGAGCGAGCCGGCCATCTTGAACGACAGCTCGTTGCTGTCGACCGGGTGGAACGACCCGTCGTAGACGACCGCCTTGAAGTCGACGACCGGGTAGCCGGCGAGGAAGCCGCGCATCCGCGCGTCCTGGATGCCCTTCTCGATGGCCGGCACGAACTGGCGCGGGATGGCGCCGCCGAAGATCTCGTCGCCGAATGCGAAGTCCTCACCGCGCGGCAGCGGCTCGATGCGGATCTTGCAGTCGCCGAACTGCCCGTGGCCGCCCGTCTGCTTCTTGTGCCGGCCATGGGCTTCGGTACTCGCGGTGATGGTCTCGAGGTACGGAATCCGCGGCAGCTTGAGCGTGACGTCGACGCCGAAGCGCCGCTTCAGCTTCGCGACGGTGACCTCGAGATGGAGCTGGCCCTGGCCCGAGATGAGGTGCTCGTGCGTCCGCGGATCGCGGTCCGTCCTGATCGTGGGGTCTTCTTCCTGCAGCCGGTGCAGCGCCGTGCTGATCTTCTCTTCGTCGGCCCGGCTCTTCGGCTCGAGCGCATACGACATGAGCGGCTCGGCGAACGTGATCGGGGGCAGGCGGAGGTCTGAACCCTTCTCGGCCAGGGTGTCGCCCGTCTGCGTCTCCTTGAGCTTGGCGACCGCGCCGAGATCGCCCGCGTGCAGCACGGGCACGGCTTGCTGCGTCTTGCCCTGGACGGTCAGGATGTGGCCCAGGCGCTCGGTCGCGTCCTTCCCGACGATGGCGAGCGACGTGTCGTCGCTCACGGTGCCTGTCACGACACGGAACAGCGAGATGCGTCCCGCGAACGGGTCGGCCACGGTCTTCCAGACGAACAGCCGTGCCGGCGCGGCGTCCGAGGCACTGACCTCCACCGGTTGCCCGTCTGCCCCCTCGAGTGCGCGCAACGGCCGTTCTGCGGGCGAGGGCGCCAGGTCCACAAGCGCCGACAGCAGCACGTCGGAGCCCACGTTCTCGATGGCGGACGTGCAGTACACGGGAACGACGAGGCCTGCCCGCACCGCCTGACGAAGGCCGGCGATCAGCTCGTCGTCTGTCAGCGTGCCCTCCTCGAAGAACCGCTCCATCAGCTTGTCGTCGGCCTCGGCCACCATCTCGACCAGACGTTCGCGGGCCTCTCGCGCCTCGGCTTCCATCCCGGCAGGCACGGCTGCCGCCGTGCTCTTCCCGCTGTCATCGGCGTAGCTGTACGCCTGTTGGGTCAGCAGGTCGACGACGCCCCGGAACTCGCGCTCCGCGCCGATGGGCAGCGTGACCGGCACCACCGACCGTCCGAACACCTCCCGCAGATGCGCCACGACACGCCCGAGGTCGGCGCGTTCGCGGTCCATCCGGTTGACCACGATCAATCGCGGCAGGCCCTCGTCGGCGGCCATCGCCCACACGCGTTCGGTCTGCGCCTCGACGCCCGACACGGCGTCGACGACGACGAGCGCGGCGTCGGCGACGCGCATGGCCGCGCCCGTCTCGCTCAGGAAGCTCCCGAACCCGGGCGTATCGATGAGGTTGATCTTGTGGTCGCGCCACGTCGCCCACGCGGGCGTCGCGGCCAGCGTGTGCTTGCGCGCGATGGCCTCGTCGTCGTAGTCGGTGGGCGCCGTGCCGTCGTCCACCTTGCCGAGGCGCGTCGTGGCGCCGGCCGTGTAGAGC
>JBIQIB010000087.1:0-10443 GCA_044508265.1 Acidobacteriota bacterium
CGGGCCGTCCCTACCTGGCGATGCGGGCGAGGACGTCGTCTGTCGTCCAGCCGCTGCCGCGCCAGATCTCGATCACGCGGCCATCCGGCCCGACGAGCGCCGTCGCCAGCGTGTGGTCGAGCGTCCCGCCGTCGCGCTCGCGGTACACGGCAAACGCCTTCGCGAACCCGTCAATCGCGTCCTCCGACCCCGTCGCAAACCGCCAGCGCGAGAAGTCGGCGCGCATGGCCCTGCCGTACGCGGCCAGCACCTCGGGTGTGTCGTACTCCGGGTCGAGCGTGACGCTCAGCAGCCGCAGCCGCTCGGCCAGCGCCGGATCGCCCTCGGCCGCCGTCTGCAGCTCCCTGAAGCGGCTCACCATCAGCGGACAGAACTCGGGCAGCGGACAGCGCGTGAAGATGAACGTCACGACGGTATAGCGGCCGTCGAGGTCCTCGCGGCTCACGGGGCCGCCGTCCTGATCCACGAGCGCGAACGCCGGCACGGCATCGCCATCGCGCAGCCGGCTGCCGGCACGCGGCCGGGCGGCGGCCAGCCGCCGGGCGGCCTCCGCGTCGTGGCCCGTCACGACGACGTCCTCGGCCCATGACTCCTGCTGGCCGACCCGCAGCGTGAACCGCACGCGGTCCCCTGGCGCGAGATCCCTGCCGTCGCCGGGATCCCGCAGGGCGAAGGGCATCGTCATCGCGGGCATGAAGCCCGGGATCTCGTCGTGCGCCACGTCCACCGACGGGCCCACGGGCGCGGCGACCACCGTGCCGGTGACCGTATAGCTGAGCGTGCCGTCGGCCGGCGGCGTGCCGGCGTTCCATCTCGACAACGCCACGAGCGCGAGGGCCGCGCCCACGACGAGTGCCACCACGGTGGTCCTTCTCATGCGGCGATTGTGTCAGAATCCCGCACATCCGACATTGCGAGGCCGCAAACCGCTGGCGCTTGCGCTGGCGCAACGATCGTGCGGCCCTCGTGGCCCAGACTTCCGTGTCAGGAGGCACCAGTGACCGTCGACGTACAGACCCGACCCATGAACATGCGACACCTTGCCCTCATCCCCCTGCTGGCCGTGGCCGTGACTGCGGCGGCCTGCGGCCAGCCCGAACCCGCCGACAAGGCAGGCACCTCGTCGCCCGCGACAACGGCCGCCCCGGACGCGTCGGCGCCGGCCAGCCACGACGGCCGCGCGATCGAGGTCACCGCCAATGACGAAATCAAGTTCAGCGTCACCGAGATTCGCGCGACGCCCGGCGAACGCCTGAGCGTGACCCTGGTCAACGTGGGCAGCATGCCCAAGTTCTCGATGGGCCACAACTGGATGCTCCTCGCGGCCGACGTGGACATCGAGAAGTTCCTCGTCGCCGCCGCCGAGTCGCCGACGACCGATTACGTGCCGGCGTCGATGAGCGACGCGATCCTCGCGACGACCAAGCTGCTCGGACCTGACGAGCGCGACACGGTGACCTTCGACGCCCCCACCACGCCCGGCCGCTACGAGTTCATCTGCTCGTTCCCGGGGCACTACCAGGTCGGCATGCGCGGCGTGCTGATCGTCGAATGACGCCTCCACACTCACAAGGGAGTTAATGTGATGACCTCTGGCGTACGTCTACTTGCATGCGGGATGGCGGTTGCCGGCATGCTGGGCTCGGTGGCCTGCAACCCTCCGGGCAACGGCACGGCGACGGCCGACGGCTCGCTGGCGAGCCGCACGTTCGTGCCGCCCGGCGAGCTCGACGAGTACTACCTGTTCTACTCGGGCGGCCACTCCGGACAGGTCTACGTCGCGGGCCTGCCGTCGATGCGGCACATCGCCACGATTCCGGTGTTCGCGCCGTACCCGGCGACGGGCTACGGCTTCGACGAAGAGACCAGGGCGATGCTCGGCGAATACACCTGGGGTGACGTCCACCACCCGGGCCTCTCGCAGACCGACGGGCTCTATGACGGCCGCTGGCTCTTCGTGAACGACAACGCCAACAGCCGCGTGGCCCGGATCGACCTGCGCGACTTCAAGACCAAGCAGGTCTTCGGGCCGATCCCCAACTCGGTCGGCACGCACGGCTCCTCGTTCCTCACGGAGAACTCCGAGTACGTGCTGGTGGCGACGCGCTTCTCGACGCCGCTGCCGAAGGGCCGGTACGCGCCCGTCACCGAGTACGAGAGCGAGTACAGCGGCATGGTCAGCGGCCTGCGGGTCGACCCGGAGGACGGCACCCTGTCGGTCGGCTGGCAGGTGCTGACGCCGCCGTTCAACTGGGACCTCGGCTCCACGGGCAAGGGCCCGAGCTCGGGGTGGGCGTTCTGGACCTCGTACAACTCGGAGATGGCCTACGAGACGCTCGAGGCCACGTCCACGCAGCTCGATCGCGACTACGCCGCGTTCGTCAACTGGCGCGCGGCCGAGCAGGCGGTCCGCGACGGCAACACCACCATGATGGACGGCGTCCCGATGATCGACCCGGCGAAGGCGCCCGGCGTGCTGTACTTCGTGCCGGTACCGAAGTCGCCGCACGGGATCGACACCGATCCCTCGGGCCGGTGGATCGTCGCGTCGGGCAAGCTGGCGCCCGTCGCCAGCGTCTTCGACTTCGAGAAGGTGAAGGCCGCCATCGACGCGAAGGATTTCTCGGGCGAGGTGCGGGGCATCCCCGTCGTGCGGTACGAGTCGATCCTCGAGGGCGAGGTGCCGGTAGGGCTGGGTCCGCTGCACACGCAGTTTGACGGCGCGGGCAACGGCTACACGTCGATGTTCATCGAGTCGGTCGTCACCAAGTGGGCGCTGCCGCCCTGGACCGACGAGCAGCGCGCCGACCTGAACAGCGTGGTGCTCGACAAGATCCCGGTGCACTTCAACATCGGCCACCTGGTCATCGGCGGCAGCGACACGAAGGAGCCGTACGGCAGGTACCTCGTCGCGATGAACAAGCTCTCGAAGGGCCGGCACCTCTCGGTCGGACCGTCGCAGCCGGAGTCGAGCCAGCTGATCGACATCACCGGCGAGAAGATGGAGATGATCTACGAGGCGTTCACCGAGCCCGAGCCGCACTTCGCGCAGATCCTCAAGGCCGACGCCATTCAGCCCATCGAGGTGTACCCGCGCGCGGAGAGCACGCACCCGCACGCGATCTGGACGCCGGAAGAGGCCAGCGTGGTCAGGACCGGCAACAAGGTGGAGGTCAAGATGATCGCCATCCGCAGCCGCTTCCTCCCCGACCGTGTCGAGGTGCAGCAGGGCGACGAGGTGACGATCCACGTGACCAACACCGAGCAGAGCACCGACATGATTCACGGGCTCGGCATCTCCGAGCACAACCTGAACATCATCGTCGACCCGGGCGAGACGAAGACCGTCACCTTCACCGTGGACAAGGCGGGCGTCTTCCCCTACTACTGCACCAACTTCTGCTCCGCGCTCCACCAGGAGATGCAGGGCTACCTGGCCGTCCGGCCGCGCTGACATCCGACGGGTCGCCGCCACGGCGGCCCGTCCCGAAGGAGAGTGACCTGCCATGACTCGATTCGCCGCGATGCACCGGTTCCTCGATCGCCCGCTCTCGGGCGTCTCCCGGCTCCTGTTGCTCGCGGGCCTGGTCGCGTTGCTGGCGGGCGCTCTCCTGCCGCTGTGGCGCATCGAACTCGTCGCACCGCAGTACGCCGAGGGACTGTCGCTCGAGATGTACACCTACAAGATCTCGGCGGGCCACGACGGCCAGGACCTCCACGAGATCAACACCCTGAACCACTACATCGGCATGCAGCCCATCCACGAGGCCGACTTCGTGGAGATGACGTGGATGCCGTTCGCGGTGGGCGTCTTCGCCCTGCTCACGCTGCGGGCCGCCGCCATCGGGCGCGTCGGCAGCGTCGTGGACCTGACGGCGCTGTTCGGCTACTTCGGCCTGTTCTCGCTGGCCTCGTTCGCGTACCGGCTGTACACGTACGGCCACCGGCTCGACCCGACGGCGCCGATGACCATCGAGCCGTTCATGCCGGTACTGTTCGGCAGCCAGCAGATCGCCAACTTCGTCCAGACCAGCCTCCCGAGGACGGGCACGTTCTGCATGGGGCTGTACCTGGCGGCCCTGCTGGGCGCGATGTGGTTCTCGAGGGAGCGGCAGCATGCGGCCTGACACCTGTCGTCGCGCGGGCGTCCTGCTGGTGGTGACGGCCGCCCTGGCCGGCGTTCGCGCCGGCAACGCCGGGACGCCGACGATCGACCACGGCACGGCGCTGCGCGAGGCGATTGCCGTGGCGTCACCCGGCGCGGTGATCGACGTCCCGCCCGGCGTGCACCACGGCCCCTTCGTCATCGACACGACGCTGCGCCTCCGCGGTCCGCGCGAGGCGGTGCTCCAGGGCGACCGCAGCGGCCACGTGGTCGCCGTCCGCGCGCCCGATGTCGTCGTCGAGGGGATGACCGTGCGCGGGTCGGGGATGGACCTCGGCCAGGATCACGCCGCGGTGCACGTCAGCGCCCCGCGCGCACTCGTCCGCGGGCTCCATGTGCTCGACAGCCTGCACGGCATCTACGTGCGGCAGGCCGACGGCGTCCGCATCGAGGGCAACCTGGTCGAAGGCAGCGCGACGATCATGGAGATGGTCGACCCCGAGACGCTGCGCCCGACGCCGGGAGCCGGCGAGCTGTGCGAGGTGGGCCTCTCGCAGGACCGCCGCGGCAACGGCGTCCACGCCTGGAACTCGTCGGGCCTCATCGTCACGCACAACGTGATCCGGCGCACCCGCGACGGCATCTACTTCTCGTTCGTGGACGAGGCCAGCGTGCAGCACAACGACATCGCGGGCGCGCGCTACGGGCTGCACTACATGTACTCGGACGACAACGACTTCTCGCACAACAGCTTCCGCGACAACGCCGCGGGCGCCGCGCTGATGTTCTCGAAAGGCATCCGCCTCACCGACAACACGTTCGAGGCCAACAAGAGCCATCGCGCGTACGGGATGCTGTGGCACTCGGTGGACGACAGCGAGGCGCGTGGCAACACGGTGGTCGGCAACACGGTGGGCGTGTTCATCGAGGGCGGCAGCCACAACCGCCTGTTCGACAACCGCGTCGCGTCCAACCACATCGGCATCCGCACGAGCGCCAGCAGCGATGCCGGCACGATCGCGGGCAACGTGTTCGAGCGCAACCTGCACACCGTCGAGACGGAAGGCCGCGAGACCAACACGTGGTCGCACGACGGGCGGGGCAACTACTGGGACGGCGCGATGCGCCTCGACCTCGACGGCAACGGCATCGCCGACGTGCCGCACCACGAGCTCGACCTGTTCGGCGAACTGCGGCGCCCGTTCCCGGCAATCGGCCTGCTCGCGGGCAGCCCCGCCGAGCGGCTGCTGCGCTTCGTCCACGCGCGCCTGAAGCTGCCGGGGCTCAGCGGCGTGACCGACCCGTTCCCGCTCATCGAAGGCGGGCAGTGATGATTCTCATCGACAGGCTCACCAAGGCGTACGGCGCGCACCGCGTCCTCGACAGCCTGACATGCGAGGTCCGCGCCGGCGAGGTCACCCTCCTCGTGGGCGCCAACGGCAGCGGCAAGTCGACGACGCTGCGGATCGCGGCCGGGATGTCCACGCCGACGTCGGGCCGGGTGATCGTGGGCGGCCACGACGTGGCCCGCGCGCCCGCCCAGGCGCTGCAGCAGTTGTCGTACATGCCGCAGGCGCCGCGCTTCCACGCGCGGCTCTCGGTGCGACAGATCCTGCAGTTCTATGCCCGGCTGCGCGAGCGCGGCGACGCCGACGTCACGCGCGTCCTGCGGCAGTGGGCGCTGCTCGAGCGCGCCGACTCGCCGACGGGGCAGCTGTCGGGCGGCCTGCGGCAGCGCCTGGCGCTGGCCGTGTTCTCGCTGCCCGACGCGCCGGTCCTCGTGCTCGACGAGCCGGGCCTGAGCCTCGATCCCGACTGGCGGCGCGCGCTGCAGGCGGCGCTGCTCGCCGCGGCACGCGAGGGCCGCACCGTCCTCGTCGCCACGCACCTGCTGGGCGAGTGGGAGGGCCAGGTGGACCGCTGCCTGGTGCTGGAGCACGGCCACGTGCGGCGCGAGCTGCCGCCGGACGATCTGCGGCAGGCGTTTCCGTTCGCGGCGGTCCAGGGCGCTGCCAACGGCGCTGCCGACGCCGCCGTCACGCGGGAGGCCGCATCATGAATCGGCCAGCCGTCGCGGCCTTGTCGGCCGCGTTCCACCGTGAGCTCGCGGCGCACCGGTTGAACCGGTTCCTGCACGTCCATCTCGCGCTGGCCGCCATCGCGGGCCTGCTCCCGCTGTTCACGCCCGGCAGCGCCGCCGCGGCGGCCCCGTGGTGGGTGCTGCAGGCGACGCTCTACTGCCTCTCGCTTTCCACGCTGCTGCTGGGCCTCAGCTCCGCGCACGGCGAAGCCGACGAGTTCCCGCTGCTGTTTGCCCAGCCCGCGCCGCGCTGGGCGTGGCTTGCCGGCAAGGCAGCCGCGCTCGCGCTGCTCGTCGTCCCTGCCGCCGGTCTGCTCGTCGGCCCGGCAGCGCTGCTCGGCGGCGCGACGCGCGCGCTGGTCGTGATGGGCCTCGCGGCCGCCGGCGTCAGCCTCGCGCTCACCGCCGTCGGCCTGGCGATTGGATTCTGGGTGCGTGACGGCGTCCGAGGGCTGCTCGTGACGCTGGCGGTGTGGTTCGTGCTGCTGTTCGGCGTCGACCTGCTGCTGCTCGCGGTGGCCGGCCTGCCCGCCGTCCACGCCTCATCGACGGTCTGGCTGCTGCCCATGATGCTCAACCCGCTCGACGCCCTGCGCGTGTCGGTCATCTTCTCGCTGGGCGCCGCCGCGCCGGCTTCCGCCGTGACCGGCACACTGGCAGGGTGGTGGCTCGAGCGGAGCGTGCTGTGGCTGGCCCTGCTGCTCGTCGCATGGACGGGCGGCGCCTTCATGGCCGGTCTCGCCGGCGCGCGCCGTCACCTCGACGCCTAGCCGCCAGGCACGGACCGCCGCAGCCGCCTCACTCGTCCACCAGCTGCTCGATGCAGGCCGGCTGCAGCAGCCGGATGTGGGCCTGGACCGTGGCGATCCAGCCGCGGGCCTCCCAGTCGGACAGCGTCCGGCTGACCGTGAAGAGCGTGGCGCCCGTCATCTCGGCGAGCTCCTGACGCGTGATGGGGTGGGCGATCTGGAGCGTCTCGCCCGACGGGCGCGCCAGGTGCAGCAGCGTCGCCGCCAGCCGCTGGCCGACGCGCGTCGTCTGCAGCTGCTGCACGCGCGTCAGGGCGTCGCGCATGTGCTGGGCGATCTCGCCCACGATGTTCATGCGCAGCCTGGGGAAGTCGTCGTTCAGCTGCCGGATGACGTCGAGCGGCCACGCGAGCACGCCGGCCCGTTCGACGGCCTGCGCCGTCACCGGGTACGTGTCCTGGTCGAGGACGACCACGGCGCCGAATGGCTCGCCGGGTCCGGTGAACCGCACCACCACCTCGTCGCCGCCGGCGGTCACCTGCGTCAGCTTGAGATACCCCGAGGCCACCAGGTAGAAGGCGCGCGCCGCGTCGCCCTGGTGCTCGAGCACCTCGCGCCGGGTGAGCGTGCGGGCGGTGGCCGCGTCGAGGATCTGCCGTCGGTGCCTGTCGTCGATCTGGCCAAAAAGGCGGGAGCTCAGCGTCGCGGGGAGGGACTTGAAGTCACGGGCAGGCGAGTCCACCCCGAGAGTATGGCGTGCCCGGACGCCGAACATCCAGTGCCGGCCCCCCGCCGGCCGGGATCACCCGGCGGCGAGGGCGCCCACGCGCGCGAAGAGGACGTGGTTTTCGAGGTGCACGTGCACGTGCATGTCCGACTCGAGCTGTGCGAGGCCGTGGTACAGGCCGCGGAACGTCGGGCAGGCGCCGGCCGGCGGCACGAAGTCGTCGGTCAGCGTGCGGATGCGTGCGAGCATCGCACCGGCCGCGTGGTGCTCGTGCACCAGCTCGCGCAGCGGCGCCGCCAGCGTCGTGGCTTTCTCCGGTGCCGGCGTCGCGTCCTCGTCGAGGCGGGCAAGCAGCGGGAAGAGCACCGTGTCCTCGTGCTGGATGTGGTCGAGCAGCTCCGTCTGGAGCGTCTCGTAGACCTCGAGCAGCGACGTCAGCTTCGCGCCGTATCGATCGCCATGCCGCTCCACCACGCGCCGCAGCATCGCATGGAGCCGCGGCAACTCGCCGCGCAGTGTCTCGTGGTAGCGCGACTGGATGTGCGAGACCAGCGTCGACGTGCTGGCCTGGCGCCAGTCCTGCGGCTCGGCGCCCGGGCTGGTGGCCTGCCGCAACTCGTCGAGTATGGCGCGCTCGTCGAGGCCCTGCTGCTCGCACGCGAGGCGCAGCGGGATGTTGCCGCCACAACAGAACTCGATCTGGTGGCGCTGGAACACGGCAATCGTGGCGGGCCAGCGGGTGGCGATGTCGGCCACCAGGCGGTCGGCCGTGATGGGTACGTCGGCGGAGGGTGAGTCGTTCATGCTGCCGAGCGTACGGCCGTCGCGTGTCCGGATCGTTGCGGTAGCGCAAGGCGAGTCAGACGAGGACTGGAGGAATGGAGGAGCGAAGGAATGGAGGAAGGAATGGAGGAAGGAATGGAGGAGATGGAGGAGGCGTGATCGCGCGGAGGGGGCGGAAGCAGGACGGACACTGGCCGTGATATTGGCGGGCGATCCTGCGCGTGAGGGTTGGCAGTTGGGCGACGGTGTCCTGGCTGCCGGCCGGAGCGTGGCTGGACGTCGGCCGATGAGAGGCGCTGGCCTCGCGTCAAAGGGGTAACGACGCCCCGGCCCAGACCCTCGGCGGGCCGCGGTAGGTGCCGGCGAGGGCGTCAGGGCTCGCGCGTCGAGACGAGGCTGACGCCGGCGTTCTGCTTCTGCGTGTAGTCGAGATCCCACTCCGACGCGAACAGCAGCACCGGGCGGCCATGACGATCGGTGGCGCGCTGCACGCCCTGCAGCGGGATGGTCATCGACGCGACCGTCTGCTCGTCGCCCACCACCCAGCGGGCGGCGACGAAGTTCAGGCGATGCACCTCGCAGCTCACGCTGTATTCGTTCTTGAGCCGTGTGGCAATGACGTCGAACTGCAGCTCGCCGACGACGCCGAGGATCGGCTCGCGCGGCCCGTGTTCCGGGAAGAGCACCTGCATGAGACCTTCCTCTTCGAGCTGACGGAGGCCCTCGTCGAACTGCTTGTAGCGCACGTCGCGCAGTCGCAGCGTGGCGAAGTGCTCGGCGGGGAAGTGCGGGATGGACGGGAACTCCACCCGCTCGCCGGTGTAGACCGTGTCGCCGATCCGGAAGCGCCCCGGGTTGACGAGCCCCACGACGTCACCGGGGTAGGCCACGTCCACGGTCTCGCGCTCGCGGCCGAAGAACCGCTGCGGGCTCGACAGGCGCACCGTCGTGCCGAGCCGCGCGTGCTTTACGGTCATGTCCTTCGACAGGATGCCCGAGCACACGCGCAGGAACGCGATGCGGTCGCGGTGGCGCGGGTTCATGTTCGCCTGGATCTTGAAGACGAAGCCGCTGAAGTCGGTGTCTGCCGGGTCCACCGGCGCCGGCGTCGCGGGCCGCGGCTGCGGCGGCGGCGCCATCGCGACGAGCGCCTTGAGGAACGGCTCGAGGCCGAAGTTGGCCAGCGCGCTGCCGAAGAAGACCGGTGTCTGGCGCGCGCCGAGGTACTCGTCGCGCTCGAAGGTGACGCCCGCGCCCGCGAGCAGCTCGATGGCCTCGAGCAGATGCCCCTGCTCGCGATCGCCGATGAGCTCGGTGAGCTCCGGAGCGGCCGGCGAGGTGACGTTCACCGCGGCCCGGCGGGCACCGTGCGTGGCGCGCTCGTAGAGCAGCACCTCGTCCCGCGTGATGTCGTAGATGCCGCGGAACAGCTGCCCGGTGCCGATCGGCCAGTTCATCGGCACGGCCGACAGGCCGAGCTCGCGCTCGATCTCGTCGAGGAGCTCGAGGGGATCGCGGCCGGGGAGGTCGCACTTGTTGATGAAGGTCAGGATGGGCAGCGACTGCTGCCGGCACACCTCGAACAGCTTGCGGGTCTGCGTCTCGATGCCCTTGGCCGCGTCGAGCACCATGACCACCGAGTCGACCGCCAGCAGCGTCCTGTAGGTGTCTTCGCTGAAGTCCTTGTGGCCGGGGGTGTCGAGCAGCACGACGCGCTGGTCCCAGAGGTCGAACTCGAGCGCCGCCGACGTGATCGAGATGCCGCGATCGCGCTCGATCTCCATCCAGTCGGAGACGACGGCGCGCTGCGACTTGCGGCCGCGCACCGCGCCGGCCAGCTCGATGGCTCCGGCGTAGAGCAGCGTCTTCTCGGTGAGGGTCGTCTTGCCGGCGTCGGGGTGCGAAATGATGGCGAACGTCCGGCGCCGCGCCACCTCGCGCGCGATCTCGGCGGCGACGGCAGTGTCGGCGGGAGTACTCACAAGGGATCGAGTATAGG
>JBIQIB010000087.1:10543-17432 GCA_044508265.1 Acidobacteriota bacterium
CTCACGCACGTGTCCGCCCGCCTCGAGCGACCGTCGTCGAACATGGCTGCCTGCGCCGCCCGGCGTGGCTGTTGTTGTTGCTGTTAGCCCACCTGTTCCAGCCATCCAGTTGAGGCGGCCCGCTGCGGCGCAGCGGTGATCGCCACCAGGCAGTCGCCCGCGTCTTTCGGCGCGCGGCCGTTCGATCCTTCAGGGAGTGTTTCTGTGATGCGACGTCTGACGCTCGCGTTCGTGGCTTCGTCGATCCTGTTCACCGCGGTGCCGGCCGGCGCCCAGGCCTCGTCGGCCGAGGCGTGGCGTGCCGACTACGACGCGCGGTTGCGTGCCGAGTACGGCTGGCTGAGCGTGTCGGGGCTGTCGTTCCTGCAGCCGGGCGTCAACACGGTCGGCAGCCTGGCCGGCAGCGACGTGGTGCTGCCGCCGGGGCAGGCCCCCCTCGAGGTGGGACGCATCGTCTACCGTGACGGCGAGGCGCTGCTGCACCTGCGGGCCGGCGTCACCGCGACCGTCAACGGCGAGCCCGCACCGGCCGTCGTGGCGCTGGCCCCGAAGGCCGGCAAGCCCGCGCCGCGCGTCAGGATCGACGACATCGAGTTCCACTGGCACCGGAGCGGCGAGCGCGTGGGCATCCGCGTCCGCGATCCCCACTCCGAACTGCGGCGGACCTTCACCGGCACCCGCTGGTTCGCGCCCGAGCCGCGCTACGACGTCGTCGGCCGGCTGGAGCGGTACCCGGAACCGCGCGCGGTGCCGGTGCGCAACGTGCTGGGCGATGCCGACGACTACACCTCGCCGGGGCGCCTGCACTTCACCATCGACGGCCACGACGTGACGCTCGTGCCGTTTGCCGCGAGCCAGGGGCGGCTGTGGCTGATCTTCCGCGACGCGACGGCCGGCCGGGAGACGTACGGCACCCGCTTCCTCTACGCCGAGCCGCTCGGCGACGACCGCTATCGCCTCGACTTCAACCGCACCTACAACCCGCCCTGCGCGTACAACCCGCACACGACGTGCCCCACGCCGGTCCGCGAGAACGTCCTCGACGTCGCGATCCCCGCGGGTGAGAAGCTCTACGAGCCTGCGGTGAACCTGACGGCACGCCGTTGACGGCGAACGGGTGAGCGCGGGCGGCCGCGGGTGGCCGCGCGGGCAGGGGTGAGGCGCGAGTGCGCGGCGCCGGTGCAGAATAGGCGGGACATGAAAGTCACCCGCATCGAGACGTTCGTCGTCGGCACCGACTGGCGCAACCTGACCATCTGCCGCGTGCACACCGACGAGGGCCTCACCGGCCTCGGTGAATCACGCATCCCCAATCACGCGCAGGCGCTCGTCGGCTACCTGGACGCCGCGGCGGAGCGCCACCTCGTCGGACACGACCCGTTCGACATCGAGGCGCTCGTGCAGCGCATGCGCCGCGACGACTACTCGCGGCCGGGCGAGATCATGAGCTCGGGCATCGCGATGCTCGAGATGGCCTGCTGGGACATCGTCGGCAAGGCGCTCGGGCAGCCGGTCTACCGCCTGCTCGGGGGCGCCGTGCGCGATCGCATCCGGGCGTACGCCAACGGGTGGTACCGGGTCGAGCGGACGCCGGAGCAGTTCCACGCCGCGGCGCGGGCCGTCGTGGAGAAGGGCTACACCGCGCTGAAGTTCGACCCGTTCGGGCCGGGCTACTACGAAATCGACTGGGCCGAGCAGCGCCGGGTGATCGCGCTGGTCGAGGCCGTCCGCGACGCCATCGGCAACGACGTCGAGATCCTGCTCGAGATGCACGGCCGCTTCTCGCCCGTCCAGGCCGTGAAGATCATCAAGCTGCTCGAGCCGTTCGGCCTCGGCTGGGCCGAGGAGCCGGTGCCGCCCGAGAACCTCGCCGCGCTCGCGCGCGTGCGTGCCGACGTGCCGGGCGTGACGATTGCCACGGGCGAACGCATCCACGCGCGGCACGAGTTCCGCGAGCTGTTCGAGCTGCAGGCCGCCGACGTCGTCCAGTTCGACGTCACGCACGTGGGCGGACTGCTCGAGAGCAAGAAGCTCGCGGCGCACGCGGACGTCCACTACGTGACCGTCGCCCCGCACAACGTGGGCGGGCAGATCTCGACGGCCGCGAACCTGCACCTGGCGGCCTGCACGACGAACTTCCGCATCCAGGAATACTTCAACGACTTCGCGGACCCGTGGGTGCAGACCCTCGCGCCGGGGCTGCCGCCCGTCGTGGACGGCTGGTTCGCGCTGCCCACCGCGCCCGGGCTGGGCGTGGAACTGGATCTCGACGCGGTGCGGGAGCATCCGTACCGGCCGACGCATTTCAACCTGTTCCGCGAGGGTTGGGAACGTCGTCGGTAGGGACGCCTCGGTAGGGACGCCTCTCTGAGGCGTCCTCTCAGAAGGACGGCCCGGAGGGCCGTCCCTACCTACAACCCGAAGACGGCGTAGGGGAGCCAGTCCTCGAGCGCCTCCAGGTGCGGCTTGACGAGCGTCCTGTTGGCTTCGGGTACCCCGCGCGCCGGATCGTCGAGTTTCAGCGGCTGCCCATCCGGCAGCGTGAAGTTGCCCTGCTGCACCTTGTCGACCAGGTCGCTGAAGTCGACGCCCGTCACCGACAGCCCCGCCGCCTCGAACACGCGTGTGCGCACCCAGCGGTACTCGCCTTCCGAGAAGCGCTGGGCGTTGAGCGCGTCCACCTGGGCACGGCGCGCCTCGGCGATGATGCCGAACAGGTCGTGATACGCGCCGAGGGCCTCGGTGAACCGGACCGATCGCTGGCTGTCGCGCACCTCGCGATCGAGCTGGTCGTACTTGGCCTTCAGCTCGTCGAAGCGCGTGCCGAGCTGCGTCTTGACCGCGGTCTGCACGGCGATGAACCGGTCCACCTGCGCTGGCGCGAGCGCGGCGTCGGCCGGCGGCGTGTAGTCGGCCTTGTTGACCAGCGCCGTCTCGAGGTCGGCGACCTCGGAGAGCTCGGTCATCGAGGCCACGAACGTGCGCGCAGGACGCACGACGAAGTAGTACCCGGCGACGGCCATCCCGATGCCGACGATCACCAGCGCGCAGCCGCACCCCATCACGAGCTTCTTCACGAACGCGTTCCTCCTGTAGGCTGACGTCATGAAGTCAGCCCTGACTCACACAACGGCTCCGACGCCGGCAGTGAACAGCCGGCGCGAGGTGCCGTCGCGTCGGGCAGTGCTCGCATGGCTTGCCGGCGCGACAGGCGTCGGCGTCATCATACCGGCTCGGCCGTTGGCGCATGCCGCGCCACTCCTTCAGTCGGCCCCGTCACAGCAGGCGCCATCCACCGATGGGGGGCAACAAACCGCCACCGGCACGCTGTTCGACGGCGCGTCGCTCGGTGCCTGGCAGTCCGTGAACTTCGGCGGCGAGGGCGAGGTGCGCGTGGAAGACGGCGCCATCGTCCTCGAGCGCGGCAACGACCTCACGGGTATCGTATGGACGGGCCCCCCGCTGCCGTCCCGCTACGTGATCGAGGTCGAGGCGAAGCGGGTGGACGGCACCGACTTCTTCTGCGCGCTGACGTTCCCGGTCGCCGACACGCACTGCACCTTCGTCGTCGGCGGCTGGGGCGGGTCGCTCATCGGCTTTTCGTCCATCGACGGCTACGACGCCAGCGAGAACGAGACCGCGCAGGTGCGGCAGCTCGTGGACGACCGCTGGTACCGCATCGGCGTGGAGGTGACCCCCGAACGCATGCGCGGGCGCCTGGACGACGAGTGGCTGGCGGAGGTCGAGACGGAGGGACGGCAGATCGACGTCCGCATCGAGATGCTGGCGTGCCGTCCGCTGGGGCTGGCGAGTTACCGCACCATCTCCGCGATTCGCGCGATCAAGGTGACGCCGCTCGAGGGGTGACGGGGGAGGACGGCTCGGAGAGCCGTCCCTACCGAGGCTGAGCGGACGGCTCAGAGAGCCGTCCCTACCGAAGCCGTCCCTACCGAGCCGTCAGCCGCCGCGGGTGTGCATCTCGAGGTGCGGGCGCGCGCGCAGCGTCTCGGCCGGGATGAACGCGCCGCGGTCGCCTATCGACGCGCGCTCCTCGGCGCCGCGATTGCGGCGCGCTCGCCAGGCGCCCGCGATCATCGCCGCGAGCGCTTCGTCGCTGTCGCCGCGCCGCAGCGGCGTGCGCAGGTCGAGGCCGCGCGTGGCGTAGAGGCAGAAGAACAGCTGGCCGTCGGCCGTCAGGCGGATCCTGTCGCACGTGTCGCAGAACGGACGCGTCGTCGAGGCGATGATGCCGACGACCTGTCCGTTCGGCAGCCTGAACCGGCCTGCCGGCGCCGGGCCGTCCGGCGGCAACGCCTCGACGGCGCCGTACGCGGCCGCCAGGCGGGAGAGAATCTCGTCCTGCGACACGACGAGCGCCGGCGACCAGCGCGTCGCACCGGGGACGTCCATGTACTCGATGAAGCGGATCTCGCCGGCCGACTCGCGCGCGAAGTCGACCAGCGGCACCAACTCGTCGTCGTTCACGTCGCGCATCAGGACGGTGTCGAGCTTCAGCGCGCCGAAGGCGTCGCGGGCCGCCGCGATGCCCTCGAGGACGTGCGGCAGTTCGCGCCGCCGCGTGAGTTGCGCGAACCGCTCGGGCTCGAGCGTGTCGAGGCTGACGGTGATGCGCGACAACCCCGCGTCGCGCAGCGGTGCGGCCATCCCGCCGAGCAGCACGCCGTTGGTGGTCATCGCGAGGTCGCGGACGCCGTCCACCCGCGCGAGCGCCTCGACGAGCACCGGCAGCCCCTTCCGGAGCAGCGGTTCGCCGCCCGTCAGCCGGACGTGGCCGACACCAAGCCCCGTCATCACTCGCGTGACGCGCGTCAGCTCCTCGAAAGTGAGCAGGTCGGGCCTGGGCAGCCAGACGTACTCTTCCTCCGGCATGCAGTAGGCGCAGCGCAGGTTGCAGCGGTCGGTGACCGAAATGCGCAGGTGGCCGAGCGGACGGCCCCAGTGGTCGAGAACGGGCACACGCCGATTATCGGCGAAACGGCATGCGCACGGGGGAAGGGGCACCTCGGCTGCTCCCGGGACGCGCTCCTGCTATGGTGATCGGCGCCGTGCCTCCGTTCGCGCGCCATGCCACAGCCGCCCCATCAGGCGATCCCCTGCGAAGCGGGACGGCGGTCTTCGGCGACGGCCTGCCGCCGACGGACGACACGCCCTGGCGCGGCACCTTCCGCGACCCGCGCGCCACGTGGACGGCCGATACGCTCGACGACGTGCTGCCCGTCGTGGACGCGGCCGAGCGCGCCGCCGGCGAGGGCGCCTGGGTGGTGCTGGTGCTCGCCTACGAGGCCGCGCCGGCATTCGACGCTGCGCTGCAGGTGCACGCCGGGCTCGACGCGCCGCTGGCCTGGGCCGCTGCCTACGACGGACCAGCAGGTAGGGACGGCTCTCCGAGCCGTCCTCGTGCGGCGGCATCGTGTTCCCCCGACTGGCAGCCCGCGCTCGACGCCGCGTCGTTCGCGGACGTCATCGCCAGGCTTCAGACACACATCGCCGCCGGCGATACGTATCAGGTCAATTACACGTTCCCGATGCGCGGCGTGCTGCCGGCCGGCGCCGCCTGGGCATGGTACGACTTTGCCCGCCACCGGGCCGCCGTGCCGTACGCGGCCTGGATCGCGCGCGAGGACGACCTCGTCCTGAGCCTCTCGCCGGAGCTGTTCTTCGAGCGCCGCGGAACGCGCATCACGACGCGCCCGATGAAGGGCACGCACGCGCGCGGCCGATGGATGGCCGAGGATCTGCACGCACGCGACGCGCTCGAGCGCAGCGAGAAGGCCCGGGCCGAGAACGTCATGATCGTCGACCTGCTGCGCAACGACCTGGGACGCATCGCACGGCCCGGCACAGTCCGGGTCACCCGCCTCTGCACCCCGGAACGCTATCCCAGCGTCTGGCAGCTGACGTCCACCATCGAGGCCGAGGCGTCCGCCGACGTCAGGTTGCGGCACGTGCTGTCGGCGCTGTTTCCGTGCGGCTCGGTCACAGGCGCCCCCAAAATCAGGACGACCGAGATCATCGCCGCCAGCGAGACGGCACCGCGCGGCGTGTACACGGGCGCCATCGCGCTCATCCGGCCGGACGGGCAGGTCGTGGCGTCCGTGCCCATCCGCACGGCCGTCGTCGATCGGCAATCGGGGGGTGCCATCTGGTCCGTCGGTGCGGGCATCACGGCCGACTCGGACGCAGCCGACGAGTACGCCGAGTGTCTGCTGAAGGCGAAGGCTGCCCGGACGACGCCGGCCGTGGGGGCTGAAGGGCTGTTCGAGACGCTGCGCCTCGAGATGGGCGTCCTCACGCGGCGTGACGCGCACGTCCGGCGCCTGGCCGAGTCGGCCCGGTATCTGGGCCTGCCCTGGGACGCCGCGGCCGCCGACGCAGCGCTCGACGCGTGCGCGGCCGCCCACCCGTCGGGCCTCTGGCGCATACGGCTGGTGCTCGACGCCGATGGCCGGTGCGCCTGCACCGCGGAGCCGTTCGCCGATGCGCCCGAGCGCGTCTGGCGCGTCGGACTCGCGCCGCTCCCGGTCGCCGCCGACGACTGGCGCCTCTTCCACAAGACCGTGGACCGGGAGCGCTACGACACCGCGCGGCGCGCGCACCCGCTGCTCGATGACGTCATCTTCTGCCGGCCGGATGGCCGCGTGACCGAATCGACGATCGCCAACGTCGTCGTCGAACTCGACGACGGGCGCTGGACGCCGCCGGTGGGCGACGGCCTCCTGCCCGGCGTGTACCGCGGCACGCTGCTCGCAGCAGGGACGATTGGTGAGCGATCGCTGACGGTTGACGACGTGCGATCTGCCCGCCGCGTGTGGCTGATCAACAGCCTGCGCGGGTGGATGGAAGCCGAGCCGCGGTAGGGACGGCTCGC
>JBIQIB010000087.1:17532-18946 GCA_044508265.1 Acidobacteriota bacterium
CGGCTTGCCAGCAAGTCAGCTTGTCAGCTCGTCGGCTTGTCGGCTTGCCAGCGGGTCGGCATGCCGGCTCGTCAGCGCGTCGGCCTGTCCGCAGTGTCGGCTCGTCAGCTTGCGTCCGGCGTGCTCACCACGTCGAGCGCTGTGTGCACGATGTCGCACGGCAAACCGAAGTGCGCGGCGATGTGGGCCGCCGCGCCTGCCGGGTCGGCTGGCAGCGGGTGGTCCACGCGGCGGCCGTCGCGGAAGCACTCGAGGTGCCACGGGGTCGCCTGGCTGTCGAAGCGCCAGACGTCTCCATCCACGATGCGGCGGACGACGATGCGGTCGAGGAAGAGGCCGCCGGGAGCGTAATCCGCGCGCAGCGCATCGACGTACGCGTCCGGGCTCACCGGTTCGTCCACGAGGTCGAAGAGGTACGGCGAGGGATGCGGGTGATTCTCGAGCCTGAACCGGCCTTTGCCGGAGGGAATGGCGAGATATCGGAACCACGGCGTCTCTCGCGAGGTCGTCCGCGACTCGAGGGGCAGCGCGGCGTACACCGGGTAGCCCACGTCCACGAGCAGGCGTTCGTCTCTCACCCGCACGACGAGCGCCGTGTGGCAGCCGCGCGTGTCGTCCATGTCGTTGATGGTCAGCGCGCCGTCGAACTGCAGCGTGGCGAGCAGGGCCGAGAGGGCCGCATTGCTTTCGAAGCACGTGCCACCCGTGCCGTCGCTCAGCGTCCGCTCCCAGAAGGCCTCGGGCAGGAGGGGGCGCTCGGCGCTCGGCCGCGTGGCCGCGCGGGCGATGCGCGACGCGCTCTCCCACGGCACGCGCTCCCCGTAGCGCTGGACGAGGGCGTCGAGCCAGGAGCGGTCGTGGCGCGGATCGGGCACGTCAAGGTGGCGCAGGACGGCGTCGGCGAGCGTCACGGGGAGCGGCGGCAGGAAGGCCACGGGAACAGGATACGGGTCAGGGGATCAGCAAGTCAGCTCGTCGGCGTGTCGGCGGGGCGGCGTGTCGGCTTGCCAGCCTGTCGGCGGGTCAGCTTGGCGGCTGGCCGATCAGCTTGTGGCGAGCCCGCCCGTCAGCGAGAGCCAACGTCGCTTGCCGTTGTTCGCAGATTGCGGCCTCGCGCCCAGCCGCTTCGCCGTCGCCTGCGACCTGGCGTCCGGGCGGACAGCTGATCCGCTGAGGAGCCGCGCGCATTTTTTTCTATTGACACATCCACTACGTAGTACTAAGTAGATAGTAGTCCGCGGTCAGCGGTCAGCGGTGCGGGGTCCGCGAGCCGGCGAGCCGCCCGGCCGACACGCTGGCAAGCCGACGAGCCGACAAGCCGACAAGCCGACAAGCATTAGACATTAAACATTAGCCATCACGCCCATCTCCCATGTCTCTCCCCAAACTCACTCCCCAGGAACTCGCCGTGATG
>JBIQIB010000236.1:0-2503 GCA_044508265.1 Acidobacteriota bacterium
TCGACCTCGGCGGCATCGACGGCCTGCTGCACATCACCGACATGTCGTGGGGCCGCGTGCAGCACCCCTCCGAGCTGTTCAAGGTCAACGACGAGGTCGACGTCATCGTCCTCAAGTTCGACCCGGAGAACGAGCGCGTCTCGCTCGGCCACAAGCAGCTCACGACCGACCCGTGGTCGGACGTGTTCGAGCGCTACCCGGTCACCGCGCGCGTCACCGGCCGCGTGGTGAGCCTCACCGACTACGGCGCCTTCATCGAGCTCGAGCCGGGCGTCGAGGGCCTGATCCACGTCAGCGAGATGTCGTGGAGCAAGCGGGTCAAGCACCCGTCGAAGATCCTCAACGTCGGCGACACCGTCGAGGCGATGGTGCTCGGCGTCGATCCGGCGGCCCGCCGCATCTCGCTCGGCCTGAAGCAGGTCGAGGCCAACCCCTGGCACGAGCTGAGCGACCGCTACCCGGTCGGCACGAAGATCAAGGGGAAGGTGCGCAACCTCACCGAGTTCGGCGCGTTCGTCGAGGTGGAGGACGGCATCGACGGCCTGATCCACATCTCGGACATGTCGTGGAGCAAGCGCCTCAAGCACCCCTCCGAGATGCTGAAGAAGGGCGACGTGGTCGAGGCGATGGTGCTCAACATCGACGCCGAGAACCAGCGCCTGTCGCTCGGCCTCAAGCAGCTGGCCTCCGACGTGTGGGACGACTTCTTCGGCCGCGTGCAGGTCGGCGACGTCGTCGACGGCAAGGTGGTGCGCATGACCAGCTTCGGCGCGTTCGTCGAGCTGGCCGAGGGCATCGAGGGCCTCATCCACGTGTCGGAGTTCGACAGCGAGACGGGCGAGAAGATCGACCTGCAGGTGGACCAGGTCTACCAGATGAAGGTCATCAAGCTCAGCCCGTCGGAGCGCAAGGTCGGCCTCAGCATCCGTGCGCTGCGCGACGAGTCGTATCGTGGCGACTGGGAGTCGTACACGAGCGAGGCGGCGGCGCAGGGCGGCGCGACGCTCGGCGACCACTTCAAGCAGCAGCAGTAGTCTGACGGCCCGGGTGCCACGGCGCCCGGGCCCGTTCCCTCCTGGAGGAACCTGGCGTGACCAAGGCGGATCTCGTCGAGGAAGTCTCCCGTGTGTCGGATCTCACGAAGAAGGACGCCGAGCTCATCGTCGAGACGGTGTTCCAGAACGTGATCCGCGCGCTGCACAACGGCGAGAAGGTGGAGTTGCGCGGGTTCGGCAGCTTCCGCCTGCGGCGGCGCGAGTCGCGCCAGGGCCGCAACCCCAAGACCGGCGACCGCGTGGACGTCCCGCCGAAGCAGGTGCCCTACTTCAAGCCGGGCAAGGAACTGAAGGACCTGCTGAACCAGCCAGTCGCCGACGCCGGCGACTCCGACGACGGCCAGGCACTGCCGGCGCCTGCCACGGGCCTGCCCTGACAGCCCATCTGCCATAGGATCAGGGCATGGATCACCTCTGGTCACCGTGGCGGATGCAGTACGTGACAGGCGGGACCGCCCGGCCGGGCTGCGTCTTCTGCGCCGCAACGGACGATGAAGGCCAGGCGGCCCTTGTCGTGCACCGGGGCACCACCGCCTACGTCATCCTCAACCTGTTCCCCTACAACAACGGCCACCTGATGGTGGTGCCGTACCGGCACATCGCCTCGCTCGTCGACGCCACGCCGGAGGAACTGCTCGAGCTCATCACGCTGACGCGCGCGTCCGAGCAGGTGCTGCGCGACGCGTACGAGCCGCAGGGCCTGAACGTCGGGCTGAACCTCGGCAAGGCGGCCGGCGCAGGCGTGGCCGATCACCTGCACATCCACCTCGTGCCGCGGTGGACCGGCGACACCAACTTCATGACCACGACGGGCGGCACCCGTGTACTGCCCGAGACGCTGGATGCCACGGCCGCCCGCCTCCGCCCGCTGTTCGGCGCGCGGGTCGAAGCCGGCGCGACGCCAGGCACGCCTGCCGCCGGAGGTCAGGCGTGAACTTCGAGCCGAACGCCGCGCAACGGGCGTTCGAGGCCCGTGCGCGTGAGTTCGCCGAGGCACACGTGGCGCCGCAGGCTGCGGCCATCGACGCCGACGCGGCCTACCCGCGTGAGCTCGTGGCCGAGGCCGGCGCGCTCGGCCTCATGGGCGCGACGATTCCCGAGTCGCTGGGCGGCGCGGGGCAGGACTATCTGGCCTACGTGCTCGCGCTCGAAGCCGTCTCGCGGCACAGCGCGACGCTCGGCGTGATCCTGACGGTCAACAACTCCCTCGTGGCCGAGACGATCTACCGCGAGGGCAGCGACGCGCAGCGCGAGCGCTGGCTGCGACCGCTGGCAACGGGTGCCACGATCGGCGCATTCGCGCTGTCGGAAGAAGAGGCCGGCTCTGACGCGGCGAACCAGCAGACCATGGCCACGCCCGACGGCGACGGCTTCCGGATCTCGGGTGCGAAGGTGTGGGTCGCCAACGCCGAGGTCGCCGAGGTGGCACTCGTGTGGGCCGTGACCGA
>JBIQIB010000237.1:0-2501 GCA_044508265.1 Acidobacteriota bacterium
TGGTGGCGCCGCTCGGAAATTAGACCAGTCCGCCGCTCGGAAAGTGATCCACCTGAAGGCCGTTCATTCTACGTCCGTTCTCTCTGGGCTCTGTCGGGTCCGTGGCGGGGCGGTGTGATCGGCCGGTCTTCAGGCCGAGCACACCGCCCCGCTACGGACGCGCGCGCGGTTAGCCCGCCCCGCGACGCTTGCGCATCCGATAGCTCTTGCCCTTGGTCGTGATCACGGTGGCGTGGTGCGCCAGCCGGTCGAGCAGCGCCGTCGTGAGCTTCTCGTCGCCGGCAAACACGGAGACCCATTCGGCAAACGAGAGGTTGGTCGTGACCACCGTGGCCCGGCGCTCGTAGCGGTCGGTGATCAGATTGAAGAGGAGCTCGCCGCCGACGCGGTCGAAGGGCACAAAGCCTAGCTCGTCGATGATGAGCACCTCGACGCGCCGGAGCCGGACCTGCAGGCGCGTCAGCTCGCGGGCATCGCGCGCTTCAAGCAGCTGGCGCACGAGATCGGCCGCGCGGGTAAAGAGGACGTGCCGTTTCTGCTTCGTGGCCTCGACGCCGAGGGCGATCGCCAGGTGCGTTTTGCCGGTGCCGATCGGGCCGGCGAGGATCAGATTCTCCGGCGCCGTGACCCACTCGCCCCGCGCCAAGGTGTGGATCTGCGTAGCGTTGACGCCCTCCGCGGCGGCAAAGTCGAAGGTGTCGAGCGTTTTCACCTCCGGGAAGCGCGCCTCACGGAGCCGCTGCCGGATGACCGATTCGTGTCGCGCGCCCAACTCGGCGCTCAGGACTTCCTGCAGATAGTCTTCGTGCGGCCAGTGCGCATCGCGTGCCTGGCGGGCCAACCCCTCGAAGGTCCGGGCGACGCCCGGCAGCTTCAGGGCGCGCGTGTGCGTGACGACGAGATCGCGCGTGAGGGTGGCCGCGCTCATGCCGGCACCTCCGTCAGCCAGCCGTCATAGTCGGCGGCACAGCCGCGGCCGATGTCGAGATCGCGCAGCGCCGGTGGCACGTCGACCGTCGCGCGCGGCACCGGCGGCAGGAGGGCGCCGAGCAGCGACGTGCCGGCCGCCAGCGCGGCCGTCAGCGTGGTCGCCACGTGGGCGAGGCCGTGGATCTCGATCTGGCCGAGCACTTTGGCGAGGAGCCGCGCCGCTTCCCGATCGGGATGGGCGGCGTGCAAGTGCGTCCAGACGGCCGGAAACGGATCGCCGAGATCCCGCAGTAGCTCCGGCAGCACTTGCCGCACCGCCTGCGGCTTCTTGGCCAGCTCGGGCAGGTAGTGCCGGTAATCGATCGCGCGCTGACCGCCGCGCTGCCGGGGATGTGCGACGGACGTGCCGTCGGGTCCGACGATCGTCACGGTGCTCGCGCCGACGCGCGCCACGAGGTCGCGGCCCGCCCAGCGACACGGCACCGAGTACCACGCGCCGGTGAGCCGCACCAACGCCCGCGGTGAGACACTCACCACGGTGGTGGCCTCGGCCACAAACGGCGCGGGCAGCGGCCGGAAGACGGCCGCCTCCTGGGCAAACCGCGTCCCGATGGTCTCGCCGGCCGCATCCCGGCCCAGCGCGAGCCGCGCGTCCATGCGCGCGAGCAGCGTCGTGTTGATCGCCTCGAGCGTCGGCCCGTCCGGAATCGGCGTCAGCGCCTGCCGCCGCACCGCCTTGCCACGACTCTCGACGCCGCCCTTGTCATGGCCTTCGCCCGGCCGACAGAAACAGGGCTCCAGGAGATAGTGCGACGCCAGCGCCGCAAACCGCGGGGTCAGCGTGCGCGCACCGCCGACGAGAATCCGGACGACGGCCGCTTTGAGATTGTCGTAGGCCACGCGCGCGGGCACGCCGTCGAAGTGCGCGAAGGCCCGGACGTGCCCGTCGAGAAAGCTCACCTGGTCCTGCCGCTCGTAGATCCACGCGAAGTCGCGGCCCGAGTACATCAGCCGCATCAGAAAGAGCCACGCCTTCCGGCGCTGGCCATGGATGTCAACGAGGACCTCGAAGAAATCGACCTCCGCCAGATCGCCCGGCCGATACGTCAGCGGCACGAAGACCTCGCGCCGCTGTCGTTTCCACTCCGCGACGGCCGTCTTGACCAGCGAGGCGCCGACCTGATGCCCTTCGGCGATCAGCAACTCGTGCAGACGCGTCGCCGTCAACTGCTGCTTGCCGCCCGTCCAGCGGACCGACTCGACGAGCAAGCCCTCGACACGCGCACGCACGGCCTCCCAGACGGGACGGCCCCGGGGCCGCGTCTCCCGGCGCACCGGCGCCGCCTCCTGCAGGTATTTCTTGACGGTCAGCCGCGAAATCCCCAGCGCCCGGGCCACGCTCCGCTGGCTCCGGCCTTCGACCAACACCTGATGACGAATGACATGTACCTGATCCACCTTGAGCACCCTCCCAGCGGACCCGAAGCGTGCGCTTCGGGCAACCGCCCTCAGGCTTCCAGGTGGATCACTTTCCGAGTGGCGAATGGATCACTTTCCGAGCGGCGCGCCCA
>JBIQIB010000088.1:0-15419 GCA_044508265.1 Acidobacteriota bacterium
TCGGTCTCGAACGTGCCGATCACCTGCTGGGCGAGCTTGACCTCCTCCGCCTTCAGCTTGGCCGGCACGTGATCGAGCTCGTCGATGGCGTCCATGCTGCGGATCTCGTCGGCCGACCGCAGGGTGTACATCACCAGGCCCTTCTCGCGTGGCTGGACGGCGACCAGGTACTCACGCCCGTAGAGCGCGAGACGGCCGATGCCCGCCTTCCCCTGCATGCCTTCGCGGACGACGGCGAAGGCCTCGGCGGCGACGTTGCCGTCCGGCGCCAGGTAGTAGGGACGCTCGAAGTAGATCGGGTCGATCTGGTCGACGGTCGTGAACTGCGTGAGGTTGATGACGCGCGTCGACTCGGGACGCACCTTGGCGATGTCCTCCTCGGTCATCACCACGTAGCGGCCCTTCGAGAACTCGTAGCCCTTCACGATCTCGTTGTTCGACACCTCGCGCTCGCAGTGCGGGCACCACTTCTTCTGCTGGATCCGCGTCTGGCAGACCTCGTGGAGCTGGTTGAAGCTGACCGTGGCCGCCGAGTCCGTCGCCGGGAAGACCCGGATCGGGATCGTGACCAGGCTGAGTTTGAGATGTCCCTTCCACGTCGCGCGCGCCGCCATCGGCACTCCTGTATCTGGTAGGGACGGCTCTCCGAGCCGTCCGGGGCAGGACGGCTCGGAGAGCCGTCCCTACCTTGTTTCCTTTGCAACTGCCGCGCCAGCCAACGCTTCCCCCGGCAATTCACGACAAGGCCTGCACAAGCTGGTCGTTTCGCCCTTGCCTGCTTCGACACCCCGGCAGTGGCGGCAGCCGCGGGAGACCACGAGGGTCCCCCGATTGCCTATCGGTCGTACTTCACCTGATGATTACGGTTCCCATGGCACGCGCGATCAGCCGATGGCCGGGCACCGACGACGTGCCGCAGCCGATGACCGCCACGCTTGCGGCGCCCGGCGAGGTCCCACTGACGAGCCAGCGCCTGGTGTACGAGCCGAAATACGACGGCATCCGCGCGATCGCGGTCATCAGGCCGGGCAGCCCCAGCCCGTCGGTGGCGCTCTACTCGCGCAACGGCAACGACAAGGCCGCGCAGTTTCCCGAGGTCGTCCGCGCGCTGCGCGCGCTGGGGGCGAGCCTGACCGGCTCGACGGTGCTCGACGGCGAGATTGTCGCACTCGACGAGCGGGGCGAGCCGACGTCCTTCACGCGGCTGCAGGGGCGGATGCACCTCTCCGGCGCCCGCGACATCGACGTCCAGGCCGCCCGCGTCCCGACAGCCTTC
This sequence comes from Acidobacteriota bacterium, assembly GCA_044508265.1. Lineage (GTDB taxonomy): Bacteria > Acidobacteriota > Vicinamibacteria > Vicinamibacterales > Vicinamibacteraceae > JAEZDP01. The sequence continues at coordinate 1,277 of JBIQIB010000088.1, forward strand.
ATCGTCTTCGACCTGCTGCGCGTCGGCGCCGAAGACCTGCGTCCGCTGTCGCTCACGCTGCGCCGCGCGCGCCTCGAGTCGCTGCTGCACACCAGAACGGACGAGCGGCTGCGCGAGGGCATCTACAGCGCCGGCGACGGGCGCGCCCTGTACGAGCGGGCCCGGCGCGAAGACTGGGAGGGCCTCATCGTCAAGGACGCCGACTCGCGGTACGAGTCGGGCCGTCGGTCGAAGGCCTGGCGCAAGGTGAAGCTGAAGAAGCGCGGCGAGTACCTCGTCGGCGGGTGGACCAGGCCGAAGGGCACCCGGCCCGTCCTGGGCGCGCTCGTGCTCGGCGAGCCCGTCGGACGGGGCCGCACGGCCGGCCTGCGGTACGTCGGCAACGTCGGCACCGGCTTCGACGGCGCGACGCTGGCGATGCTGGGCGCGAAGCTGACACCGCTCGCGCGCGCGACGACGCCGTTCACGGAAGGCGCGCCGCCTCGTGACACGCAATGGGTGACCCCGACGCTCGTGTGCGAAGTGGAGTACGCCGAGATCACCCCGGACGGCCACCTGCGACATCCGGTGTACCTCGGGCTGCGAGACGACGTGGAGCCTGCCGCGGTCCGTGACGACCAGGGTGGTCCATCCGGGGCGGGAACCTCGTCGGACGGCGACCCGCGGACGCAGGCGCTCATCGCGCGCCTGCAGGAGCTCGAGGACGCCGGCCGCGACGGCACGCTCGACCTTGACGACGGCCCGGGGCTGGATGTCAGCAACCTGCGCAAGGTGTTCTGGCCGGCGCACGGGCTGACCAAGGGCGACCTGCTGCGGCATTACGTACGCGTCGCACCGTACATCCTGCCCGTGGTCGCCGACCGGCCGCTGGTGATGAAACGCTTTCCCAATGGCGTCAAGGGCAAGTCGTTCTACCAGCACCGTGCCCCCGACCCGTTGCCCGCGGGCGTGCGGGTCGCGCTCATCGAGGACGACAAGGGCGGCGAGCCGGTCCCGCAGCTGATCGGCGGCTCGCTGATCACCCTGCTCTACTGCGCCCAGCTTGCTGCCATCTCGCAGGACCCCTGGTTTTCCAGACTCGGCGAACTCGACCAGGCGAGCATGGTCGCGATCGACCTCGACCCGATGCCCGGCGTCCCCTTCCGGCAGGTGCTCGACGTCGCGCGGTGGCTGCACGAGGCGATCGTGCTGCTGGGCCTGCCGGCCGTGGCGAAGACGTCGGGCGCGTCGGGCCTGCACATCTATTTCCCGCTGGCGCCGGGGACGTCGTACGAGTCGGGTTTGCTGCTCTGCCAGATCCTTGCCGCCACAGTCGCCTCGCGGCATCCGAAGGTCGCGACAATCGAGCGCACGGTCGCCAGGCGCGGGCGCACGGTCTACGTCGACTACCTCCAGAACATCCAGGGCAAGACGCTCGCGAGCGCGTACAGCGCCCGTGCAAGCGAGTTCGCCGGTGTCTCCACCCCGCTGCGGTGGGAGGAGCTCGACGAGGACATCCGCCCGGAAGACTTCACGATCGCCACGTTCGAGGCGCGGCTGCGGGACGTCGGCGATCTGTGGAACCCCGTGATGACGGGGCCACCCGTAGACCTCCACGAGGTGCTCGCACGCCTCGAAGGTGGGTAACGACGCGCCAGCGTGAGCGATGGCATGAAGGTGTCGGCGCGATAGCCCATTCGTGTTATTGCGTAAGAGACTGACTACGGCTAGGCTGCGGCGCGCATGAGACATTTCGGCGAGGCGGGGCGCCGTCGCCCGGTGCCACGGCAGCGGTATCGAGATCGGGTCAGCGCGATGGCGTGCGTGCTGGCCCTGGTCGGGTGGCACGCCCCGGCAACGGCTGATGCGCCCCAGCCGTCCCATGCCGAACCCCACGCGGTGCACCTGCACATCATCGTCACGGGCTCCTTCGACGAGGCCTCCGCGGCGGCGCAACGGGTCGCGGCCGGTGAGGCGTTCGCGACGGTGGCCCGCGCGGTGTCCATCGATCCGTCGGCGTCATCAGGCGGCAGTCTTGGCCGGGTGGTCGTGGCCGACCTGCGCGCCGAGTTGCAGGCCGTCCTGCGCGACCTCGCACCCGGCACGCCAAGCGCAGTCGTCAAGGTCCCGGCCGGATTTGCGGTGCTGCAGATTGAACCCGATGCCGCCGCGGGACGCGTGAGCCCGCGCGAGGCCGGGGCCGGGGCGACAGGCAGCGGCATCAACGCGGGCCTGAGCGTGCGCGGCAACGTCCGGTACGTCCTCGAGATGTCGGGCTTCCCCGAGGCACGCACCGCGATCGACACGTACAGCAAGCCGCCCGGCTGGAACCATGATCCTCGAGCCATCTGCGACACGCGGCGCGCGTCGTTGGCCGCGATGCTCGAGTCACTGCAGCGTCACCTGGCATCGCTCGGCAGCGAACCCGCTCCGTCTGCCGATCTCATGCAGACGCACGCGGGCATGGGCATGCTCCACGCCTATGACGGACGCATGGCCGACGCCATCCGCCACCTGGACGAGGCACACCGCGTCGCGATCGCGATCGGGTCGGAGGCCGCGCTCGCGCTGGAAGAGGCCCTTGGCGTGGCGCACCTGCACAAGGCGGCGGCAGACAACGGCGTGCCGCGATCCCCGGGACAGCTGTCGCTCGTCACGGCCACGCCCCACGACGGCTACGGCGATGCCACCCACGCCGACAAGGCGGTGACCCACTTCCTGAAGTACCTCTCGGCACGGCCGGACGACATCGAGGTGAAGTGGCTGCTGAACCTCGCCTACCGCGCGGCCGGACGCTATCCGTCCGGTGTGCCGCCAGCGCACCTCATCCCGCCTGACGTGTTCACCTCCGCGGAGGACGTCGGGCTTTTCCGCGACATCGCGACGGAGCTCGGCCTCCAGTCGGTCGCCATGGCCGGCGGTGTCATCGTCGACGACTTCGACGACGACGGCGGGTTCGAGGTGGTGACGTCGAGCATGGACAGCTGCGCGCCGCTGCGCATGTTCGCGCGCGACGTCCAGGGGAGCTTCGTCGATGTGGCCGAGCGCGCCGGACTTGCCGGACAACTCGGCGGCCTGAACCTTCTGCAGGGCGACTACGACAACGACGGCTGCCTCGACATCCTCCTGCTGCGCGGGGGCTGGGACGTGCCCCAGCGCAAGTCGCTGCTGCGCAACGACTGCAGGGGGCGCTTCACCGACGTGACCGTCGCCAGCGGCCTGGCGCTGCCCGTCACGGCCACACAGACGGCCGTGTGGCTCGATTTCGACAACGACGGCCGGCTCGACCTCTTCGTCGGCAACGAGAACGCGCCGGCGCAGCTGTTCCTGAACATGGGCGACGGCACGTTCATGGACGTCGCGCGGCCGGCAGGCGTGCAACTGTCAGGGTTCATCAAGGGCGTGGCGGCCGGTGACTACGACAACGACGGCTGGACCGATCTCTACGTGTCGAACGTCAGCGGACGGAACGTCCTCTTCCGCAACAGCGGCGGCGGCACCTTCACCGACGTCACCGAGACGGCCGGCGTCACCGGTCCGGAGCGCGGCTTCGCGACATGGTTCTTCGACTACGACAACGACGGGTGGCTCGACCTGTTCGCCACCAGCTACTTCCTCTCGGTCGAGGAATCAGCGCGTACGTACCTGGGCCTTCCGCACCATGCGGCCACGCTGATGCTGTACCGCAACACGGGTGACGGCACGTTCGCCGACGTGACGGCCGCGACGGGCCTCGACAAGGTGTTCATGCCGATGGGCGCCAACTTCGGCGACATCGACAACGACGGCTGGCTCGACATCTACCTGGGCACCGGCAGCCCGTCGTATGCCGCGCTCGTGCCGAGCGTGCTCCTGCGCAACCGCGACGGCCGCTCCTTCGTGGACGTGACCGCGTCGTCCGGCACCGGCGAACTCGGCAAGGGTCATGGCGTGGCGTTCGCGGATCTCGATGGCGACGGCGACGACGAGATCGTGTTCGAGGTCGGGGGCGCGACGCCGGGTGACGCGCACGCGTTGCGCGTGTTCGACAACCCGGGGCACGGCCACAACTGGATCGAGATCAGTCTCGTCGGCGTGACGTCCAACCGCTCGGCACTTGGCGCGCGCCTTGCCATCACGGTGCAGCAGGCGGACGGCACGCGGCGGACGCTGCACCGCACGGTGGGCAGCGGCGGCTCGTTCGGCGCATCGCCCCTGCGCCAGCACGTCGGCCTCGGCGCGGCGACGTCGATCGAGGCCATCGAGATCTGGTGGCCCGCGAGCGGCACACGCCAGCGCTTTGCCGACGTCGCGGTCAATCAATGGCTGCAGGTCACCGAGTCCGAGGCGGCGTTCCTCCGGCGCGAACGGCAGACGGGCCGCGCGGCCGGCACCGCGCCATGACGCGCCTTCGTGTCTGCCGGGTGGCCGTGCTCGTGCTGACGCTCGTCCTGGTGCCGCAGGAGCGTGCCGATGCGCAGGACGCCGGCGCTCGGCACGCGGTGCGCGGGCTCGTGTTGAAGGTCGACCGTCCCGGCAGAACGCTCATGGTGTCGCACGAAGCAGTGCCCGGCGTGATGCCGGCGATGGCCATGCCGTTCGAGGTGCACGACGTCCGCCTGCTCGACGGCATCGACGTGGGCACGATGGTCGAGTTCACGATGGTCGTCGAAGAGGGGACCATCCGCGCGGAAGGCGTACGAATCCGCCACTACGAGCCGTCGGAGCAGGACCCGCTCACCGCGGCGCGTCTTCGGCTGCTCGCCGACATCATGCGGCCGCGGACGATGCCGCGGATGGTCGGCATCGACCAGGCCGTGCCCGACTTCACGCTCACCAACCAGGCGGAGCGCCGGATCAGCCTGTCGTCGCTGCGGGGCCGCATCGTCGTCGTCAACTTCGTCTACACGAGCTGCGCGCTGCCCCAGTTCTGCTATCGCACGGCCAACCACTTCGGCGCGCTGCAGCGACGCTTCGCCGACAGGCTCCCGCACGATCTCGTCTTCCTCACGATCACGTTCGACGCCGCCGTGGACCGGCCCGACGCCCTCTCGAGGTATGCGGCGCAGTGGAAGGCCGTGCCGGGCGCGTGGCACTTCCTGACGGGCGACGCCGACGAGGTGCGCGCCGTCTGCGACCTGTTCGGCGTCGACTTCTTTCCCGACGAGGGGCTGATGAACCACAACGTGCGGACGGCGGTCATCGACCGCGCGGGGCGGCTGGTGGCCAACGTCGAGGGTAACCAGTACACGACGGCGCAACTCGGCGATCTCGTGGAGACAGCGCTCGGTAGGGACGGCTCTCCGAGCCGTCCATGACGTCGCGAAGACTGCGCCTCATGAGAAGAGCGGCAGGGACGGCTCGGAGAGCCGTCCCTACCAGGCCGTCCCTATCCTGTGAAGCCGTGGTCGCGGGCAAACACGATGGCCTGCGCGCGCGACCAGACCCCGAGCTTGTCGAAAAGATTCGACATGTGGTTGCGCACCGTTTTCTCGCTGATGGCCAGCGCTTCGGCGATCTCGTGATTGCTGAGCCCCTGGACGAGGTGCGCCAGCACCTCTCGCTCGCGCGCCGACAGCGCATCGAACACCGAGTCGAGAGCAGCGGCGTCGACCCTCACGAACGACGCCACGGCCTCGCAGAACCGCTGCCACGCCGGCTCGTGCGCGAGCAGGATGTGATTGCGCGAGTCGAGCTCCACGCATTCCGCGTCGGGAATGGCCGCCGCCAGCAGTCGTCCTTCCTCGAGCGGGATCACCTCGTCGCGGCGCGCATGCATCACCAGGGTGGGCACCTGCACGCGCGGCAGGTCGTCGGTCACGTCCACGTGCGCCCGCGCGTCCAGCAGGCTGCTCACGGCCTCCGCCGTCGTGCACGTGCGGCACAGCTCGTTGAACCACGTGAGCTGCGCCGGGGTGGCCTCGGGGATGAACCGTGAGGTGAACACCTGGCGGAACGTGGGATTGTCGTGCCCCCAGCCGGCGCGCGCGATGTCGATCATCGCGCGGCGGAACCGCTCGGCTCCGCGTGACCCGCGCCGAAGCGCGCCGCGCGCGTACCCGCCGTAGAGGATCAGCCGCTCCACGCGCTCCGGATGCGTGACGGCGTACCGGATGCAGGTGGCCGCGCCCTGCGAGATGCCGAGCAGCGTCACCGGTCCCGGCGGTCGCGCGGCCTCGATCACGGCATGCAGGTCGGCCGTCCACAGGTCGATCGACAGGCCCTCACCGCGCCAGTCGCTCATGCCGCACCCACGCTCGTCGTAGCGCACGAAGCAGGTACGGTCGGCGAAGAACTCCAGCCAGTGCCGCCAGACGGGGCTTTCCCACTCGTACTCGAGATGCGTGAGCCAGTTGGCGGCCTTCACCACCAGCGGCCCGGTCCCTGCCTCCGCCCACGCGAGCCGCGTGCCGTCGGGTGCCGTCACGTACCGGACGACCTGCCGGCGGCTGCCCGCGCCCGCCCCTGTGCCCATCCGGACGTTGTCGCACAACTGGCGCCCTGCGGAGAAGTCCCCGCCCCGCGCTCGGGACGTTTGTCTCATCGCCAGGCGCTCGTCCGGGCCTGCGGCGGGACGTAACGCCGATGGCCTGCGACGGACCACGGCGCGATGCTGCCGGTACGGGGGTCATCGATGCTCAAACGACTGGTCTTCTTCGCTTATGGCGTCACCGCCTACCTGATCTTCCTGGGCACGTTCCTGTACGCGATCGCGTTCGTCGGCGGGTTCGGCGTCCCGAACCGCCTGGACGGCCAGCCGCGGGGACCGCTCGGCGCGGCACTGGCCGTGGACGCGCTGCTCCTGGGCATCTTTGCGGTGCAGCACAGCGTCATGGCGCGCCGGTGGTTCAAGGCGTGGTGGACGCAGGTCGTGCCCTGGTCGGTCGAGCGATCGACGTACGTGCTGTGTGCGAGCCTCGCGCTGCTCCTGCTCTTCTGGCAGTGGCGCCCGATCGGGCTCCTGGTGTGGTCGGTCGAACACCCTGTCGCACGTGGCGTCATCTGGACGCTGTTCGGTGCCGGCTGGACCACCGTCCTCGTCGTCACGTTTCTCATCAACCACTTCGACCTGTTCGGACTCAGGCAGGTGTGGCTTCCGCTCGTGGGCCGCCCGTACACGCGGGTCACGCTGCGGACGCCGTGGCTGTATCGGCACGTGCGCCATCCGCTGTACCTGGGCTTCCTCTTCGCGTTCTGGATGACGCCGGAGATGACGGCGGCGCACCTCGTGTTCGCGGCGGCGACCACGGCCTACATTCTCGTCGCCATTCAGCTCGAGGAGCGGGACCTCGTCGCGGAGCACGGGGTCGCGTACGTGCGCTACCGGCAGGCCGTCCCGATGCTGCTACCGTGGCGGCGCAGCCTGCCCCGCGCCCGCGACGTCACCAGTCCTCCCTCCTCACACGCCGACCCACACGTTCACGACAGGCCCGATCCGGCCAGCCAGGAGGCATCATGAGTCGTCACCGTTCCTCTCCACTCGCCATCGCCGCCATCACGTCGCTCGTCGGCGCCGTCCTCTGGACCACGGCGGCAGCCGCACAACCCCGGCAGCAGGCGCCGCGACAGGGGCGTCACGATGGGAGCTCGACGACCGCGACGCCGCAGACCGGAGGGCAGTTGCTCCACCTGTTCGAGAGCCCGAACCGCTACGGCCTGCCCGACTTCTACACGCTGCACGTGTGGGCGTGGAAGGAGAATGCCGCAGGGACGTTCTCGAACTGGCACACGGACGTGTCGTGCGACGAGTATCGATGAAGGTAGATGAGAAGGTCTACCGATAGCGCGTGAAGCCGGCGCGCTGGAGGGCACGCGCCACGTTCTCGTTGCGCATGAACGTCTCCCACACGAAGCCGGTGCGCAGGTTCTCCGCCATGAGCAGCGTGATGCCCGTGTCGATGCCGACGACGTCGGGGTCGTACCAGCCGGTCATCGGGTTGAACGCGTTGACGAAGCCGTAGCGGCTCCAGGCACCGTCGTGGTTGGTGCGGATCGTGCGCAGTACGCGCAGGGTCTCCTGCGGCAGGAACGGCAGCGACCCGGCCGCCGCGCTGGGCACGACGGTGCCGTCCAGCGGGCCCATCTCCGGCGGGCCGCCCCAGATGACGTAGCCGTTCACCGAGTCGGACGCGGTGATCCCCCAGAGGTCCTCGCTGAAGTGCGGGAACCGCTCGGCGAGCTCGAGGCAGAAGCGGCGGTGCACTTCCGTCGCAATCACGGAGTTCTGGAAGTAGTCGCCGTAGCGATCGCGCCGGCCGCGGAAGTCGAACCACGCCTGCGAGTACTGATGGACGAAGAGCGGCGCAAACGACCCGATGTAGCGCAGCCCGTCGTACTCGAACACCGTCCGCTGCCACGCGTGCCACGTCTCGACAGGCAGCGGGAACGTCGCCGAGCCCAGGCCGAGCAGGTACATCATCATCAGCTCGCTGTACACGTCCCACCGGTACTGGAGGAACCCGGCTTCGGGACGCCAGCCGTGCGGCAGCAGCGTCGTGTCGGCCGACAGCCACGTCCAGTCGGCGCGCTCGAAGATGCGCGCCGCGAGCGCCGACACCGCCTCGTCCTGGAAGTGCTCACCGCACGTGAGCACGCCGCACAGCAGGATCGCCGTGTCGATCGACGAGATCTCCGAATCCCAGATGCGCGCGCCCGTGTGCAGGTCGGCGAAGTGGTAGTAGAAGCCGCGATGCGTCGGCATCCCGGTGTCGAGGAACTCCAGTGCGGCGATGACGCGGGCCTTCGCCTCGTCGGCAGGCACGTACTCGCGCTGCGCGCCGATGCACATCGCCGTCAGCCCGAAGCCCGTGGCTGCGATGCTCGCGGCGGTGCGCGAGTCGCTGGCGGCGCGCACGTTGAAGCGGTCGCGCACGAGGCCGGTCGTCGGATCGGTCTGTTCCCAGAAGAAGCTGACGGCGGCGCGCTGGATCTCGTCGAGCAGGCTGTCGTCCTCGGCGGCGAGGGTCACGGGCGGCTCCTCCGCGGGGCCCTGCGCCTGCGGCGCACGGAAGCCCGCGGCGGCCAGCGCCAGGCTGCCTCCGAGCCCGGCAAGGACGTCGCGGCGTGAAATGGAAGGGGTGGGCGGTCGCATCGTGGCGGGCCGTCGGCGTGGCGGAAGTCGATCGCGTGCGCTTCCGACCTTTTACCACGACCCACTAAGATGGGGGACGCGGACCCCCACCATGCGCCATGCGAAGCCGATCGCGTTCGGAGGGATCATCCTCATCGCCCTGACCGCGCTCGGGGTGATGCTGATCAACAGACGCCCGCCCGAAGGCCTCCGCCATCTGACCGGCGCCGTGCTCACCGCCGACACCGACCTGCAGCGGCAGCGCCCCGTGGCCGAGGCGCGGGTCTACGCCGATGACGGCGCGGGCACCTCGGCCGTCGGGGTCACCGACGAAGCCGGGCTCTTCCGCCTCACGCTGGATCCGCCGCTGCCGCCGGGCCAGCCCATCACGCTCAAGGTCGAGCACGGGAACTACCACCCGTTCGAAGCAGGCGGCCTCGACGCGGACCAGCTCCATCTCGTGCGCATGCGGCCGCTCCAGGCGCCGGCCGCGACGCCGGCCGAGTCGTCACAGACCGCCATCGCGAACGTCCGCGTCCGCTACACGTTCAAGGCCGAGACGATCGTCGCCATCGCGAGCGCGGCGCGCACGTTCGAAGTGGTCAACACCGCGAACGTGCCGTGCAACAACCGGCCGCCGTGCTCGCCCGACAGGAAGTGGAAGGCGGCCGTCGGCGGGTTCTCGCTGGATGCGGGCCCTACCCGGCAGTTCCGCCACGTCCGCCTCTCGTGCCTCGCAGGACCCTGCCCGTTCTCGCGCGTGCTGTCCGACGACTTCTCGCGGGGCGGTCAGGTCATCGAGGGGTCGGTGGTCAACTGGGCCGACACGGTCACCTACCTCGTCGAGGCGGAAGTCGCGCAGCACGTGACGAGCGATCTCGTCCGCCACACGTACCCTGTCACGTTCGAGCGCTTCATGAACTTCACGCTGCCGCCCGGCGCGCAGGGCCCGAGCATCGAAGCCGAGGTGGACGGCGAGGAGATCGTCTTCCCGCTCGGCCCGCAGCTGAAGCTGTCGTGGGCGACCTGCCGGCTCGACGCGCGTGACGATGGGACGCGGCTCTACCGGTGTGAGCTGAAGCAGGGGTTCACGTTCCAGGCGTAGTCTCCGGCGGCTCGAGACAGCCCGACGACTTTCCAGTTGACATCCATCGCTCCAGTGTTATTTTCTTAGCACTGTTATTTCTTTAACATTGGAGTCCAGCATGTCGGCCGTGCTCGCCAGACGAGAACGCGAGATCCTCGACATCCTCTATCGCCTGGGCCGCGCGACCGCCGCGGAGGTGCTCGAGGCACTCGGCGGGGAGCGGAGCTATTCGACGGTGCGCACCCAGTTGCGCGTGCTCGAAGAGAAGGGGCACGTGCGCCACGAGGTGGACGGCACCCGCTACGTGTACCTGCCGTCGGTGCCGCGGAGCGCGGCGAGACGCACAGCGCTTCGCCACCTGATGCACACGTTCTTCGACGGCTCGCCGGAACGCGTCGTCGCGGCCCTTCTCGGAGATTCACGGGCGATGACCGACGAAGAGCTCGACCGCATCGCGGCGCTGGTCTCGCGCGCACGAAAGGACGCACGATGACGGCCGTCCTGCTGCTCGCCGCCCGGATCGCGGTACTGCTCGGCACCGCCCTCGTCGTCAGCCGGCTGCTTCGACGGCAGGCGGCAGCGCTGCGCCACCTCGTGCTGCTGACGGCGCTGTGTCTGACCGTCGTGTTGCCCGTGGCCAGCCTGATGCTGCGGGGGTGGTTCGACGTCCTGCCCGCCATCCCGTCGCATCACGCGATGACGGCCGTCGCGAGCGTCAGTGGAGCTGGAGGACCCGCACCTCAGGGCGCCGCACTGCCGGCCGTCCCTGCTGCCGTCGAGCCGCAAGGGTTCACGTCGTGGTGGCTCGTGTCCGTATGGGTGGGCGGAAGCGTCCTGGCCCTGCTGCGCCTGGCCGGAAGCATGCGCACCCTGACGCAGCTACGCCGTGACTCGCCGCCCCTCGACGAAGGGCGCTGGGCCTCGCTCCTGGCAGAGGTACGCGGCGACATCGAGGTCACGCGCGACGTCACGCTGCGCCTCGCGCCGGCGCACTCACCGCTGGTCTCCTGGGGATGGACGCGGCCGCAGATCCTCGTCCCGGCCACCGCGCTGTCCTGGGACCGCTCGCACGTCCGGAGCGTGCTCTATCACGAGCTCGCGCACGTCGCGCGGCACGACTGGGCGCGCTTCGTCGGCATGGAGCTGATTCGCACGCTCTACTGGTGGCATCCGGTCGTCTGGCTTGCCGTGCGGGAAGCCCGGCTTCTCGCGGAGCACGCCTGCGACGACGTGGTGATCGCACACCAGGTAGCGCCGGCAGCGTACGCCGGCCAGCTCGTCGCGCTGGCACGCGACTCGGCCACCACTCACGCGCTCGTCACGGCCATCGCCTCACCCTCGTCTCTCGAACGGAGGATCACCGCCATGCTCAATCCAGCCATCAGGCGCGCTCCCGTGCGCGGCCTCGCACGGACGCTCGCCATCACGCCGCTGCTCGGGCTCACCGCGCTGCTTGCAGGAACGTCGGCGCAGGCGGCCGACACGGGCACCCTCGTCGCCGTCGTCCGTCCGGACGGAGGCCATCCACTCCCCGACGTGGAGGTGGTCCTCACGGCGGCGGGCCAGCCGGAGATGCGCGCCCGCACCGACGCCAACGGGACGATGAGCCTCGATCTTCCCGCCGGCACCTACACCGCCGTCGTGCAGGTGCCGGGCTTCAGGCGGCTCGAGGCGCGGGTGGACGTCGAGGCCGGTGCGCGGGCGGAGCGCGACTTCGCGTTGAGCCTCGGTTCGCTCACCGAGACCGTTGCCGTCTCGGGTGAGACCGACCCGGGCGCTGTCCCCATCGCCCTCGGAGGCGGTCGCTCCCCCCGGCAGGTCGGAGTCGTCGGTGTGCCCCGCCGTATCGACGACGGGAAGGCACCGGCCTACCCTGCGGCGCTTCGCGAGGCTGGCATCGAAGGCGCCGTCAGGGCGACGGGCCGCGTGGCACCCGACGGCTACGTCACCGACATCGTGATCGTCGAGTCTCCTCATGCGGGACTGTCCGCCATCGTGACGGAGTACATGGCGGGCATGCGCTACGAGCCCACGACCGTGCAGGGCACGGCCGTCTCGACGACGCTGGAGTTCACGATGGACTTCCGGGCGCAGCGGTAGGCTGCGTCCGTCACTGTCGCGGCGTCAGGCCCGCGATGGCGCTCGCGCGCATCCAGTAGATGTCGCCGCCCTGCGTGGTCCGGCGCGAGAAGAAGAAGTACCGGCCGTCGGGCGACAGCATCGGACAGTAGTCGGTCAGGTCCGTGTTGACGGCGTCGCCGAGGGGCACGAGCGGCTGCCACGTGCCATCCGCGGCGCGCGCCGTCATGTACAGGTCGAGCGCACCCCTGTTGCCGTCGCGCCGGGCGGCCAGGACCATGGTGCGCTCGTCCAGCGAGACGTACGCATCGACTTCCGTCTGCGCCGTGTTGAGCGAGGGGCCGAGGTTGACGGCGTCCACGAATGTGCCTTCGCGGTGCTGCGCGCGGTAGACGTCCTGATCGCCGAAGCCACCGGCGCGGTTCGATGAGAAGTACAGGCTGCCGTCGGCCACGACGACCGGGTACAGCTCGCTGCCGTCGGAGTTGACCGGCGCGGGCAGCAGTTCGGCGGCGTCCCAGCCACTGCCCTTCCGGCGCGCCATCCAGATGTTGCCACCAGGCGTGAACACGTCGTTGCGTGCGCTGCTGACGAAGTAGAGGCGCTGGCCGTCCGGCGAGATGGCAGGGTCGGAGTGGTCGGCATCCGGCTGACCCGCGATGAGCGCCAGCCGCTCTTCCGCGCTCCACGCGTCGTCTGCGAGGCGCCGCCGGAACAGCATCGGCAGCGTGTCCACCACGCGCGTGTAGTAGATCTCGCGGCCGTCAGGCGCGAAGACGATGCCCAGTTCGCGGGCGTCAGTGGAGACGTCGCCGGCGGCGAAGACGACGGGCGTGTCACCGGGGGGTGACTGTCCGAGGTACAGCGCGTCGTCCACGATGGGGCGTTCCGCTTCCTGGGTGCGCGGACCGGCCGGGGCGAGGAGCGCGCCGCAAAGCAGCAGGGCCCCGCATGTCGCGTGATGAATGGTCATCGCAGGCGCGCCACGTCGCATCGGGCCGTGTGCTGGCGGCAGCGCGAGCGGTCGGAGGACGTGCAGCGGCTGCACCATAGCAACCGGCCGTGTGAGGGTCAACCGCAAGCCGAACAATTGTCTCCCGTCTGGCGGACCTCCGGTCCTCTGCGGCCCTTCGTCGCCAAGCTGCAGAGCTCTCGTCATCGGAACGTGGCTTGCAACGCAAAGCACTTATGCGCACGTGCCTGCTTGCCTCCTGTCTCGGTGTGGTCCTGTCGGCGTCCACCGCCTCCGCGACGCCGCTCTCCCCGTTCATCGACCTTCAGGAGCGCGGATTGACGCTCACCGGCGGCGCGGTGGGAGGTGATCTGACGGGTTCCTCCGGGATCACGATCGACGCGGGCGGCAGCATCCGTTTCGGCCTGCTGTATTGGTCCGGGATCACCGCATGCCCGTCGCCGTGCGCGACCGACCTGCCGTTTGGCGACCAGCAGATCGTCTTCAACGGGACGTCCGTCACGGGCACCATCATCGGGACGGAGGCGACCGGCGACCTGCAGAGCGTGGGCTACTTCGCCGACGTCACCAGCCTGGTGTCGGCGCTCGGCACCGGAATCCACAGCTTCACGCTCGCTGACGGTGACGTCTCGAACAATCTGGACGTGCTCGACGGGTTCGGGCTGCTCGTCGCCTACACGGATCCCGACAATCAGGCGCTCACGCGGGTCCAGGTCTGGGATGGCCTGGACGCCGTCAACGCCGGCGACGAGTCCGTCGTGACCTTCACACACGGCGCCATGGACTTCGACCGGGCCGGAGATCTCTTCCTCCTCGGCGGCAACGGCACGCCCGCGGCCACCGACTACGTGTCCATCGGCGGCGGCCCGGCGATCGGCAATCCGTTCACCGGCAGCGCCGGACCGAGCTTCGACCTCCATCGACGGCAGGCCAACGTTCTGGCCGGCGTCTCGTCCACCGCTGTGACGGTCGGCGT
>JBIQIB010000088.1:15519-18703 GCA_044508265.1 Acidobacteriota bacterium
GGCTCACCCGACCTCCTGCGCCAGTTCCCTGAACCTGCACAGCGCATTGGCCAGTTGCATCTGCCGCGGCGTGCGGCACTGCGGTTCGAACAGAGCCGGCGACGCGACCACGATCGCGGCGCACCGCGCACGGGAGGTGGCCACGTTCAGCCGATTGAGGCTGTAGAGGAACTCCATGCCGCGCGGCGCATCGTCCTGGCTGGACGTCGCCATCGAGTAGATGACCACGGGGGCCTCCTGGCCCTGAAACCTGTCCACGGTGCCCACGCGCACGCCGCGCGCCGCAAGGACTGCCGCAAGCCGCGAGACCTGCGCGTTGTACGGTGCGACGACCAGCACGTCCGACGCCGTGAGCGGCCGTGTCGAGCCACCGCGATCGACCCAGCACGAGGCGGGCGCCAGGATGCAGTCGACGAGGCCTTCGACGGCCCGCACCTCCTCGGGCGAACAGTTGCGATTGCCGGCGTGCTCCACGGGCACGTACCAGAGGCCGGCGCCCTCGAACGGCGCCGCGCCGCTCACACGCTGATGCCGCAGGTCGTCGTGCGACGTGAGCCTGCCGTCGTAGAACACCTCGGACGTGAAGCGGCAGACTTCCGGCGCCAGCCGCCACGTCCTCGGCAGGAAGATCCCGCGCTCGGGCGGCATCGTCTGCGCACCCCCGATCACGTGCTCGAGCGCGGAGATGCCGACGCCGTCGGGATGGCAGCCCTTCTGCGGCTGCTCCAGCTGCTGCGGGTCGCCGAGCAGGACGATCGAGTCGGCCGCCTGCGACACAGCGAGCACGTTGGCAAGCGACATCTGACCGGCCTCGTCCACAAACAGCACGTCCACCGCGTCGGCTGCGCTTTCCCTCGCCCAGAGCCACGCGGTGCCGCCGAGCACCTGCACGCTTCCGTCAGCAATCGCCGCTATCGCCTCGTCGTTGCCGGTGATGATCCCGACGTCATCCGACGGCTCGTCGTCCTCGCCTGCCTTGCGCGCAAGCGACATCGACTCGCCGTCCTCCCCGGCCTGGCGCGCGACCTCCTCCAGGAGGTTGCAGATCACCTTGTGGCTGACTGCCGTCACACCGATCCGCTTCCCGGCGCTGACCAGCGCGCGAATCATCCGCGCCCCCGCATACGTCTTCCCTGCCCCGGGCGGTCCCTGGATGGCGAGCCACGACCGATCGAGACGGTGCACCAGACGCACTGCCGCGTCCACGGCATCCTCGTCCGGTCCGACAGGGAGCGTGGCAGCAAGTCCGGCCCCTTCGGCCGGCCCGAATCGCGGCGGACGGCGATGCAGGAGCTCGAGGCCGCAGGTGCGGGCATCCGGGGTGTCAGCCAGCCGCATCACGGCTTCCTGGAGCACCTTCGTCTGCACCACGTTGTTCGAGAAGAGCACGTCGGGCCGCACGCTGTCGTGGGACACCTTGATGTCGAGGGTGCGCGCATCACGATCGTGCTTCTCCACGGTGCCGAAGCGAACACCGAAAGGCGACTCGCCGTGGCGGTACAGATCGCCTCTGCCACCGACGTCCACTTCCTGCGGCGGATATCGATACCTGTCAATCGCCGAGCCCGTTGGTTTGCCCGTGCGCTTGTGGCGCACCACGGCAACTCGCTCGACGAACTCCAGCCCGGCGATCGCACACGGCGCGTCGAGCAGCTCGTCCACCTCGTCGAGGTCGAGCACACGCAGGTACTCCCACCACGCGACGCGCTCCTCGCGCCGATGCCAGTCAATCAGGTACGCCAGCAGCCAGCGAGGATGCTCGGGATGCGCAGGGTCGGCAGCGTTCGCGTCGAGGCCCGCCAGGAGCCGCGCCCGCAGCGCCTCGACGCGTGCCTCACGCTCGCTGAGGTCGTCCGACGCGCTCGATTCGGCCGCGAGGGGACGCGGGAGGTCGTCACCGCGGTCGAGCGCCGCCTGCCGCACCTCTCCTTCGAGCCAGTCGCGCAGTGCCTGCGTCGACCGGCAGTCGTCGGCGTTGTACGCCTCGACGTGCATCCGGATCTCGAGCGTGATGCCGGCCGGCCCCTCCGTCTCGAGTTCGACTTCCGCAGCATGCAGCCACGCCGCGCTGTCGACGAGGTCCGCCTGCCGCTCGTAGCCGCAGTACTGCTCCAGCTGCTTGATGGAGTAGCTCTCCACACCGGCGCGCAGCGTCTGCCGCGTCACTCGGTGCAGGTCCACGAACCGCTCCGCACGCAGCAGGTCGTCGAGCACCGCTGTCCGGCTCGCGTGGCGTCCTGCGAGCCGCTTGAACGCTGCCACCTCGTAGTGTCCGAAGTGATAGACGTGCATGTCCGGATGGCGAGACCACGCGTCAGCGACCAGGTCCATCACGGCCTCGAACGCGGCGCGCTCCTCGGCATCCGTCGTTGCCCACCAGCACCTGTAGCCGTCGCCCGACAGCAGACCGAACAGGTACTCGCGCCCGCCGTCGCGGGCAAAGCGGGCACCTTCGAGATCGAGGAACACGTCGCCCGGCGACGGCTCCGGCATGCGCAGGAGCCCGGCGCACGGCGCGTCGAGCAGTTCCCACACCGGCGCGCGGCGCGT
Source organism: Acidobacteriota bacterium (assembly GCA_044508265.1). Classification (GTDB taxonomy): domain Bacteria; phylum Acidobacteriota; class Vicinamibacteria; order Vicinamibacterales; family Vicinamibacteraceae; genus JAEZDP01. Next base: position 18,070 of record JBIQIB010000088.1, read on the forward strand.
GCGCTGCTCGAACTGGACGCGTGCCTGCTCCCGGATCGTCACGTACGTCTCGCGCCCGCCGCGGGACGGCGTGAATGGGATCGGCAGCGGCAGCCGTGCCGCCGCAGCGAGTGTGCCGAAGCCCTGCGCCTCGAGCTCCGCCCGATGGAGGCGGGACGCGCCCGCCACGAACGACAGGTGGTCGTCGGTGCGACGCCGCTGCTCGCAGTGGGCCTGCCAGCGGCAGATGTCGCAATGCTCCACCGGCTCCGGGTACGTCTCGCTCAGGATGTCGTCCGGATGCCGCCTGATGGTCTCCCGCAGGCGCGTGCGCATCAGGCGGCAGTAGGCCGCGTAATCGTCGAGCCGGAACGCGTGGAGCGGTGCCGCGGGGTCGGGCGTGACGACGCAGAAGCGCCAGGGGCGGAGGCCCTGCACTTCAGCGAGCAGCTCCGAATAGACGGCCAGCTGGAGGATCGTGCTGCCGCGCGTGTCACGCGCGAGCTTCGTGTCGTGCACCTCGTACGACCAGGCGCCGAGCGCGCTCGGCGTCCCGACGCGCACCAGAAGGTCCGGATAGCCGTGCCACCCGTCGCTCGCGAGTTCGCCCTGCACGACGACGTCGATGCCCTGCCTCAGCGCGTCCAGCGTGCGC
>JBIQIB010000089.1:0-18699 GCA_044508265.1 Acidobacteriota bacterium
AGGTGGACACCACCCTCGAAGTCGGCGGGTAGGGACGGCTCGGTAGGGACGGCTCTCTGAGCCGTCCTCTCTGCATCATCAATACACGAGGCAGCCGGAAGAGCCGGACAGGACGGCTCGGAAAGACAGCTCGGAGACGCCGAAGGACGGCTCGGAGAGCCGTCCCTACCTGAGGAATGGGTTGGTCAGGCGCTCCTGGCCGATCGTCGTCGCCGGGCCGTGGCCCGGATACACGACGCACTCGTCGCCCAGCGGCAGCAGCACCTCGCGAATCGACAGCAGCAGCGTCTCGTGGTCGCCCCCCGGCAGGTCCGTCCGCCCGACGGAGCCCGCAAACAGCGTGTCGCCGACGAACAGGTCGCGTCCCGGCTCGCCCGCCCGCCCCACCTGCAGGCAGACCTGCCCCGCGCTGTGCCCCGGCGTGTGATGCACGACGACTTCATGGTCGCCGAACGTCCACGTCCGCCCGGGATCGAACCACTCGTCGATCGGCGGCTGCGGCTGCATGGGGATGCCGAACGCGATGCCCTGCTGAACCGCCCGCTCGTAGAGGAACAGGTCGTCGCGGTGCAGGACGAGCGGGGCGCCGAATGCCGCCTTCGCCTGGTTGCACCCCGAGATGTGGTCGAGATGCGAATGCGTGAGCAGGATGTAGCGTACCTGCAGTCCGAGGCGTGTCACGGCCTCCACGAGGCTGGGCACCTCGTCGCCAGGGTCGATGACCACGGCCTCGCGCGTCCGCTCACAGGCGACGACGTATCCGTTCTTCTCGAACGGCGCAACAGCGTACGATTCGATCAGCATGCCGGTCACACACGACGACGTGGCAGGCGCGGCCGAAAGGCTGCGCGGCCGCGTGCGGCGCACTCCGCTCATTGAATCACACGCGCTCGGAACCGCCAGCGGGCGCCAGGTCTGGCTGAAGCTCGAGTCGCTGCAGCGGACACGCTCCTTCAAGTACCGCGGCGCGATGCACGCCCTGCTGCGGCGCGGCGAGCGCGGCTCCGCATCGCTGCCCGTAGTGACGGCCTCTGCCGGCAACCACGGGCGCGCCCTCGCTGCCGCCGCGGCGGCGCTCCGCGTCCGCCTCCAGGTGTTCGCGCCCGAGACGACGCCGGCGTCGAAGCTCGAGGGCATGCGGCTCGATGGCGTGGTCGTGGACACCTCGAGCGCCGACTTCGACGAAGCCGAGCGGCGTGCGCTCGACGTGGCCGGCCGGGGCGACGCCGAGTACATTTCGCCCTACAACCACCCCGACGTGATCGCCGGCGCCGGCACCGTCGCCCTCGAGGTTCTCCACGAACTGCCCGGCGCCGCCTCGATCGTCGTCCCGACCGGAGGGGGCGGGCTGTTGTCGGGGATCGCGCTCGGGTGCGCCGGCCGCGCGCTGGTGCTGGGCGTCGAGAGCGACGCCAGCCCCGGGTTCAGCACGTCGCTGGCGGCTGGCGCCATCACGCCCATCGCGCCGGGCCCGTCACTGGCCGACGGGCTGATTGGCAACCTGGAGGCCGGCTCGCGCACGTTCGACATCGTTCGACAGCACGCTCGAGGCGTCCGGCGCGTGCCTGAACGGGACGTCGTGAACGGCGTGCGCGCCCTGTTCGACCACGACAGGCTCGTCGCCGAGGGAGCCGGGGCCATAGGTGTCGGGGCCCTCCTGGCGGGATTGCTCGACGACCTGCCCCAGCCGATCGTCCTCGTCGTGAGTGGCGCGAACATCGACGCCGACGTGCTCACCGCAGTGCTGACCGCGTGACGCGCCGGCTTGCCGCACCCACTCGTTCAGGGGCGCGACTCCCGGAGCCTGTCGGGAGCGAAGCGGCGCGCGAGCAGGCCGCCGGCCTCTGCCGGTCGCAACGTGTGCACGAGCACGCCCTCCTCGCCATAGGGCAGATGCGCGAGGCATTCACCCTCAGGCGAGATCACGCTTGTGGCGGACTCCGGAAACCGTAAGGCGTAATTGACGCTTGCGAAGTAGATGCCGTTCTCGCGGCTGCGCATGAGCATCGCCTGCTCGTAGTAGGCGTTCTCCGGAGCGCCCCACCGCACGGGCAGGACGCCTGTGCGCTCGTAGCCGGTGTGCTGCGGCTGGAAGACCACCGCTGCGCCACGAACGGCCGCCCATCGGACCGTCTCCGGGTACCGCCATCCTTCATGGCAGATCACGACGCCGAAGCGCACGCCGTTGACGGCGAAGATCGTCCGGGTGCTGCCGGGCACGTAGTGCGCGTCCTCGCTCGGGTCCAGCTGGTTCTTGGTCTGGACACCCTGCAGCACGCCGTCAGCGTCGAACACGTACGCCGCAATCTGGCGGCCTTCGTCCACGAGCCGTTCCGTGCAGAAGATGACGGCGATCACGTGGGTCGCGGCAAGCTGCGCCACCGACTCGAGGACGTGTACGTGCGCGTCCGTGTCGAACGGCAGCACCTCGAAGTCGAGGCCGCGAAGACCGGGCAGGTACGCCTCGGGAAAGCAGACGACCTCGGCGCCCGCCGCAGCAGCCTGCTCCACGAGGCGCGCCACCCTGGCCAGCCCGTCGTCGAGACTCGCGGCGATGCGCGGTGACGCAAGGCCTATGGTGAATGTGGCGGGGGCGTGCATGACGCGGTGCGGATGATACCGCTATCGCCGCGCGAGCTGCAGCGCCAGGAAGCCGCCGAGGCTGCCCGCGACGATCGCGGCTTGCCACAGGATGCCGGTCGCGAGCACTGCTTCGGCCGGCGCACCGTACGCGCCAAGCACCGACACGAGCGTCGCCTCCCGGACGCCGATGCCGCCGAGGCTGATCGGCAGGATGGCGCTGAGCTTGGCGGCCGTCCAGCCAAGGAACCATGGCGCCAGTGGCGTCGCAATCCCCATGTGGGCGGCAAGCCAGACGTTGGTCAGGACGAATGCGCACTGGACCGCCAGCGAAATGGCGCCGGCTGCGAGAAAGGCCTGAGGCCGGCGGCGGAGGTCCCGCCACGCGTCGCCGAGCCCAGCCAGCCGCCCGCCTTCGCCGGGACGACCGGCCGCCGGCGCAGGCCTCGAGCGGCGCCGACGGCGCCAGAGCGCAGCGCCCGCCAGGACTGCCGCCATGACCAGAGCCCACCTGAGCCCGCTGCGCACGCCGCCAGAGGCGAAACCCGACGGCACGCCGGCTACTCGGCCAGCCGTGACGACTATCGCGGCCAGCACGAGGCCGTCCACGAGGCGGTCGGCGACGGCGGCAAGCGTGACGCGCGCGGTGCCGGCCGTTGGCGCAAGGAACGCCGCCCGTACGACGTCACCACCAGCCACCCCGGGCAGGCCGAGGTTGCTGGCCATCCCCGTGAAGTGCGCGCGAAGGCACGCGCCGGTCGTCACCGTGCCAGGCCCGACGAGCACGCGAAGCTTCACGGAGTTGAGCGCATGGCCCGCGACGAAGACGGCGACGGCGACGAGCCAGACGCCTGGATGCACGCGCCGCATCGCCGCCCAGACGACGTCGAGCGGCACGAAGGCGAGCAGGACCGCGACGACAGCGGCCGAACCGAAAGCCCGCAGCCACCAGCGGGACATCGCTCCCTAGGGCGCCGCGATGCCGACGGGGGAAGTCGCGCGTCCGGGGGTTGGCAGTGTGCGGTAGCCGTAACGCAGCAGCAGCGGGAACGTCATCGCCGTGACGGTCCAGCGCCGCAGCGCGCCCATGTTGTGGCGCCAGCCCACGTCCTCGCGCAGTTCCACCGCTCCGCGGCTCGACCTGTTGGGATTGGACGCTATCAGGTGGTCTTCGCCAAGCAGCAGCGTGCGCCGGTCGACGTGCGCGATCTGGTCGGGGACGAGCGCGGGATACAGCTGCCCGATGACCTCCGCCAGGGCCAGCCCGGGGTCCATGACGAAGTCCTCGTACCGCAGGCGCGCGAAGCCGGCGGCCTTCGATCGGAAGGTCTCCGTCGTGATCTGCGCGGTGGACCAGAGGATCGAGCCCAGCACGGGGCCGAACTGCCGGAAGTGCTCGTCGCGGCCATGCGTGCCGGGACGCGGCTGCCGCTTCGCCAGCGAGTGCGCCACGCCGCGGCTGTCACGCACGAGGTGCAGGATGCTGACGTCGAGGCCGGGCGTCTCGGTGAGCAGCCGGGCGAACATCAGGTTCTTCGACGCGTCCACGACGACGCGGGCGCCCGTCACGTCGGCAACGGCGCGATAGAGGACGGAGAGGAACCGGCGATACTCGTCGAGGTCGGCCGCGAGGTCTTCGGGAAGCCGCTTGAGGACGAAGTATCTGAGAAACTCGGCGCTCTCGGTCACCCGGTGCCGCGCCCTGTCCAGGCGCTCGTAGTCGAACGCCGGCTCGACGGCTTCCACCCGCCGCCACACCTCGCTCCAGAGGCCGCACTGCCTGACCGGCGCGCCGCAGCTGCAGAGGTCGCCCGTACCGATGCCGCGCGCGATGATCCGCATGAGCTCGCCGGTGCCGACGAAGCCGTCGACGGCGCCCAGCGCGCGACACAGCAGCGTGCTGCCGCTGCGGCCGATGCCGGCGACATACAACACGCGAACGCTGCCTGTCGGTGCGTCGAGCGCGGGCGGGCAAAGGTCCAGTACCTCCGGGTGAGCACGCTCGTCGGCCAAATCTCCTCCTAGGGATGGGCGGGACCACGCTCATGCTCGTCTGCCCGCGCCGGGAAATCGGATAGACGATCCTAACCACTCCGGGGCGGCCCGCGCCAGCAGCCCGGGCATGGCGGGCGACGGCCTGAGGAACGCTCGACATCGGGCGCGCCCGTCAGGCGGTGATGACGACGGTTTCGCCGATGTCGCGAAGAGCGAGCCGTCCGGCTTCGCGGGCCAGCGCGGCGTCGGCCCGCTCGATCGGCTCGTCCACCGGTTCGCGGCTGAGCCTGAACGACCGGTGATGGACCGGAATGAAGAGGCGCGCGTTTGCCGCATCGGCCATGGCGACGGCCTCTTCGGGCGTGCAGTGGTTATGGACCCACGGGTCGTACGCGCCTATCGGCATCACGGCCGCCTCGAACGGCCCCAGGGCACGATGTGCCCGGAACGCATCGGTATGCGCCGTGTCGCCGCCAATCAGCAGGCGCCGCCCTTCCCGTTCGATGGCAAAGCCGGTGTACCCGCGGTACGTGTCGCTGCGGACGCGGGCGCCCCAGTGCCGCACCTCGAGGGCATGCACCTCGGCGTCGCCTCGCCCTGTGCGGACCCGGATCGACTCACGCCACCGCAGCTCCTGCACCGAGGAGTACGCCTCCCTCGGCAGCAGGTCGGAGGTGTGCAGTGCCATCACGGCCGCCGGCTCTCCGCGCACGGCGGCGAGCGACGGCGTGTCCAGGTGGTCGAAGTGCGCGTGCGACACGAGCACCAGGTCGATCTCGGGCAGGCCGTCGGGGTCGAGCGCCGGGCGAACCAGCCTGAGCGGCCCGAGGGTGCCGACTCCGACGTCGGCGCCGACACGCAGGTAGAGCGCAGGATCCGTCAGGATGCGCATCCCGTAGAAGTTGATCAGCACGGTCGCGTGACCGAGCCACGCCAGCGTGATCGCGTTGTCGTCCCAGCTCGACGGATCGGGCGAGTGCGGTGCCGCCGGCACCTCGCGCCCGATCTCCGCGAACCGCTCACGCAGGAAGCGCGCGCCCCACGACGACGACGTGCCGAGCCAGGCGGCGCTGCCGACCCCGGCCACCGTGCCTGTCGCGAGGAACTTCCGGCGACTGAAAAGACGACGACGGGAAGAATGCGAAGCGGTCATGGGTACGGGCCATGATCGCACGAGCTGTGTATCAGCGCGGCTCGAGCACCGAGAGGTACGCGCGCCACGGGCCGACGGCGTCGGCGTACTGGTGCGCCATGACACGCACGATCTGCGAGATGTGGGTCAGGTCGTGCACCGTCCACGTCGCGAGCAGCTGGCCGAGCGTGACGTCGCCGAACTCCGGGTGCGTCCCGCGCTTCTCGAGGTCGTCGGGCCCGGGAGCCATCGCACGCAGCCGCGCGAGGCTTGCGGCGCGCAGCGCCTCGAACTCGGTGAGCAACTCGGAGATCGTGCGGCCCCGCGACGCCTCGAACATGGCCTCGCGGTCGAACGTCGGGAAGGGCTCCGAGGTGCCGTGCCGGAGCAAGTGCTCCATTCGGGGAATCCAGTTGACGCGTTCGGCGTGAATCAGGTGGCCGACGACGTCGAAGGGGCTCCAGGTGCGTGGTCCTTCGGTCGCCCGAAGCCACGCCTCGGGAAGCTCGCCGACGAGGGCCCGGAGTGTCGCCGGCGTACGCTCGAGGACCGGCAGTGCAGTGTCGAGGGTCGCGATCATGGTGTCTGCGCCGAGTCGTGTCGTGTGCTACCCGGCCCTGGCACGGGCCGCGCGGCCGGCGCTGCGTCGCCGCTGCGCACGGCCCATCGCAGCTTCGCGGCGGCTGCCCGGCGGTTGGCGAACGTCTCGGCCTTGCCGGATCGCACGACGGACTCCGCAACCGCAGCATACACGCCTTCGCGACGGCCCCGGCGAAACGCGTGCTTCACGCGGCGGTCCTCGCCCGAGTGGAAGGTCAGCACGACGACGCGGCCTCCCGGCGCCATGCAGCGTGGCAGTGCGTCGAGCAGGCGCTCGAGAGACGTCATCTCGTCGTTGACCGCCATGCGCAGCGCCTGGAAGGTGCGTCGCACCGACGACTTGATCTCGCGCTTCGACGGCGCAGGGACGAGGGCGGCGAGGCCCGTCCGCACCTGTCGCTCGAGCGCGTGCGTCGTCGTGACGCGATGCGCGGTCAGCAGAGACGCGATGGCTGCCGCGTGCGGCTCGTCGGCGTTGGTGGCCAGGAGGAGCGCGAGTTCGTCGGCGTCGAGCCGCGCGAGCAGCGCGGACGCCGGCTCACCCCGCGTGGGGTCCATGCGCAGATCCAGCGGGCCGGGCAGCTTGTAGCTGAAGCCGCGTGACGGCGTGTCGTGCTGCATCGCCGACACGCCGAGGTCGACGATCACGACGTCCGCCGCCGCCACGCCTTCGCGTGCGAGCACGTCCGGCAGCGACGCGAAGTTCGCGTGATGCGCTGTCAGCACGTCGGGGCCGTAGCCTTGCGTGCGCAGGCGATCCACCGCACGAGGGAGCTCGACGGGATCGGCGTCGAGCGCGATGAGGCGGCCACCCGGACGGATGCGCGCGAGCACGGCTTCGGCATGGCCGCCGCCGCCGAACGTGCAGTCGACGGCCACGTCGCCCGGCGCCGGACGCAGGTGCTGCAGCACCTCGGCAAGCATGACCGGCGTGTGCATCGGGAGCACCTGCCCGGGCGCCTCCACGAAGCCGCCCGTCACTCCGCCGGTTCGAGCAGCCGGAGCGTGGCCTCGTCGGGACGGCCGCTGTAGTACCTGTCGAGCACGGCCTGGAACCTGGCGTCGTCGGACGCCGCATGGAACAGCGTCATCGAGGAGCGCAGCTTGAGATCGTCCGGCGTGCCGAAGATGTCGCGCGCCGACAGGCCATCGTGCGACAGCAGTGCCTCCACCGAGGCCACGAGCCGCGGCCCGAGCAGCGGATGCGCCAGGTACGCCCTGGCCTCCTCGAGGCCGCTGATGGCGTACCGCCGTGCCATGCCGGACGCGCCAAGGCCCTGCAGTTGCGGGAAGACGAACCACATCCAGTGCGAGCGCTTGGCGCCCGCGCGCAACTCCTCGAGGGCGGCGTCGAACGTCCCGGCCTGGGCCTGGACGAAGCGTTCGAGGTCGAAGGGGTCGTGCATCGCCAAGGATCGCAGGCTGCCGGCCGCCTACTTCCAGCCCGACGTGCGCCGCCTGAAGCGCTCGGGGATCGCCGGCTTCTGCGGCTCGGGGGCGCCGGCAGGCTCGTCGGCGGCCGCCGCGATTTCGCGTTCGAGTTCCTCCTCGTCGGGGAGCCCGGCAAGCTGGTCCACGAACACGAGCGACTGCTGCGACGGTATCTCGAAGCGCTTGCCGCACGACTTGCAGGTGACCTCATCGTCGAGGCGCAGCAGGTAGTCGCGCAGCTTGGCGAACTTCGCGCGGTCGCGCTCGTCGGCGCCGTTCGGCAGGCGGTCCTTCTTCGCACGACGCACCCAGCGCACCGTGTAGTCGTTCGTGCGGTGGCAACGGGGGCACTGGAACCGGCCGGGGCGCGACTCCGGCCTTTCGGTGAAGAACGCGCGTTCGTCGAGAGCCACGAAATGCATGGTACCAGCCTCGGACGCGGCCTTCTGCCCGCAGTGTCCGGTCGTCAACCCGATGCCGCGTCGCCTGTCGCTCGACGTCGCGGGCCGGATGCGCGTACCGATGAGTTGCTGAGACCCTGCCCTGCGGAGAGGGGGTCGATCGACGGGCACCGGGCGATAGTGTCGGCCTCGGCTTCGACTCCGCGGGCGGTGCGGGCGGGACAGGGACGCCGCGTGCCGACTGTCCGCCGCCCGACCTTGCGGCAGGCCTGCAGTACACTCGCGGCATGCTGCACCCGCACCGCTACTTCGACCCGGAGCCGGAGTCGCGCCGCGTCGCCGCGGCCCTCTACGAACGCATCGCAGACCTGCCGCTCGTCTGCCCGCATGGCCACGTCGATCCGAAGCTGCTGGCAGCCAACGAGCGGTTCCCCGACCCGGCGGCACTGCTCGTCATCCCCGATCACTACGTGACGCGCATGCTGTACTCGCAGGGCATCGCGCTCGAGCGCCTCGGCATCCCGACGCTCGACGGCGCGCCTGTCGAAGACGACCCGCGGCGCATCTGGCAGCTGTTTGCGGAGAACTTCTACCTGTTCCGCGCGACCCCGTCGGGCGCGTGGATCACGCACGAGCTCGAGGACGTCTTCGGCATCGACGTCCCGCTCGATGGTCCGCACGCCCAGGACATCTACGATGCGATCCAGGCGAAGCTCGCGACGCCCGAGTTCCTGCCGCGCGCGCTTTTCGAGCGCTTCCGGATCGAGGTGCTCTGCACCACCGACGCCGCCGGCGACTCGCTCGAGCACCACGAGGCGATCAGGAACAGCGGCTGGGGAGGCCAAATCCGCCCGACGTTCCGCCCCGACATCGCGATGACGCTGACGCACCCACGGTGGCGCGCGGAGATCGACGCCATCGCGAAGGCCAGCGGCGTGGACGTTCACGACTACGCGTCGTACATCCTCGCCCTCGAGGCGCGCCGCACGTTCTTCAAGCGGATGGGCGCCACCGCGACGGACCACGCCGTCGTCGTGCCCTACACCGAGCGCCTGAGCGACGTCGAGGCGTCGGCCATCTTCGACAGGGCACTGGCGTCGAAGCTCGAGCCGCAGGACGCGGATCGCTTCACGGCACACATGCTGATGGAGATGGCACGCATGAGCGTGGAGGACGGCCTGGTGATGCAACTGCACCCGGGCAGCTTCCGCAACCACAACGGGCGCGTGTTCGACCGCTTCGGCGCCGACCGCGGTTGCGACATCCCCATCGAGACCGAGTACACGAGGAACCTGCACGCGCTGCTCAACGCGTACGGAAACGCCGGCAACTTCACGCTCGTGCTGTTCACGCTCGACGAGACGGCGTACACGCGCGAGCTGGCTCCGCTGGCCGGCCACTACCCCGCCGTGAAGCTCGGGCCGCCATGGTGGTTCAACGACAGCCTCGAGGGCATGCTGCGCTTCAGGCACCAGGTGACCGAGACGGCGGGCTTCTACAATACGGCCGGTTTCAACGACGACACGCGCGCGTTTCCCTCGATCCCGGCACGGCACGACCTCGCGCGCCGCGTCGATGCCACGTTTCTGGCGCGGCTCGTCACCAGGCACGTGCTCGACGAGGAGACGGCGCACGAGGTGATGGCCGACCTCACGTACAACCTCGTGAAGGCGACGTACCGCCTGTAGCGAGTCACGCGGGCAGAGGCGCCGGCGGCGGCGTGGGCGTTGGCCGTTCGATTCCAGCCGCAGCGTAGATGTCGGGCTCGTCGAGGCTCTCGTGCTCGAGCAGCCTCGCGACGATCGCGTCGAGCTTGTCGCGGTGCTGCCGCAGCAGCCGGCGCGCCTCGGCGTAACACTCGTCGATGAGCCGGCGAACCTCCTCGTCCACGGCGTCGAGGAGCCCGTCCGAGACGCCCGCCGAGCGAGGGTCGCCTTCCGACGGCAGCACCGACAGCGTGCCGATCCGCTCCGACATGCCCCACCGGCCGATCATCGCCCGCGCGATGCGGGTCACCACCTCGAGGTCGTTCTCGGCGCCCGTCGTCACCACGCCGAACACCTCCTGCTCGGCCGCCATGCCGCCGAGGGCACCGATGATCCGGCCGCGCAGGTAGTTCGCGTCGTAGCCGTAGCGATCCGACGCCGGCGTCGACAGCGTGACGCCAAGTGCCCGTCCGCGCGGGACGATCGACACCTTGCGCACGGGATCGGCGCCCGGCTGGAGCATGCCGAGGAGCGCATGGCCGGCCTCGTGATACGCCGTCCGCCGCCGTTCTTCCTCCGGAATCACGACGTTGCGCGCTGCTCCCAGCTGCACCTTCTCGAGCGCCTCGGTGAAGTCGCGGTAGGTGACGACGTCCTGCACCCGTCGCGCCGCCAGCAGCGCGGCCTCGTTCACCAGGTTGGCGAGGTCGGCACCGGTCATCCCCGGCGTCGATGCGGCCAGCCTGTCGAGATCCACGTCGTCGGCCAGCGGCACCGCGCGCGTGTGCACCCTCAGGATCGCGGCGCGTCCCTTCTGGTCGGGCGGGTGGATGACGATCCGCCTGTCGAACCTGCCGGGCCGGAGCAGCGCGGGGTCGAGCACGTCGGGCCTGTTGGTCGCCGCCAGGACGACGACACCCTCACGACCGGAGAAGCCGTCCATTTCGGTAAGGATCTGGTTGAGGGTCTGTTCTCGCTCGTCGTGTCCGCCCAGCGCACGCGCGCCGCCGCGCGCCCGGCCGATGGTGTCTATCTCGTCGATGAAGATGATCGCCGGCGCGACCTTGCGAGCTTCCGCAAACAGCTCCCGTACGCGCCGGGCGCCGACGCCCACGATCATCTCGATGAACTCCGACGCGCTGGCGCTGAAGAACGGCACCTTCGCTTCGCCGGCCGTGGCGCGTGCGAGCAGGGTCTTGCCCGTGCCGGGCGGGCCGGCAAGCAGCACGCCCTTCGGCGCCCGGGCGCCGAGGCGGCGGTACTTCTCCGGATTCCTCAGGAAGTCGACCACCTCGTTGATTTCGGCCTCGACCTCGTCGATGCCCGCCACGTCGTCGAACGTCACGCGCACCGTCTCGGGGTCGACGCGCGTCTGCGCCGCGCGCCCGACCATGCCGCCGCCGGCCATGCCCTGGCGCCTGAACATCCAGACCCAGAAGCCGACGAGCAGCAGCAGCGGCGCGAACGACATCAGCAGGTTCGTGAGGATGCCGCGCTGCTGCACGATGGGCGTGGCGCGCACGATGGCGCCGCCATCCGTCAACTCCGCCAGCAGGTCGTCGCTTGCGAACGTGGGTCGCTCGGTCGTGAACTGCCGGTACGTACGGCCGTCCGTGCCGGGTACCGGCGCGTCTTCCTTCAGCTGCCCCTCGATCGAGTCGCCGCGCGCGAACACTTCCCCGACGTTGTGGCTGTCGACCTGCGCCTTGAACTCCGTGTAGGGGATGGCCTCTGGACCCGACAGCCGGTCCTGGATGGTCAGGATGCCGAAGAGCAGCAGGTAGCCGAACGCCCAGGTCGCGATGATCACCCACCAGCGCGGCCGCTTCGGGGCCTTGCCCTTCGGCAGGCCCTCGGTGCGCCAGGGCCGATCCGGGGGACGATCGCGTTCCTCGGGTGACGCCGAAGCGTCGCCGCCGTTTGTCGCCTCCCGCGGCTGATGCGAGGCCATGGGCTTCGTCCTTTCTCCCTTCCTCCGTTCGACGTTCCCCCGCTATCCTACGCAATGTGCGCAAGGATCCCGGGCTCGCGGCCGTCCTCAGCCTGATCGTCCCCGGCGTCGGGCAGATCTACAACGGAGAGTTCCTGCGCGCGATCTTCTGGCTGATCGTCACGCCGGGGTTCTGGGTGGGCACGGGCGGCGTGCTGGGCTGGATCTGCCACCTCATCGCCGCAAGCACCGCCTACCATCGTGCGCGCGTCCACAACGCCCGGCTGCCGCAAAGCGGGCTCTCATGACCTCGACGCGCGCCGCCGCCTTCCTGGCCTCGCTCGTCCTCCTGCTCGCACCCGCATGCCGCGGTGGCCAGGAAGCCGAGGCCCCCGACCCCATGATCGTCGTCGACGACATCCACTCACATGCCCGCGCCCGCGAGGCCCGCGTGACGCACGTCGCGCTCGACCTCACGGTGGACTTCGACAGCCGGAGCCTGCGCGGCACGGCCGCCCTGACGATCGAACGCGCGCCCGACGCGGACACGCTGGTGCTCGACACCAACGACCTGCGCATAGGCGGCGTCGTCGATCAGGACGACGAGGCGCTCACCTACACGCTCGGCGACGCCGACGCGCTGCTCGGCCAGCCGCTCACCATCTCGCTCGGCGAGGCGACGTCCGTGGTCACGGTGGAGTACGGCACGACGCCGGCGGCCGCCGCGTTGCAATGGCTGACACCGGCACAGACGGCGGGCAAGCAATACCCGTATCTCTACTCGCAGGGTCAGGCAATCCTCACGCGATCGTGGATCCCGACGCAGGACACCCCCTCCATTCGGCAGACGTTCGAGGCACGCATCACCGTACCGGAGCCGCTCGTCGCGGTGATGGCCGCCGAGATGCTGACGCCGGAGGGCACACCTGCCGCCGAGGGACAGCGGACGTTCGAGTTCCGCATGCGCGATCCCGTTCCGCCGTACCTGTTCGCGCTGGCCGTCGGCGACATCGTGTTCCGCGAGGTCGGGCCGCGCACCGGCGTCTACGCAGAGCCCTCGGTCATCGATCGCGCGACGGCGGAGTTTGCCGATCTCGAGGCCATGATGGCTGCCGCCGAGAGCATCGGCGGGCCGTACAGGTGGGGCCGCTACGACGTGCTCGTGATGCCGCCCTCCTTCCCGTACGGGGGCATGGAGAACCCGCGCCTGACCTTCGCGACGCCCACCATCCTGGCGGGCGACAGGTCGCTCGTCTCGCTCATCGCGCACGAGCTCGCGCATTCGTGGTCGGGCAACCTGGTGACCAATGCCACGTGGGGCGACTTCTGGCTGAACGAAGGCTTCACGTCGTACTTCGAGAACCGGATCATGGAGGCGCTGTACGGGCCGGCACGCGCGGCGATGCTGGCGCGGCTCGCCTACAACGGCCTCCTCGACGAGTTGGCCAGCCTGCCCCCGCAGGACACCGCACTCGTGCTCGACCTCGAGGGGCGCAACCCCGACGAGGGCGTCAACGCCATCGCGTACGACAAGGGCGCCCTGCTGCTGTTCACAATCGAGCACCTGGTCGGGCGGGAGCGGTTCGACCCGTGGCTGCGCGGCTACTTCAACAGGCACGCCTTCCAGCCGATGACCACCGCGCGCTTCGTCGCCGACCTTAGCGAGCACCTGCTGCACGACGATGCCGAGATCGCGGGAGCGCTGCAGCTCGACGCGTGGCTGCACGAGCCCGGCCTGCCGCCGAATGCCCACGTCCCCGAGTCGGCCGCTTTCGAGAGGGTGGACGCGCAGGTCGCGGGCTTCGTCGCGGGCACGAGCGCTGCCGACCTCGACACGCGCAACTGGTCGTCGCAGGAGTGGCAGCACCTGCTCGAGTCGCTGCGCACACGCGCACTGACCCCGGCGCAGCTGCGCGATCTCGACGCCACTTTCGGCTTCACCAACAGCGGCAATAGCGAGGTGCTGTTCGCGTGGCTGCGCATCGCGATCGCCAACAGGTACGAGCCCGCCATGCCAGCCCTCGAGCGCTTCCTGATCGAGCAGGGCCGCCGCAAGTTCCTGCGCCCGCTGTACGAAGACCTGATGAAGACCGACTGGGGCCAGCCACTGGCGCGCCGCATCTACGACGTGGCGCGTCCGGGCTACCACAGCGTGTCGACGGGCACGCTCGACACGATAGTCGGCACGCCCTGACGCCGGCCGCGACGCGTCAGCCGAACGTCACCGTCAGCGGCGCGTGGTCGCTCGTGCCGAACTCGCGCCGGCACTCCGCCGATATCGCGCGAGCCGCCAGCGCCTCGCTCGCAAGCACGTAGTCGATGCGCCAGCCGATGTTGCGCTGCCGGAGGTTGCGCCAGGGTGCCCACCACGTGAAGAGGTCGTCGGCGTCCGGGTGCAGGGCCCGCTGGACGTCCACGAGACCGAAGCCGATCACCGCCTCGAGGCGCGCGCGCTCGTCAGGCCGCTGGCCGACGGCATTCACCTTGCGCTCCCTGGCATGCACGTCCTTGTCCGTCCTTGCCACGTTGAGGTCGCCGCACAGGACCAGCGTCCGGCCGGCACGCTCGGCCTCGGCGGCGTAGTTGCCGAGCGCGTCGAGGAAGCGGAGCTTCGCCTCGTAGTCCTTCCCGCCGTTGGGCACGTAGACGCTGAGCACCTCGAACCCGTCCATCTGCACGCTCGCCACGCGGTGCTCCATGTCGAACGCCGGGTGCGCCATGCAGATCGTCTCGTGCGCCAGCGGACGACGCACCAGCACCGCGACGCCCGAATACCCGCCGCCGCCGTGCCAGCACGACCAGTAGTCGTCCCGGCCCGCCAGGATGAGCGGCACCTTGTCGGGGTGGGCCTTCACCTCCTGCAGGCAGAGCACGTCGGGCCGCTCCGTGTCGAGCCACTCCTCCACCTGCGCGGCGCGCGCACGAATGCCGTTGACGTTCCAGGTCGTGATCTTCACGGCCACTAGGCTACAGGAGAGACGGGCAGGCAGGAGACGCGCGATCCCGGTTCCTGCTATACATTCAGCGTTCCGAGGAGGTCAGCCATGCCCGTCTCCCGACGTCAGCTGCTGTCTGCTGCGGTGTCGGCCGGAGCGGCCCATGCCGCGTTCCCCGCGTGGGTGTCGGCCCGCGGCCGTGAAGCCCTCACCGCGCCGGAGGTCACGACGCCCCATGAGGCCGTCGAGGCGCGGGACGCGGCAGACCCGCTCTTCCTCGACAGCAACGAGAACCCCACGGGCCCGTGCCCCGCGGCCGTCGCGGCGCTTGCCGGCCACGGCGGCGTGGCGTCGCGGTACCCGTTCCGCGGCCAGCGTGCGCTCGTGGACGCGATAGCCTCGCGACACGCGACACGCGGCGACCACGTCGTGGTGGGATGCGGCTCCACCGAGATCCTGGTGAATGCCGTCCGGGCGTACACGTCGGCAGCCGCGGGCCTCCTCACGCCCGTTCCCACGTTCGAGATCCCGGCACGGGTGGCACGTGCGCTCGGGCATCCCGTCGTCGAGCGCCCCGTGACGTCCTCGCTCGACGTGGACCTCGACGACCTGTCGCGGCAGGTGCGCGGCGCCGGGCTCGTGTTCCTGTGCAACCCGAACAATCCGACGAGTACGGCGCTGCCGCTCGACGCGATCACCGACTTCGTGCGCGACACGCGCCGGAGGGCGCCTGACGCCGTCGTCCTTCTGGACGAGGCCTATATCGAGTACGCCGACGGGCGCGGCGTCGCGTCGGCCGAGGCGATGGCGCTCGCCATGCCGAACGTCGTCGTGAGCCGGACCTTCTCGAAGGCCTTCGGCATGGCCGGCCTCCGCGTGGGATACGCGATCGGGCAGCCCGCGACCCTCGCCGCGCTGCAGCAGCATGCGCTGCCGATGGGCGTGAACACACTCGGTCTGTACGCGGCCCGTGCTGCCGTCGAAGACGGCCAGTTCCTGCCGCGCGAGGCCGCCAGGAACGCCGAGGTACGCCGCTTCGTCGCCGACAGGTTCACGGCGGCCGGCTGCGGCGTGCCCGTTTCGCACACGAACTTCCTGATGGTCGACCTGAAGCGCGACACGGCCGCATTCAGGGCCGGCTGCGAGGCGGCGGCCGTCCACGTCGGCCGGCGATTCGCCGGGCTGGACGCCTGCGTCAGGATCACGCTCGGCACGATGGCGGAGATGGAACGCGCCTGGGCCGTGTTCGAGCCGCTCCTCTCCACGGCCGGCTGATGTAGCCTTGGTCGAACCTTCTCGTATCAGCTGACTTGTCCCGGACCACATCGATGAAGCCATTCGCCGCAGCCCTGACCATTTGCGCCACCCTTCTCTTCGCAGCCCTCGCCCCGGCGCAGGGACTGCCCGACGCCTCACCGGCTTCGCAAGGCTTCTCGGCCGAGCGGCTCGCCCATCTCGACGCCGCGATGCAGGCAGCGGTGGACGCAGGCAAGGTGGCGGGCACGGTGACCCTCGTCGCCCGCAACGGCAGGGTCGTGCATCACGAGGTGGCCGGGCTTCGCGACGTCGAGTCGCGAGCGCCTATGCAGACCGACACGATCTTCCGTATCGCGTCGATGTCCAAGGCGGTGACCAGCGTGGCCGTGATGATGCTGGTCGAAGAAGGCAAGGTGCTGCTCGACGACCCGGTGTCGCGCTTCATCCCGTCGTTTGCCGATGCGACCGTCGTGGTACGGCCGCCATCCGGCAGCCCCTCGAGCGCGAAGCCCGGCACGGCGCCCGCGCTGCGGCCGATCACGATTCGCCATCTGCTGACGCACACCTCCGGCATCTCGTACGGCGGCGGGTCGCCGGTAGAGGACGCCTACGAGGAGGCCGGCGTGCACGGCTGGTACTTCGCCGACAAGGCCGAGCCGATTGCCGCGACCATCGACCGCCTGGCCCGGCTGCCTTTCGACTACCAGCCCGGCGAGCGCTACATCTACGGGTTCAGCACCGACGTCCTGGGCGTCGTCGTCGAGAAGGCGAGCGGCATGTCGCTCGACGAGTTCTTCCGCACGCGCATCTTCGAGCCGCTGAAGATGCCCGACACCCACTTCTACCTGCCCCAGGAAAAGCGCGAGCGCCTGGCCACGGTGTACTCGCTCGCGTCGCTCGACGGACGCATCACGCGCGCCGGCCAGGCCCGCACCGGCCAGGGCGACTACGTCGACGGCCCGCGCCAGTCGTTCTCGGGCGGCGCCGGCCTGCTCTCGACCACCAGCGACTACGCGCGGTTCCTGCAGATGCTGCTCAACGGCGGCGAACTGGACGGCGTGCGCCTGCTGAGCCCGAAGACGGTGGAGCTGATGACGTCGAACCACGTCGGCGACCTGTATCAGAACGGCCGCTTCGGTTTCGGCCTCGGGTTCGAGATCACCGAGCACGTCGGCCGATCGGGGCGGCATGGCTCGGTCGGTGAGTTCGGGTGGGGCGGCGCCTACTTCACGAAGTACTGGGTCGATCCCCAGGAGCAGCTCGTCGTCGTCTTCATGACCCAGCTGCTGCCGGCGTCGGGCCTCGACCTCCAGAACAAGCTGCGGACGCTCGTGTACTCGGCGCTCGTCGAGAGCCACGAGCCGGCCCTGTCGCAGGCGGCGGCCCGTTGACGTCGACGTCACCGGCGACATGGCGCCGCGCCCTCACGGCGCTCTCCCTCGCCGCCATCGTCGGCGGATCGGCTCCCGGCGTGGCGGCCCAGGATCCTGTCGATTCCCCCGCCGTCCAGGCTGGTGACGATCCTCAGGGCGGCAGTGAGCTCGACCTCTGGGTGGACCGCGGCCAGCGATGGTTCGACCCCGAGCGCGAGGGCTTCTATCCGTGGGTCGGCAGCATCATGCCCGGCGGCTGGATGGCCGTCGGTGGCGGCTACCGCCGGTCGCTCGCACGCGGCATCCGCGCCGACGCCATGGCGGGTATCTCGCTGCGCAACTACAAGCTGCTCGACGCGACGCTGAGCGTGCCGGTCACGAGCAGCGACGCCGTGAGGGTGGACGTGCACACACGGCTCATGGACGCGCCGCGCGTGAACCTCCACGGCATCGGCAACGACTCGTTGGTGGAGTCACGTTCGCGCTTCGACTTCGAGCCGAAGCTGATCGAAGCCCGTGTCCATGTGCGTCCGCAGGAGGGACTCGAGGTCGGCGGCAGCGTCGGCCTGCTGCATGTCGGTACCGGCCCTGGCGCCGGCGACCGTTCCGCCACGGACTTGTTCTCCCCTGACGAGGTGCCCGGGCTGGGCGACTCGGCGAGCTACCGCACGCTGGGCCTGTTCGCGCAGGCGGATCGCCGTGACGCCCCAGACTTCCCCCGGCACGGCGGCTGGTACCGTGCCGACTGGAAGGTCTTCGCCGACGGCGACGACGAGGGATACGGTCACCAGCGCCTCGACATCGAGGTGCGCCAGTTCTTTCCGGTGTTCGACGAGCGTCACGCCGTGCTCGCTCGCGGCCTCGTCTCCGCCACCAACGCGGCAGGTGACGACGTGGTGCCCCACTTCCTGATGCCGACGCTCGGCGATGGCGAGAACCTCCGCGGGTTCGTGAACCAGCGCTTCGTGGATCGCCAGCGGCTGCTGCTGCAGGGCGAGTACCGCTACCGCCTGAACGACCGGATGCACGTGGCGGGCTTCCTCGACCTCGGGCGGGTGGGTCACGACCTTGGCGACCTGTCACCCGGCGGCTTCCACGCGGCCGGAGGGGCAGGCATCCGCGTCCAGACGCCCGATGGCCTCGGCGTCCGCGTAGACCTGGCTCGCAGCTCGGAACGCTGGTCGTTCATCGTCTCGAGCGTCATCTTCTGACGTCCGGCCGTCAGCGCGGCGCGGGGCGCGGGTGCCGCTGGGCCTCGCGGTGGCCGGCGATACGCGCGTCGAGCTTCACGAGGTCGAGCAGTTCGGCATGGCCGTCCTCGAAGAGCACCGCCAGCCGCTGGCCCTCGTCCACGGTGC
>JBIQIB010000090.1:0-11505 GCA_044508265.1 Acidobacteriota bacterium
TACCGCAGCCGCAGCATCGCCTCGGTCGTCGAGGAGGCGAAGCGGCTGGCGGATCGCGGCGTCAAGGAGCTGCTGCTCGTCTCGCAGGACACGACGTTCTACGGCGTGGACCGCCGCGAGCGCGACGCGCTGGCGCGGCTGCTGCGGGCGCTGAACGCCGTCGACGGCCTGGTCTGGATCCGGCTGCTGTACCTGTACCCCACCACCATCACGGCGGCCACGGTGGACGCGATCGCCGAATGCGAGAAGGTCGCCCGGTACATCGACCTGCCCCTGCAGCACGCGTCCGATGCCGTGCTGAAGCGGATGCGCCGGCCCGGATCGCGGCGCAGCTACGAGACGCTGCTCACCGGGCTGCGGGAGCGCCTGCCGGGCGTCACGCTGCGGACGACGCTCATCACGGGGTTCCCTGGCGAGACGGCAGCCGACGTCCGGGAGGTCGAAGACTTCCTGAAGGTGGTGGAGTTCGATCACGTCGGCGTCTTCACGTATTCCGAGGAGGAAGGCACGGCGGCGGCCGCGCTGCCCGACGACGTGCCGGCTCGCACGAAGGCCGCACGCCAGCGCCGCCTGATGCAGCTGCAGCAGGAGATCGTGGCGCGGCGGATGGCCGCTCGCGTTGGTCAGGAGGTGGACGTCCTGGTGGACGGGCCCTCGCCCGAGCACGAGCTCGTCGTGCAGGGGCGGCTCGAGGGACAGGCCCCCGAGGTCGACCCGGTGGCCTACTTCACCGATTGCGATCCGGCGACCCTGCAGCCCGGTGACCTCGTACGGTCCAGGATCGTGGACGCCCGGGGCTACGACGTCGTGGTGTCGCCGCTCGCCGACGTCTGACCGGCGGGGCGGGGCCGGCTCGACCGGCCCGACGCTGCCGCCCTCCGTGTTCGGCTGCCGGGCAGCCTCCGAACGCAGTATTTGACCGACTTCCGGCATTGCCGGGCGCCGGACACCGTGCTAGACTTCCGGATTGGAGTTCAGGCTAACCCCGGTGGAGTGGGCCTTTTGCCCACTTTTTTCGTTTAGGGCGCCTGGACCCGGTGCCTGTGGCTTCTGGTGATCCCCTGGAGCGTGTGCGCGCTGCGGCCGAGCGCGTCGCCGGCTTCCTCGGCCTGGACGTCTTCGACGTGCAGTTGCGCCGGGAGTCCGTCGGGTGGGTGCTGCGGGTGGTCATCGACCGCCCCCTGCGGCGCACGGCCGACGGCGCCGTCGAAGTCGACACGCCGGATCAGGCGATCGGCATCGACGAGTGTCAGCTGGTCAGCACGGATCTGAGCGCGATTCTCGACGTCGAAGACGTGTTCGAGCACGCCTACACACTCGAGGTGTCGTCGCCGGGGCTGGACCGGCCCCTGCGCCATGCCGACGATTATCGCCGGTTCGCCGGGCGGCTGGCCAAGCTGGTGGTGCCCGCGGGCGTCGACGGCCAGACGCACTTCGAGGGCCGCATCGCCGGAATCGATGGCGAGATGGTGCTGCTCGCGGTGGGCCGCAACAAAGAGAAACGCATCCCCCTTGGCCAGGTGACCAAGGCGAGGCTCGAGGTGGAGTTCTGACGCGATGAGTACCAACCCGCTGGTGTTGTCGATCGAGACGCTGGCCAAGGAGCGTGGCATCGACCCCGCGATCGTCATCAACGCGATCGAGGAGGCCGTGCTGACGGCGTCGCGCAAGTCCTACGGAAAGGACGGCGAGAACCTCAAGGCACGCCTGAACCAGGAGACCGGCGAAGTCGAGCTGCTCGCGGTGAAGAAGGTCGTCGCCGAGGTGACCGATCCCGCCACCGAGATCTCGATCGAGGACGCCAGGAACATCTACCGCGTCTACGGCGAGGAATACGCCGACAGCATCGAGCTCGACGACGAGATCGAGTTCTCGAAGTCGAAGGAGAAGCTGGGGCGCATTGCGGCGCAGACGGCCAAGCAGGTGATCTTCCAGAAGGTGCGCGAGGCCGAGCGCCGCAACGTGTACGAGGAGTTCAGCGGTCGCGTCGGCGAGGTCGTCACCGGCGTCGTCAAGCGGTTCGAGCAGGGCGACATCATCGTCGAGCTCGGCCGCGTGGAGGCCAGCCTGCCCCGCAAGGAGCAGTCGCGCGCCGAGAACTACTCGATCGGCGACCGCGTGCGGGCGGTGATCAAGAGCGTCAACGAGAACCTGAAGGGACCGCAGGTCATCCTGTCGCGTACCGACCCGTCGCTGCTCATCAAGCTGTTCGAGCAGGAAGTGCCGGAGATCTACGACGGCACGGTGATGATCCGCGGTGCCGTCCGCGAGGCCGGCGACCGCGCCAAGGTCGCGGTGTTCAGCCGCGAGCGCGACGTGGACCCCGTCGGCGCGTGCGTCGGCATGAAGGGCACGCGCGTGCAGGCGATCATCCGCGAGCTGCGCGGCGAGAAGATCGACATCGTCGAATACTCCGAGGACCCGCTCGAGTTCGTGACCCACGCGATCAGCCCGGCGCGGGTGCAGCGGGTGACCATCGTGGACGACGTCAACCGCGTGATGGAAGTGGTGGTCGAGGACAAGCAGCTGTCGCTCGCGATTGGCAAGAAGGGGCAGAACGTCCGCCTTGCCGCGAAGCTGACCGGCTGGAAGATCGACATCAAGAACGAGGAAGAGAAGCGCGCCGAGGTCGAGGCGCAGCTCGAGGGCTTCGACTGGGGGTCGGTCGGCGTCGAGACCTCGGAAGCCGCCGACGAAGCCGCCGTCGCGGCGAGCCTCGCAGAGGCGTCCGCGGAAGGCGTGCAGGCTGACGAACCCGGAGACATGCAGGACACGCACGCGGCCGGTGCGTCGGCAGAGGCGGAGCCCGCTGCCGAGACCACGGCCGATGATGCCGCGCCCGACGAGGGCGCCGGCGACGCAGAGCCCGTCGCCGAACACAGGAACGACTAGACGAAGGGGACACGTTGTCGACAGTCCGGATCTACAAAGTCGCGGAACTGCTGAACACCACGAGCCAGGAGGTCATCGACCTGCTGCGCTCGGAGGCTGGCATCGAGGTGAAGAGCGCCTCGAGCACGATCGAGGAGGTCGTGGCACGCCAGTTCGTGGAGCGCCACGCCCGGAAGCGCAACATCGCGCTGCCTTCGTCGCCCAGCCAGATGTTCAGTGACGCCGCGACGGCGCGCTCGAGCAGGAAGGGCGGCAGGGCCGTACCGGAGGCGCCGAAGGGCCCGAGCCTCCCGCCGCCGCGCCTCGTGAAGGCGTCGAAGGCGGCACCTGTCCGTCCGCCGGCCGTCCCGGCCGCGCCGCCGGAGGAACCCGCGGAGCAGCCCGTCGCCGTAGACGTGCGAGAGACGGTGGAGGCGCCGGCGGCACCGGCTCAGGAAGCCACACCGCCTGCCGCGGCCGCGCCGCCGCCGCCCGTCGTCGAGACGCCTGCCGAACCGGCGGTCGCCGAGACGGCGCCTGCCGAACCGGCCGAACCGGAGGCCCCTGCGCCTGAGGCCGCCACACCGGCGCCCGCCGCTGAGGAGCCCACCCCGGCGCCGCAGCCCGAGGCTGAAACCCGGACGGACGACGAACCAGAGCAGCCCCGTGGCCGCGTGGTGCCGCCGTCCATCCGCCTGCGTGTCGAGGATCCGAATCGCCCGGTATCCGCGCCGCCGCTGCGGCAGCCGCGCGTCGAGCCGCGGGCGCCTGCCCGGCGGCCTGCGCCGCAGGCACCGGCAGCGCCGCCGGCACCAGCCGTCGGCCCGTCGCCTGCACCGGCCTCGGCCCAGCCTCGACAGCCGCTGGTAGGCCCCCGCCCGCTGCCTCCCGGGGCCGCGTTGCCCGGCGGTCCGCGTCCGCTGCCGTCGCAGCCGATCCGTTCGCCGCTGCCGCAGGGCCAGCGGCCGACCTATCAACCGACGTACGCCAACATCGGCCGTGCGCCTGGCGTCGTCGGTCCCGGCGGCCGTCCGCTCGGGCAGCCGGGCCAGCCCGGTCAGCGCCCCGGCGGACCTGGATATCAGCCGCGGCCGGGTGCGCCCGGCAGCGGGTATCGCCCGTCCGGCGGACGTCCGCGGCCTGGCGGTGGTGGCGGAGGCAGGCGCCGGCGTCCGGAAGCGCCGTCGATGCCGGCCGCACCGGCTCCGCCGCCGCCGATCACGCGCAGCATCACCCTCGCCGAGGGCATGACGGTGAAGGACCTGGCCGACAAGCTCGACGCCAAGGTCAAGGACGTGATGCGCGTGATCCTCGAGCAGGGCCTGCGCCTGACGATCAACAGCACGCTCACGGCCGACACGGCCACGATGCTGGCGCGGCAGTTCGGCGCCGACGTCGAGGTGCGCACGTTCGAAGAGGAAATCGTCGAGTCGGAGGAGGGCGTCAGCAGCCCCGAGGACCTCGTGGCACGCGCACCGGTCGTCACGGTGATGGGCCACGTGGACCACGGCAAGACGACGCTGCTCGACAGCATCCGCGAGGCGCGCGTCGCCGAGCGCGAGGCCGGTGGCATCACGCAGCACATCGGGGCCTATGCCGTCGAGGTGGACGACAAGCGTGTCGTGTTCCTCGATACGCCGGGTCACGAAGCGTTCACGATGATGCGTGCGCGCGGCGCGAAGGTCACCGACGTGGTGATTCTCGTCGTGGCGGCCGACGACGGCGTGATGCCGCAGACGCGCGAGGCGATCGACCACGCGCAGGCGGCGAAGGTGCCGATCATCGTCGCGATCAACAAGATCGACAAGCCGGATGCGAACCCCGAGCGCGTGATGAAGGAGCTCTCGGAGATCGGGCTGCTGCCGGAGGCGTGGGGCGGGCAGACCGTGATGGTGCCCGTGTCGGCCAAGGCGAAGCAGAACCTCGACGCGCTGCTCGAGATGGTGCTGCTCGTCACCGAGATCAGCGAGCTCAAGGCGAACCCGTCGCGTAATGCGTCGGGCACGGTGCTCGAGGCGAAGCTCGATCGCGGACGCGGTCCCGTGGCCACCGTCCTCGTGCAGGACGGCACGCTCCGCGTCGGCGACACGGTGCTCGTCGGCACCATCGTCGGCAAGGTCCGGGCGCTGCAGGACGACCGCGGACGCAGCGTGCGCGAAGCCGGCCCGTCGACGCCGGTCGAAGTGCTCGGCCTCGGCGGCGTGCCGACGCCTGGCGAGATGTTCCAGGCGGTCGACGACGTCGCCAAGGCACGGCAGATCGCGCTGTTCCGCGAGGAGCAGGCCAAGGCGCGTACGCTCGGCGCCCGCAGCGGCCGGGTCACGCTCGAGACGCTGCAGCAGCACCTCGCCGAGGGCGGCATGAAGGAACTCGCCCTCATCATCAAGGCGGACGTGCAGGGCTCGGCCGAAGTGCTGGCCGACACGCTGCAGAAGCTCAGCGACGAACGCGTGAAGGTCCGCGTGATCCACTCGGGCGTCGGCGCGGTCAACGAGTCGGACGTGCTGCTGGCCGCGGCGTCGAACGCGATCATCATCGGGTTCAACGTGCGGCCCGACCGCAACGCCGCGGACGTGGCCGAGCGGGAGGACGTGGACATCCGCCAGCACTCGGTCATCTACAACGTGACCGACGAGATCAAGAAGGCGATGGCGGGCATGCTCGAGCCGACCTTCCGCGAGGTCAAGCTCGGACTGGCCGAGGTGCGCCAGATCTTCAAGACGCCCAAGGCCGGCACCATCGCGGGCTGCATGGTGCTCGAAGGCACGATCAAGCGGTCGGGCGACGTGGTGGCGCGCCTCCTCCGCGACAATGTGCAGATTCACGAAGGCAAGCTGGGTTCGCTGCGCCGCTTCAAGGACGACGTGTCCGAGGTGCGCGCAGGCTTCGAGTGCGGCATCGGCTTCGAGCGGTACAACGACATCAAGGTGGGCGACCAGATTGAAGTGGTCGTCACCGAACGCGTCGAGGTGCCTGTCGGCTGATGAGTGGGGGGTCACGTGCCGAACGCGTCGCGGACCAGGTGCGGGAGCTGGTCTCCGAGCTCCTGACGTTCGAGGTGCGCGATCCGGGCGTCGGGCTCGTGACCGTCACGCACGTGAAGGTCGCGGGTGACCTCCAGCTCGCCACCGTCTACTACACCTTGGTGGGCGACGCGCGCGAGCGGCAGGACACGAGCCGTGCGCTCGCCCGGGCGACGGCGTTCCTCCGGCGCCGTGTGGCCGAGTCGCTCAACCTGCGCCGCGCGCCGGAACTGCGCTTCCACTACGACGAGCACGTCGAGCGGCAGCAGCGCGTCGAGACGCTGCTGGCGGAGATCGCGCGGGAGCGCGTCGCACGCGAGCAGGCCGCCGACGAGCACCCCGAAGCCGCCGGCGACGATGCCGCCGCGCCGTCAGTGGACCCGGACGCACCGAAGTCCGGGCCATCCGGCGGGGTGACCAGCTGACGTGTCTGCACCGGTTCCTGTTCCCGCCGACCTGCTCACCGCCATCCACACCAGCCAGCGGTTCATCGTCTGCGGCCACGCCCGTCCGGACGGCGACTCCATCGGCTCGGTGATGGCCATGGCCGCGGCGCTGCGCGCGCTCGGCAAGTCAGAGGTGCGCGCCGTCAGCGCCGACCCGCCGCCCGCGCCGTTCTTCGCGCTGCCCGGCGTCCCGACGATCGAGGTCACCAGCGCGGTCGACGCCACGGGTGCGACCGTCATCGTGATGGAGTCGGGCACGCTGGCGCGGACGGGCATCGAAGGGCTCGACAAGGGCCTCGTCATCAACATCGACCACCACCCCGGCAACAGCGGATACGGCGCGATCAACTGGTTCGACGAGTCGGCCGCCGCGTGCGGCGAGCTGGTCGCCGACCTGATCGACGCCCTCGGCGTCGCCTGGACGCCGGCCATCGCGCAGCACCTCTACGTGGCCGTCCTCACCGACACCGGCTCGTTCCGCCACTCCCACATTTCGACGCGGACGTTCGAGCTGGCGCGGCGCTGCGTGGAGCACGGCGCCGATCCCGTCGACCTGTACCGGCAGATGTACGACAGCTACTCGCTCGGCCGCCTCCGGCTGACCGGCGCGCTGCTGCACGCGATGGAGCTGGAAGACGAGGGGCGGATTGCCGTGCTGCGGCTGACGCCCGAGGTGCATGCGGAAACCGGCTCGACGCCCGACGAAAGCGACGGGCTCGTCAACCTGCCCTTCTCGGCGGGCGCCGTGCAGGCCGTGCTGCTGCTGCGCCAGGACGGCGACGGCCGCTCCCGGGTGAGCCTGCGCTCGCGGCCCGCCGTGGACGTGCGCGCCATCGCGCAGCAGTTCGGCGGCGGCGGCCACCGCAACGCGAGCGGCTTCACGAGCGACGAGCCGCTCGACGTGCTGCGCGGCCGGCTCCTGCCGCTCCTCGCGTCCGCCATCGCGGGCGACGCCACGCAGCCCTGACCTTCCGATCCCCGCGAGGTCGGCCTCGGGGATGAGCTTTCCATGGACGGCGCGCTGATCCTCGACAAGCCCGAAGGCCTGACGTCGCACGACGTCGTGGCGGCCGTGCGCCGCCTGCTGCCCCGGGGCACGAAGGTCGGCCACACGGGGACGCTCGATCCGTTCGCGACAGGCGTCCTGCCAATCGTCGTGGGCAGGGCGACGCGTCTGGCGCGCTTCCTCGCCGGCGGCGACAAGCGCTACCGCGCGACCGTAGCCTTCGGCACGAGCACGACGACGTGCGATCGCACGGGCGAGATCGTCGAGACGGCAGACGACGCCCGGCTGCGGGCACTTACGGCCGACGTCGTCGCGGCGGCGCTGGACGGCTTCGTGGGCACACATCCGCAGGTGCCGCCGGTGTTCTCGGCAAAGAAGATCGACGGCGAGCGCGCCTACGAACGCGCGCGGCGAGGCGACTCGACGCCGCCGCCTGCCGTGATGGTCACGGCGCATGCGCTGACGCTGAGCGAGTTCGACGAGGCGGCACGCCGGGCGACAATCGACGTGCACTGCGGCGCCGGCTACTACGTGCGCGCGCTGGCCCGCGATCTCGGCACGCGCGTCGGCGTGCCCGCGCACCTGCACGCACTGCGACGGACAGCGGCGGACACGTTCGGCGAGCAGGACGCCTGCGCGCTCGACGCCCTGATGGACGCAGCGGCCGACGGGAGACTCCTCGAACACCTGCGGCCGATGGGCACGCTGCTGCCTCACCTGCCCTTCCTGGAGGTGACGGCCGGCGAGGGGCGGGCCGTCACGCACGGGCAGGCGCTCGTGGTGCCGGCGGACAGGGCCGGGGCTGCAATCCAGGCCGGCGGGCACGTCAGGTTGGTGGACCCCGACGGCCAGCTTCTGGCGCTGGCGGAGGTCAGGGGATTGCCCGGCGGGCGCGTCAGCCTGCAGCCCGCGGTGGTCCTGGCGGTTGCTCCCGCGCCATCGGCCGGTTTAGGATAAGGGGTTCGCGGCGCCCGCCCTGCTGGCGCCAATCATCACCAGACGGCGGGCCGGGGCCACGAGGCTGCTGGGCCGTTCGCGGAGGCAGTACACGTGGCACTGACCAAGGATCGCAAGAGTTCGCTCATCGAGGACTACCGCCATCACGAGACCGATACCGGCTCCCCCGAAGTGCAGGTGGCCATCCTGACCGAGCGCATCACCTACCTGACCGAGCACTTCAAGACCCACGCGAAGGACCACCACTCGCGGCGCGGCCTGCTGAAGCTCGTGGGCCGGCGCCGGCGGCTGCTCGACTACGTCAGAGCCAAGAACGTCGACCGCTACGCCGAGCTGATCAAGCGTCTCGGCATTCGCAAGTAGGATCCGGACGATCGAACGGGACGGGGCTTCCCCGTCCCGTTCGCGTCTGGGCAGTTCCCGCGGCCGGTGGCGGTCCGGCGGCTTCCCGAGCCGCCGTGCGACCCGCCGGACGCGGTCCATCGCAGCGCGACGCCAGGGCGGGATCGAGTCCCTGGCACTTCACAGCGGGCGGATCGACGACCCGCCCTACAACAGGGACCTTTCCAATGCACACACGCAGTGTTGAACTCGCCGGCCGGACGTTGTCGTTCGAGACCGGCAAGCTGGCCAAGCAGGCCGATGGCTCGGTGATGGTCCGCATGGGCGATTCGATCGTCCTCGTCACCGCCTGCCACGCGGCCAATCCGCGCGAAGGGATCGACTTCCTCCCGCTCACCGTGGACTACCGCGAGTTCACGTACGCGTCCGGCCGGATCCCGGGCGGCTTCTTCAAGCGCGAGGGCAAGCCGACCGAGAAGGAAGTGCTGACGAGCCGGCTGATCGACCGCCCGGTGCGGCCGCTCTTCCCCACCGGCTGGCGGTTCGAGACGCAGATCATCGCGATGGTGGTCTCGGCCGACACCGACTACGACCCGGACGTCCTCGCCGTGACCGGCGCCGGCTGCGCGCTCGCGCTGTCGGAGATGCCGTTCCAGAAGACGATCGCCGGCGTGCGCGTCGGCCGCGTCGAGGGCGAGTACGTCGTCAACCCGACGTTCGCGCAGCGGCGCCAGAGCACGCTCGACCTGATCATCGCCGGCAGCGCCGACGCGATCATGATGGTCGAGGCCGGCGCGCAGGGCGTCCCCGAAGAGGAGATGGTCGGCGCGCTCGACGCCGGGCATGCCGCGATCAAGGAGATCGTCGCCGCCATCGACGAGCTCGCGAAGGCCGCCGGCAAGACGAAACTGGCCATCGCCGAGAAGGCGTCGAGCCCCGAGTTCTACCGCGAAGTCGAGGAGAAGGCCTACCTGCCGCTCACCGAGGCGATGCGGATCAAGGACAAGCTCCTCAGCTACAGCCGCGTCGACCAGGTGCTCGCCGACCTCGTCGCCTCCATTCCGGAAGAGGAAGTGGAGCGGCGCACCGAGGCCAAGAAGATCTTCAAGGGCCTCAAGGAGAAGGTGCTGCGCACGGAGATCCTCGAGCACGGCCACCGGCTCGACGGGCGTGCGTTCAACGAGGTGCGGCCCATCTGGACCGAGGTGGGCGTCCTGCCCCGCGTGCACGGCTCGGCGGTGTTCACCCGCGGCGAGACGCAGGCGCTCGTCACGGCGACGCTCGGCACGGCCGACGACCAGCAGAAGGTCGAGACGATGGAGGGCGAGAGCTACAAGCGCTTCCTCCTCCACTACAACTTCCCGCCGTTCTCGGTGGGCGAGGTCGGGTTCATGCGCGGCCCCGGCCGCCGCGAGATCGGCCACGGCGCGCTGGCCGAGCGCGCGCTCGCGCCGGTCATCCCGGCCGAAGCCGACTTCCCCTACACGATCCGCGTCGTGTCGGACATCCTCGAGTCGAACGGCTCGTCGTCGATGGCCTCGGTGTGCGGCGGCGCGATGTCGATGCTCGATGCCGGCGTGCCGCTGAAGGCCCCGGTGGCCGGCGTGGCCATGGGCCTCATCCTCGACGAGGCGACAGGCAAGTTCGCGGTGCTGACCGACATCGCCGGCGCCGAGGACCACTACGGCGACATGGACTTCAAGGTCGCCGGCACGGCCGACGGGATCACCGCGCTGCAGATGGACATCAAGGTGAGCGGCATCACCATGGAGATCATGCGCCAGGCGCTGGCGCAGGCCCGTGAGGGACGGCTGCACATCCTCTCGAAGATGGCCGAGACCATCGCCGCGCCGCGCACGAGCATCTCGTCGTTCGCGCCGCGCATCGTGACCATCAAGATCCCCGTCGAGAAGATCCGCGACGTCATCGGACCGGGCGGCAAGATGATCCGCAGCATCATCGAGCGCACCGGCGTGAAGATCGACGTCGAGGACAACGGCCAGGTCAACGTCGCAAGCAACGACGAAGCGGCGGCGGCACGTGCCGTGGCGATCATCCAGGAGCTGACGGCCACACCGGAGGCCGGCAAGACCTACATGGGCAAGGTCGTGCGCATCGCCGACTTCGGCGCGTTCGTCGAGATCATGCCCGGCGTGGACGGCCTGCTGCACGTCTCCGAGATCGCGCTGCACCGCGTGAAGGACGTGCGCGACGAGCTCAAGGAAGGCGAGCAGCTGCTCGTCAAGGTGATCAGCGTCGAGCCCTCGGGCAAGATTCGCCTGAGCCGCAAGGCCCTGCTGCAGGAAGAGCAGAAGGCGTAACAGCCGCCGTCACCGGCATCCGTACGAAAGGGCGCGTCTCACGTGGACGCGCCCTTTCTGCGTTTCCGGTGTCTATCCATCACGAGAGGCCTCTTCACACGGTCCGCTGCGCGCCAGGCGCACAGCGTTCGGCGCCCAACTCGGGCGCGAGGAGGTCGTATGTCCCTTGTGAACCCCGGACGTCGCGAAGGCCCTCTGCCCGTCGGCCGCGCGACCCGCAGCACCGTCCTGCTCTCGCTGGCCCTGCACGCCGGCGTGCTGGCGGTAGTCGTCGTCGTGCCGCTCTTCGGGCACGTGACGCTGCCCCGCACCGCCGACACCCGGCCCGTGGCCGCGTTCGTGCGTGCCGCGGCCACTCCTGACGTGCCCCCGCCGCCGATGGCTGCCAGGCCGCCCCGGGCAGCCGCCGCGCAGGGAGTCCCGTCGCGCACGGTACCCGCCGTCAGCGCGCCGGTGCCGCTCGAGCCGCCCGATGCACTGCCGGCGGGCGAGGCGCCGGCCTACGTGCCGGGTGCCCGGCTGCACGGCGTGCCCTCCGG
>JBIQIB010000090.1:11605-18671 GCA_044508265.1 Acidobacteriota bacterium
GACGCCGTCCGCCAGTGGCGCTACGAGCCGCCGCGCCTGAACGGTACCCCTGTGGCGGTGCTGCTGACCGTCACCGTGCGCTTCGGGCAGTGAGGAGACGCCGGCGCGAACCGCGCGCCGGCACCTCGTGCGGCATGGCTGCGCTCTTCTGTAGGATCAGGACATGAGATCGGGACGACGCGCCCTTCTTCGCCTCATTGCGCTGCTGGTGCCGTCCGGCGCGTCCGCCGCGCGTCTGGCCGCGCAACCCCAGCCGGCCGAGAGCCGGAAGGTCTTCACGATCGCGGCGCGACGGTACATGTTCGAACCCGACGTCGTGGACGTGCGCCATAACGACGTGGTGCGCCTCACCATCACGTCCGAGGACATCGCGCACAGCTTCACGGTGGACGCCTACCGGATCCAGAAACGGGTGCCCGCGGAGGGCAGCACCACGTTCGAGTTCCGCGCCGACCAGGTGGGACGCTTTCCCTTCTACTGCAGCATGCGCGCCGAGTCGGGCTGCGCCGAGATGCGCGGCGAACTGATCGTCCGGTGACACCGCGGCCGGTGCGTGGTCACCGGCACGAGGCGCCACGCGCGCACCGCGTTCCACGTCGGGGAGTGCGACGTGCCGACGATGTACTGCCGCAGGCGGCGGCGGACCGCCGACAGGTAGTCGGTGCCGTGTCCGGCACGCGCCCTCGCGATGCCCTGGTTGTAGGCGCGGATCGCCAGGTCGACGTCGCCATCCGCTTCGAGCAGCATCCTGTCGAACCAGAACGCGATGAACCGTGCCGCATGCCAGGGGTTGTAGTAGTCGTCGTCGGCGAGCGAGAAGTCGACGCGGCCGTCCGCGTGCCAGCGGCGGATGACGCCGCGCGCGTACGCCGACGCACCCGCCAGCCCGATGTCCGTCGTCCCGTCGTCGTTGACGAGGAAGGCGCGGTGCTCGAACCATGATTCCGACATCACGATGGCCTGGCTGACGTCCACCATCCGCCGGATGTCGAGGCCGTGCAGTTCGCCCACCGCGTAGAAGCGGACCCAGTACTCGATGACGCCGAGGATGGCGATGGCGCGGACGGGCTGCGGCACCATGTCCCAGTCGGCGGCAGTCATCACGGGCCAGCAGTCGCCGGCGTGGATCACCAGACCGGTCCGCGCGAGCAGCCTGTCGAGCGGCACCACACGCTCCCGCGCGGGCAGCCGGTCCCAATCCTCGAAGTGCATGCGGGCCCAGATCGTGTGATCGGTCTCGAAGACGTACCTCGGGACGGTGATCGAGAACTTCTCCCAGTCCGCCGTGTACACGACGTCGACAGGCGTGGTGTCGAACCAGCGATGCAGCAGGTCGGGAGGGTCGTACTCCGGCACGACGACGGCCCCTTCGAGGTACGCCTCGAGCGCGCGTGCATCGAGCCACGCACGACCGCCGACGATGGCCCCGAGCAGGGCGGCGACGACGACGGCGCCTGCCACCAGCCGCCGTCGCATGATTACCGCCCGGGCAACGCGGCCATGGCCTCCAGGTACTGACGCCAGTCGTACATCGTGACGTCGTGCCCGCCGGTCCGGATGTGGTAGCGGACGGCGTCGCCGATCGGCGTGTCCAGCGGCGGCATGGCGTCGGTGCCGAGGCCCTGCATCTTCCAGAGCTCGTAGACCGGCGTGACAGCGGCGGCGGCCAGGAACTCGCCTCTGGGGTCTGCCCAGCGGTCCTCGACGGCACTCGCGACGTACAGACGCCGCGGGGCCGCCAGCGCCAGCAGCTGGTGCTGATCGACGGGCAGGTCGCCCTCACGCTCCGCATAGGACGCGAAGCGCGAGCAGAACCAGTGCGGGAACGCGCTGGTGATGCGGCCGACCGTCTCGCCGTACGCGCGGCGGCTGAGCGCCGCCCCGCCGCAGCCTGAGTTGTTGGAGATGACCAGCGCGAAGCGGGCATCCTGCGCGCCAGCCCAGAGCGCGGCCTTGCCGAGACGCGAGTGCCCCATGACGGCCACGCGCGACGGGTCGAGCCCGGGCAGGTCGTCGACGAGGCTGCGCATCT
Source organism: Acidobacteriota bacterium (assembly GCA_044508265.1). Classification (GTDB taxonomy): domain Bacteria; phylum Acidobacteriota; class Vicinamibacteria; order Vicinamibacterales; family Vicinamibacteraceae; genus JAEZDP01. The sequence continues at coordinate 13,638 of JBIQIB010000090.1, forward strand.
GCGACAGTCCCCACGCCCACATGCCGATGGCGCCCCATCGTTCGGCGACCGGAATCTCCTCGACCGCCTTCGCAAAGAGCGGCGCGACGCCCTTCGACACCTGGGCGGGATCGTCCGGTGCGAGGTCGCCGTAGTACGCGGTCATCACCGCACACCCCGCTTCGACGATGGCCTCGACCGGCCAGCGGCTTGCCGTCGTCCCCCGGGAACGCTCGGTAGCGCGGTTGTCCGGCGTGAACGTCTGATCGTTGCGGCGCATCCATCGCGTCGAGAGGCGGATCGCCGGGTCACGATGGATGGCGTGGTTGCCGTAGAAGTTGAGGCCCACGAACACGGGCGTCGCCGACTGCGACGCGGATGGCTGGTACAGCAGGACCTCGAGCGGCGGTACGTCGGGATGTTCGGGCCACGACACGGCAAGCTGCGTCCGGCGCGCCAATCCGCCCAGGGCCGGCACGGCTGCCTCGTGCACCGTGACGTGCGGCCGCGGAGGCGCTGGAAGTGCGGAGCGCTGTGCAGCGGACGGCTCGTCCACCGGCACCATTCGCGTCGACATCGGCCTCGGCACCGGCACGGGCGTCCGGCCGTACACATGCGACGAGAACAGGTCGAGCAGTTCGAGGCGCCGCTGCTCCCAGTCGCCAGCCGTGCGCACGCGGCGTCCGTCGGCCAGCTGCAGCAGCGGCGGCAGCTCGTACCGAGGCACCTTCGATTCGTCGTAGTTGGGAGTCCACTCCTGCGCGGCCCACGAACGCCGCGCCGCGGCCAGCCATCCCAGGGACAGGGCGGTGAAGGAGCGTCGCGTCAGCATGGGACGAGGCTACTCCACGGCGGCTGTCCGCGTCATGTCCCTGGCGCGCCAGGCGCGCGCCCGCTCGACCCGTTCGCGGACGGGCGGGTGCGTGAGGAAGAACGCCGCCTCGAAGGGCGACGGCTCGGGGGCGGCCCGGTAGTGCGCGCCCAGCCGCTCGAGCACGCGCTCGAGGACGTCGGGCCGGCCGGTCACCTCGAGGGCGAAGAGGTCGGCCTCCACTTCGTGCGCCCTCGACGCGGCCAGCAGGCGCGGCCGTGCCGCTACGGCGACGAGCCCTGCGGCCAGCACGCACCACGGCAGCGCGCGAGGGTCGGCCAGCGGCACGTCCAGCACGGCGGCGCGTGTCAGCGCCGAGAGCTGCGCCGCGAGCACTGCCAGGATGCTGACGACCCACGTCAGCTTCAGGCGCCGCCAGAGGTGCCCGTGCGCGTGGTGGCCGAGCTCGTGCGCCACCACGACTTCCACCTCTTCGGCCTTGAACTGCGCGAGCAGCGCGTCGGAAAGCAGCAGGCGCCGCCAGCGCCCGGCGCCGAGCAGCGCGGCGTTGGGCTCGGTGACGAACGGCCCCTCGCGCCAGGCGTAGACGCCGCCCACGCGCAGACCGGCCCGGCTCACCAGCGCGTGCAGGCGCCCGGTCACGGCCTCGTCGCCGAGCGGCGCCACTCGCGGCGACCAGACGACGAACGACGGCGCCAGCGCCATCAGCACGACGCTGCCGACAACGATGAGGAGGGTCGTGCCGGCGACGACAGCCCAGGGCTGTATCCGCTGCAGCAGTTGGAACGTCAGCCAGATCGGCAGCGTCGCGGCCATCGACAGGCCCCACTGCCACAGGTACCGCCACAGCCAGGAAGAGCCTCCGGGTGCGTCGGTCCCGAAGCGGCGCTCCAGCAGGACGTCGCGCAGCCAGGCCCACGGCGCCGAGACGCCGGCGAGCAGGACGCCGACGACCAGGAACACGATCGTGTCGCCCGCCAAGGGCGCGAGCACGGCCGCCGGCAGCCGGTCGCTGAAGATGACGAGCACCGCCAGCAACAGCAGGGCGCTCACGGCGTGCAGCACCTGCACGCGCCGACGCAGCCGCCGATGCCGGGTGCGTTTGTCTTCGTTCACTGTCGCACGCTGGCTGGTGTGCCGCGGGCTGCTCGAGCCTCAGTGGGTCAGGTCGAGACGCAGCACCTTCGACACGCCAGGCTCCTCCATCGTCACGCCGTAGAGGCGATCGGCGATCTCCATCGTCTTGCGATGGTGCGTGATGAGGACGAACTGCGTATGTTCCTGCATGCCGCGCAGCATCTCCACGAAGCGGCCGATGTTGGCATCGTCGAGCGGCGCGTCGATCTCGTCGAGGAGACAGAACGGGCTGGGCCGGTACTTGAAGATGCCGAACATCAGCGCCATCGCCGTGAGCGCCTTCTCGCCGCCCGACAGCAGCTGGACGTTCTGGAGGCGCTTGCCCGGCGGCTGCGCGACGATGTCGATGCCGCTTTCGAGGACGTCCTCCTGATCGAGCAGGACGAGGCCCGCGCGTCCGCCGCCGAACAGCGTGGTGAACATCTGCTCGAAGTTGGCGTTCACCGCGGTGAACGCCTCCTGGAACCGCTCGCGCGTGGTCTTGTCGATGCGCGAGATGGCTTCGCTCGTCGCGGCCATCGCGTCGATCAGGTCTTTGCGCTGGTCGGTCAGGAACGTGTGGCGCTGCTCGAGCTCGTCGAACTGCTCGATGGCCATCATGTTCACGGCGCCGAGCGATGACAGGCGCGACTTCAGCCGCGAGATCGCCTGCTCGGCCGTCACGGCGACGTCTGCTGGCGTGACGTCGGCAGCCGCTTCGGAAGCCGCGTCTCCGGCGTCGTCGGTCTCCGCCGCGGCCAGCGCCTCGCTCTCGGACGCCGGCGCGCCCGGCTCGGCGGCCTCCTCGTCGGACTCGGGTGCCTCCGCAGCCGCGATGGACGCGGCGCTCGGGAAGGCTGCTCCCGACGCCTGCAGTTCTGCGACCTCGGCAGCGACGGCCTCGATCTCCATGTCGAGCGCCTCGTGGCACGCCTCGACGAGGTGAGACAGGTCCGACTGCGCCGTTGCATGCGCCACTTCCAGGGCGGTAGCCGACGCACGTACTTCGTCGAGCAGGCGGCGCTCGTCACGGCCGCCCGTCTCGCGCTCGAGCAGGCCGGCCTGCAGTTCGCTCACTGCCTCGTCTGCCGCCACGACGTCCTGCTTGAGGGCGTCGAGCTCCACCAGGTCGGTATCGAGTGCCTGACGCAGCAATGCGACGGACTGCTCGAGCGCCGCCCGCCGTGCGACCGACGCGTCGTACTCGCCGCGGCGGGCCGCGATGCGCTGACCGAGCTCGTGGCTCGCGTCCTCGAGGCGGCGCACGTCCTGCGTCAGCGCCGACGCGCGCTCGACGAGGGCCGCGTGCGCCGCCCGCGCCTCGGCTGCACGGCGTCCAATCGACGCATGACGTTCGCGCGCGTCGAGCAGCACGCGCTGGGCTTCGCTCAGCGCCTCGCCGAGGCTCTGCTGCTCCACCTCGAGGGTCTCGATCGACTGGCGCGCTTCCGCTTCTCGTACGTCGAGCGCCTCGAGTTCCTCGGTGGCGCGCTGCCGCTCGCGCTGCAGCAGCTCCAGCCGCCTCGCCAGCCGCTCCACCTCGTCGCGGGCACGAGTCTCGCCCAGCTCGAGGCCGAGGATGGCCTTCTCCTGCGCCACCTGCTGCGCGGCCGACGCCTCGATGGCGGTCTGCGTCCTGGCGACGATCGCGTCCTGTTCGGCAAGCTCCTGTTCGAGGCCGGCGAGCGCCTCGCGCTCGCTCTCGATGCGCGAGCGCAGGTCCCTGATCTCGTTCTTCGTCTGGAGGATCTCGCGCGAATCCGAGCGGCCCCCGCCGACGACGACGGCGGCACCACGATAGACGTCGCCGGCAGGCGTGACCACGGCACCGGGCAGCACGCGCGCGGCCACACGTGCGGCCTCCGCATCGTCGGCGTACCACGCCGGTCCGAGGGCGGTCCAGATCTGCGCGGACGCGGGACCTGTCACACGGACGACGCTCGAGAGGGGCCGCACGCCCGGCACCTCGACGTCGTGCTGCGCAGCGGGAGCATCCGATGGCGTCTCGGTGACGATGAAACCCACGCGGCCCGCGTTCCGCTCGCGCACGAGCGCGAGCCCCGCCTCGGCGTCGGCGCCGTGGGGCACGACGACGTACTGCAGCAATTCGCCAAAGACGGCCGAGGCGGCGGCTTCAGCGCCACGCTCCACTTCGAGCGCGTCGGCAACCGAGCCGAGGTGCGCTACCTGTCCCTCAGGTGAGAGCACGAGGCGGGCGCCTTCGCCGTACTCGGCGCGCGCCGCGACGAGTTCTTCGAGCGATCGCAGGCGTGCCTCGAGGCCCGAGAGGGCGTTCTCGCGCGTCCGGATGTCGCGCTCGCGCCACTCGCGTTCGATCCTGGCGCTGCCGAGCGCCGCGTCGAGAGCGACGCGTTCGTCGCGGAGCGTGCCGAGCGCCGCGTGCGCCGCCTCGAGCTGTACGGCGACGTCCTCCTTTTCCGTAAGCACACGCTCACGCTCGACGTCGAGGTCGTCCATCTCGACGGCGAGGCGAGACAGGTCCTGCGCGATGCGCTCGCGTGCCTCGGTGGCCCGCTCGATCGCGCCGCGGAGCGTGCTCGCCTGCGTCAGGCCGGCGTAGACCTCGGCGCGTGCCTGTTCGACGGCGGCCTCGTAGGAGCCGACCTCCTCGAGCGCGGCCTGGACGGCGGCGTCCTCTTCGGCCACCCGCGCGGCGGCGGCGTCACGCTCGGCGTCGGCGCGCGAGGCCTGCTCGCGCCGTTCCGCCAGTTCCTGTTCCGCGGGCTGAATCCGCTGCTCGAGGCGAGCAAGGTCGTCCTGCATCATCACCAGCGCCTCGGCGAGCGCGGCGAGCTGCTGCGTGTCCGACTCGAGCTGCTGCTGGCGGCGTCCGCTGTCGAGCTCGCGTGCGTGCGCGGCCTGCCGCGCGGCGTTGGCGCGTGCGTCGGCTTCGGCCAGCGTGAGGCGCAGCCCCTCGAGGCTCGCCTCGAGCTCCGCCACGCGCGTGGCGATGCCCTGCTCGCGCTCCCTGGTCTCGGCCAGCCGGGTCGCGGCGCTGGCAATCGCCTGCTGGAGCGCTTCGTACCGCTGCGCGAAGAGCAGCTTCTCCCACTGCCGCAGCTCGTCACGCAGCTTTCGGTACCTTC
>JBIQIB010000238.1:0-2453 GCA_044508265.1 Acidobacteriota bacterium
GTGCGCGGGCGGCGGCGAGCTCGTCGTGCGAGTTCCTCACAGGCGTGTCCATCACCTGCACCCTCGAGGGCGGCAGGCCCCACCCGACGAGCCGTTCGACGCGACGTGCGCAGTCCTGACAGTTCCACGGTGTCGGCTGCGCCGGCTGCGAGAGGACGACGACCGCACCGGGATACTCCACGGCGAGCTGCCACGCCGCCGGCAGCCGTTCGTGCTCGTGACTGGCCAGCGCGAGGATCGCGTCGGGATCGTCCACGGTCCGTTCGAGCACGAGCCACTGTCCGGCCGGACACCCCGCGACGAGCATCGCGCCGACCACGGCGGCGGCCCAACGCCAGGCCCGGCGCCGGATCATGGATCCGACGGCTTCACGGCGAACGTGTCGACCAGCGGCCCGGCGTGCCGGTGGTCGCGCGCGTCGGCGCTCAGCGACACCGCCTGCTCCCACTGCGTGCGGGCTCCCGCCAGATCGCCCGACGCCAGCAGGGCCCGCGCCAGGTGAATGCGGAGGTCGGCCATCCGCGGCTGCCGTGCGACGGCATCGCGAAGCACGCGGGTCGCCTGCGCCACGTCGCCGGTGCGGAGGAGGACCCAGCCGTACGTGTCGGCGACCACCGGAGCGCCTCGCGACACCTCGTAGGCCTGTCGCGCAAGCGTCAGCGCCTCGGCACCGCCCTCCGGGGCCTCGACGAGCAGGTAGGCCAGGTTGTTCAGCGCCACGAGGTTGTCGGGCGCCTGCGTCAGCACCTCCCGGTACGCGTCGATGGCGCGCGGCGTCTGGTCGGCGGCCTCGAGGGTCTGCGCGCGCAGCACCAGCCCCGGGACGTACGACGGATGGGAGGCCGCAAGCGTGTCGAGCACGCCGATGGCGGCCTCGCGGCGCTCCTGTTCGAGCAGCGCCCGGGCCGACACCATCGAGGCCACCACGTCGCGCTGGGTGCCGAGTTCCCTGACGGCCGCCTGCTCCACGAGCCGATCGAAGAACGGCTGCGTCAGGTTCGACGGCTGGTGCGCGGTGAAGGTGGCCTCCGGCGCCGACGGCGTGCCGAACGGCTGGCACAGCGGGTCGCCGAACAGCACCGTCTGCCAGCTGAGCGACGGCGCGGCCAGCCAGACGGCCTCGCCCAGCGTGCGGCCCGACACGTACGCCGGGAACATCACGTCGGGGCGTACGGCGCCATCACCGTACGGATCGGCGACGTTGGCCACGACCCCGCTGGCACCTGCCCGGATGAAGTCGCCGGCCAGCCACTCCGGACTGCCCCGGTAGTACGTCTGGCGCGTCTGCCAGCTGCCAGGCCGCCAGTCGGCCGGCGGTTCGGTGAGCGTCCGCGCGTCGGTGCTCGACAGGCTCCCGACGAGCGCCCCCGGACGGAACGTCAAGGGGACGGGCCGCACCCTGTTGCCGGGATCGGCGGCGCCCCACGAGTAGTAGCCCATGACGTCGGTCTCGTGCTGCACCGTCGAGAGCGTGCGATCGAAGACGACGCGGTCGGCGCCGAGCGCCTCGCGCAGCCTGTCGGCGGCTGTCGCGAACCAGCGGTGCTCCCGCACGTCCAGCGGCGCGCGGTCGTCGAGGACGAACCGCCCGGCCTCGGTCGTGCCGCGTCCGGCTTCGGCGGCCTCGCATCGCCCGACCAGCGCCAGCGCATCGTCGATCGTGAAGCCGTCGAGGCGGCCCACCAGATACGTGTCGAGCCGCGCCCTGTCGAACGCGGGCCAGCCGGCGTCGCCGGGAGTCTGGGTGAAGTAGGGATTCGCCGCGGGCCCGACCGGTCCGGAAACGCCTCCCGTCATCGTGCGGTACAGCACCGCCAGTTCCGAGTCGACGCTCGCCACCGTGCCCGTGCGACCGACGGTCCCGACGACGCGCAGCGGGAATCCCGGACCGATGACGATGTAGGTGATCCTGTCGTGCGCGGTGTTGCGGTGAAACCACCGCGAGACCGGCTGCTCGATCTGGCGCACGAAGGCGTCACGCGGAATCTGGTCGGCCTGCTCGACCTCCAGCGTCAGCACGTGCGCCTCGGGGATGCCATGGCGCTGGCGGTAGCGTTCGGCCACGGCGGCGCTGCCCTCGTAGCGCGCGTTCACGAGCACGAGCACGTCGGCGCGGGGCGCGGCCCCGGCGGCCGTGCTCCAGCCAACGATGACGGCGACGGCAGCCGCCAGCCAGGATCTCGATCTCATCTCGTCGCGGACGCGCACGGCGACGGCCGCGCACGCTGTCTACGATATCCGAAAGGCGGCGTCTGGCTCAGGCGCGACCGCGTCGGGCGACGCCTGCAGTTCCGCCTTCGTGTGCTGGTAGACGTTGTTGCTGGACGTGCGGATCCTGACGGTGTACGCGATCGGCAGCATCTCGAGCATGGGACGCAGCGCAGCCAGAATGACCGGCGCGAGGCGATCCTCGTCATCGGGGTTCAGGGAGGAAATGAAGTGGATGTCCATGT
>JBIQIB010000091.1:0-18468 GCA_044508265.1 Acidobacteriota bacterium
CGCCCTCCTCAAGCTGAGCGGGCCCGCAGCGGACATCGGTCGGCCGTCGTACATCGAACGTGAACGTACCGCACAAGCACATCGAGAACATGAGCGCTTCGAACGAGACACCGGCGCGCAGGCGTACCGGTCAGTGGGTGGTGGGTGCCGTCCTCCTGCTCGCGGGTGCCGCGGCCGTCTGGTATTTCGGGCTCGGCGACGCGCCGGCCACGCCTCAGCGCGGGGGCCGTTTCGGCATGCGCGGCGAGACGCCGCCGGTGCGGGTCGTCACCGCGCAGCAGAGCGACATCACCGTCACCCTCAGGGCGCTGGGCACGGTGACGCCAATCAACACCGTCACCGTCAGGAGCCGCCTCGACGGCGAGCTCACCCGCGTGTACTTCACGGAGGGCCAGCGCGTCAGCGAAGGCCAGCTCCTCGCCGAGATCGACCCGCGGCCGTATGAGGTGGCGCTGGCGCAGGCAGAGGGTATCCGGGCGGAGAACGAGGCACGGCTGAACAACGCACGGACTGACCTCGCGTCGTTCGAGGCCCTCTACGAGCAGCAGCTGATCCCCAGGCAGCAGCTGACGAGCCAGGAAGCGCTCGTCAAGCAGGTCGAGGGGACGATTCAGTCGAACGACGCGCAGGTGAACAACGCGCGGCTGCAGCTCTCCTACACGAAGATCGTGGCGCCCATCTCTGGCCGGCTGGGGCTCCGCCAGGTGGACGCGGGCAACCTCATTCGCAGCGGCGACGCCAACGGGCTGGTCGTCATCACGCAGATGCAGCCGGTGTCGGTGCTGTTCACCGTGCCCGAGACCGACCTGCCCGCCGTGCTCGACGCGATGCGCCGCGGCGGCAACCCGGCCGTCGAGGCCTGGGATCGCGCGGAGACGACGCGATTGGCCACCGGCACGCTCCAGACCGTCGACAACCAGATCGACACGACGACGGGCACGATCAGGCTGCGTGCCGTCTTCGAGAATCGCGACGAGCAGCTCTTTCCGAACCAGTTCGTCAACATCCGCCTGAAGGTGTCCACCGTCAGCGGTGCCACGGTGGTGCCGGCAGCCACCATCCAGCGCGCCTCGTTCGGCACGTTCGTCTACGTCATCAAGGACGACGACACGGCGACCGTGCGGCAGGTGACGCTGGGGCCGGCCGAGGGCGACAGGATCGCGATCACCGAAGGCCTGACGCCGGGTGAGCGCGTCGTACTGGAAGGCGTGGACGCGCTCCGCGAAGGCGTCGCCGTGGAGGTCGTGAGCTCGCCGGCGGCTTCCGAGGCGGCGACGAGCACCGGCACCCAGCCATGAACCTGTCGCGCCCCTTCATCCTCCGTCCTGTCGCGACGGCGCTGCTGATGGCCGCGCTGCTGCTCTCCGGCGTGCTGGCGTACCGGCTGCTGCCGGTGTCGGCGCTGCCGCAGGTCGACTACCCCACCATCCGCGTCCTCACGTTCTACCCGGGCGCCAGCCCGGACGTGATGACCAGCGCCGTGACGGCGCCGCTCGAGCGACAGTTCGGGCAGATGCCGGGCCTCGACCAGATGTCGTCGACCAGCTCCGGCGGCGCGTCGGTCATCACGCTCCGCTTCTCGCTCGACAAGCCCATCGAGGTGGCCGAGCAGGAGGTGCAGGCCGCCATCAACTCGGCCAACAGCCTGCTGCCGAACGACCTCCCCCAGCCGCCGGTCTACAACAAGGTCAACCCGGCCGACACGCCGGTCCTGACGCTCGCGGTGACGTCGGACACGGTGCCGCTGCCGGACGTGCACGATCTGGTCGACACGCGCGTCGCCCAGAAGCTGTCGCAGCTGCCGGGCGTCGGCCTCGTGAGCATCGCGGGCGGCCAGCGCCCCGCGGTGAGGATCCAGGCCAACCCGCAGGCCCTTGCCGCCCACGACCTCAACCTGCAGAGCCTGCGCGCCGTCATCGCCGCCGCGAACGTCAACCAGCCCAAGGGCAACTTCGACGGCCCCGAGCGCTCGTTCATGCTCGACGCCAACGACCAGCTGCGATCGGCCGACGCCTATCGCGACCTGATCGTGGCCTACAGCGGCGGCGCGCCTCTCAGGCTGTCCGACGTCGCCGACGTGGTGGACGGCGCCGAGAACATACGGCTGTCGGCGTGGGCCAACGACCTGCCGGCCGTGCTCGTCAACGTGCAGCGCCAGCCCGGCGCCAACGTCATCGACGTCGTGGATCGCGTCACCGCGCTGCTCCCGCAACTCACTGCCAGCCTGCCCTCGACGCTGGACGTCGCGGTCATCAGCGACCGCACCGACACCATCCGCGCCTCGGTCCGTGACGTGCAGCACGAGCTGATGTTCGCCGTCGCGCTCGTCGTGATGGTGACCTTCGTGTTCCTGCGCAACGTCCCGGCGACGATCATCCCGAGCGTCGTCGTGCCGCTGTCGCTCATCGGCACGTTCGGCGTGATGTACCTCGCCGGCTTCTCGATCAACAACCTCACGCTGATGGCGCTGACCATCGCCACGGGCTTCGTCGTGGACGACGCGATCGTGATGGTCGAGAACATCGCGCGCTACCTCGAGGAGGGCGCGTCGCCGATGAAGGCGGCGCTCGAGGGCGCGCGGCAGATCGGCTTCACGCTGATCTCGCTCACCTTCTCGCTGATTGCCGTCCTGATCCCGCTGCTGTTCATGGCCGACGTCGTGGGCCGCCTGTTCCGCGAGTTCGCCATCACGCTGGCGGTGTCGATCCTGATCTCGCTGGTCGTGTCGCTCACGCTCACGCCGATGATGTGCGCGCGGCTGCTCAAGGCCGAGCACGCCGAGGAACACGGCCGCCTGTACCACGCGACCGGACGGTTCTTCGACGGCATGATCGAGTTGTACGGGCGCATGCTGACGTGGACGCTCCGCCATCAGACGCTCACGCTGCTCGTGGCGGTAGCGACGCTGGCCCTGACGGTGTGGCTGTACGTCATCGTGCCCAAGGGCTTCTTCCCCGTGCAGGACACGGGCGCCATCCAGGTAATCACCGAGGCGCCGCAGTCGGTGTCGTTTGCCGCGATGGCCGACAGGCAGCGGGCGGCCGCGCGCGCCATCCTCGAGGAGCCCGAGGTGACGGGCCTGTCGTCGTTCATCGGCGTGGACGGCGCCAACGCGACGCTCAACAGCGGGCGGATGCTCGTCACGCTCGAGCCGCGGGCGCAGCGCGGCCGCACCGCGACCGACATCATCGCGTCGCTGCGCGATCGCGTGGCGGGCGTGCCGGGCATCACGCTCTACATGCAGCCGGTGCAGGACCTGACGATCGAGGACCGCGTGAGCCGGACCCAGTTCCAGTTCACCCTTGAAGACCCGGACGCCGACAGGCTCGGCGAGTGGGTGCCGCGGCTCCTCGCGCGGCTCCAGCAGGCGCCGGAACTGGCCGACGTCGCGAGCGACCTCCAGGACCGCGGACTGCAGGCCTACGTCGACATCGACCGCGATGCGGCCAGCCGTCTCGGGATCCGCGTCGCCGCCATCGACGACGCACTCTACGACGCGTTCGGCCAGCGCCTGATCTCGACGATCTACACGCAGGCCAACCAGTACCGCGTGGTGCTCGAAGTGGCCCCGCGGTTCCAGATCGGCCCGGAGGCGCTCGGCCAGGTGTTCGTGGCCACGGCTGACGGCCGGCAGATCCCGCTGTCGAACATCGCCTCGATTCAGACGCGCAACGCGCGGCTGGTGATCAACCACGCCGGCCAGTTCCCGGCGGTGACGATGTCGTTCAACCTCGCCGAGGGCGCCTCGCTCGGCGCCGCCGTCGAGGCCATCGAACAGGCCGAGCGTGACATCGGCATGCCGGCGAGCATCCAGACGACGTTCCAGGGCGCCGCCGCGGCGTTCCGGTCGTCACTCGACAGCACGCTGCTGCTCGTCCTGGCGGCGATCCTCACGATGTACATCGTGCTCGGCGTCCTGTACGAGAGCTACATCCACCCGATCACGATCCTCTCGACGCTGCCGTCGGCCGGCGTCGGCGCGCTGCTGGCGCTGCTGCTCACCGACACCGACCTCAGCCTGATCGCCATCATCGGCATCATCCTGCTCATCGGGATCGTGAAGAAGAACGCGATCATGATGATCGACTTCGCGCTCGACGCCGAGCGGACGGAAGGCCTGAGCCCGCGCGACGCGATTTACAAGGCGGCGCTGCTGCGCTTCAGGCCCATCCTGATGACGACGCTGGCCGCGCTCTTCGGCGCGCTGCCGCTGATGCTGGCTTCCGGCTCCGGCGCGGAGATGCGGCAGCCGCTGGGCCTCGTCATGGTCGGCGGGCTGCTCCTGAGCCAGGTGCTGACGCTGTTCACGACGCCGGCCATCTACCTGTTCTTCGACGCGCTGGGCCACGCCTGGCGGAGCGACAGGCGGGCGCTCACGGTGGAGGACGCGACGGCATGAGCCTCTCGACGCCGTTCATCTCGCGGCCGGTGGCGACGACGCTGCTGAGCGTGTCGATCGTGCTGCTCGGCGCGGTGAGCTACCTGCTGCTCCCCGTCTCGCCGCTGCCGCAGGTGGACTTCCCGTCCATCTCGGTGTCGGCGTCGCTGCCGGGCGCGAGCCCCGAGACGATGGCCTCGAGCGTCGCCACACCGCTCGAGCGCGCGCTCGGCACGATTGCCGGCGTCAACGAGCTGAGCTCGCAGAGCTCGCAGGGCTCGACGCGCATCCAGATCCAGTTCGATCTCGACAAGAACATCGACACCGCCGCGCGCGAGGTGCAGGCGGCCATCAACGCGTCGCGCTCGCTGCTCCCGAGCTCGCTGCCGGGGATGCCGTCGTACAGGAAGATCAACCCGTCGCAGGCGCCCATCATGCTGCTGGCGCTGACCTCCGACGTCGCCACGACGAGCGAGCTCTACGACCTCGCCTCGACGGTGCTGGCGCAGAAGGTGGCGCAGGTGACGGGCGTCGGCGACGTCACCGTGGGCGGCGGGTCGCTGCCTGCCGTGCGCGTCGAGCTGCAGCCGCAGGCCCTCACGCAGTACGGCATCTCGCTGGACGAAGTCCGGCAGGCCATCAGCAGCGCCAACCTCCTGCGCCCGAAGGGCATCATCGAAGACGACCAGCGGCACTGGCAGATTCACGCCAGCGACCAGCTGGCGACGGCGGCCGAATACCAGCCGCTGGTCATCGCCTACCGCAACGGGGCGCCCGTGCGGCTCTCGGACGTCGCACGGGTCTACGACGGCGTCGAAGACCGCTACAACGCGGGCTACTACAACGACAAGTCGGCGGTGCTGCTCGTCGTGAGCCGCCAGGCGCAGGCCAACATCATCGCCACGGTGGACGGCGTGCGCGAGCAGCTGCCCGCGCTGCGCGCGTTCCTGCCGGCAGGCGTGTCGCTCGACATCGCCAGCGACCGCTCCCCCACCATCCGGGCCACGCTGCGCGAGGCGCAGCACACGCTGCTCATCGCCGTGGGCCTCGTCATCCTCGTCGTCCTGCTGTTCCTCGCGAACGTGCGTGCGGCGCTCATCCCCGTGACGGCCGTGCCGGTGGCGCTCGTCGGCAGCTTCGCGGTGATGTACATGTGGGGCTTCTCGCTGAACAACCTCTCGCTCATGGCGCTCATCGTCGCGACGGGCCTGGTCGTCGACGACGCCATCGTGGTGCTCGAGAACATCTCGCGCCACGTCGAGTCAGGGATGGCGCCCGTCGAGGCCGCCATCCGCGGCGCGAAGGAGGTCGGCTTCACGCTGCTGTCGATGAACCTGTCGATCGTCGCGGTGTTCGTGTCGATCCTCTTCATGGGCGGCATCGTCGAGCGGCTCTTCCGCGAGTTCTCGATCACGCTGGTCGCGGCCATCCTGATCTCGCTGGTGGTCTCGCTGACGCTGACGCCGATGCTGTGCGCCCGGTGGCTCGTCGCGCGGCACGACGCCCGGAAGGGACGGCTCCAGGCCCTGAGCGACACCTCGTTCGGGTGGCTGCGCAGGGGCTATGAACGGTCGCTCGGCTGGGCGCTGGGCCACGCGCCGCTCGTCATGGCGCTGCTCATCGGGGTCATCGCCCTCAACGTCCACCTGTACGTGAACGCGCCCAAGAGCTTCCTGCCGCAGCAGGACACCGGACAGCTCGGCGGCTTCATCCGCGGCGACGACGGCATGTCGTTCCAGATCATGCAGCCGAAGATCGAGGCCTTCAGGAGGGCCGTGCTGCAGGACCCCGCGGTAGACAGCGTGGCAGGCTTCGTGGGCGGGGGCCGCGGCATCAACAACGCGCAGATGTTCGTCCGGCTGAAGCCGCTCGACGAGCGCGGCGTGTCGGCGCAGCTCGTGGCCGAGCGCATCCGGCTGTCACTGCCGAAGGTCCCTGGCGCCCGGCTCTGGCTCAACGTCGATCAGGACATCCGCTTCGGCGGCGGTTTCGGCGGCGGCTCCTACCGCTACACGCTGCGCGCCGACGACATCGGCGAGCTGCGGGTGTGGGGGCAGCGCGTGCGCAACGTGCTGTCCGAACTGCCGGAGCTGACGGGCATCGAGGACGAGCTCGTCTCGAGCCAGCAGATCACGCTCGAGGTCGATCGCGAGGCCGCGCGTCAGCTCGGCATCGAGATGGCCACCGTCACGCAGGCGCTCAACAACGCCTTCGGGCAGCGGCAGGTGTCCACCATCTACAACGCGATGAACCAGTACCGCGTGGTGATGGAGGTGGCGCCGCAGTTCGCGCAGGGGCCGGAAGCGCTCGACCAGGTGTACGTGATGGCCGACGGCCAGCGCGTGCCGCTGTCGGCCTTCAGCCGCTACACGCGCACGTCCGCCAACGACCGCATCAGCCGCAACGACCAGTTCGCGTCCACGAACGTGTCGTTCGAGCTGGCGCCCGGCGTCAGCCTGAGCCAGGCCGAAACCGCCATCAATCGCGCCGTGTCGCTGCTGACGCTGCCGACGTCCATTCAGGGGCGGCTCGAGGGCAACGCGAGCCTCTTCCAGCGGATGCAGGGGAACCAGCCGATCGCGATCCTGGGCACGCTGCTGGTCGTCTACATCGTGCTGGGCGTGCTCTACGAGAGCTACGTGCACCCGCTGACCATCCTCTCGACGCTGCCGTCGGCCGGCGTGGGCGCGCTGCTGGCGCTGTGGCTGCTCGGCACGGAGTTCAGCCTCGTCGCGCTGCTCGGCCTGTTCCTGCTGATCGGCGTCGTCATGAAGAACGCGATCCTCATGATCGACGTGGCGCTGCAGATTGAGCGCGAACACGGCGTCAGCCCGCGCGAGGCCATCCGCGAGGCCTGCCTCCTCCGCCTGCGGCCCATCCTCATGACGACGATGGCGGCGCTGCTCGGCGCGCTGCCGCTGATGATCGGCACGGGTGAAGGCGCGGAGCTCCGCCAGCCGCTGGGCATCGCCATCGTCGGCGGCCTGGTCATGAGCCAGGTGCTGACGCTCTACACGACGCCCGTCGTCTATCTGTATCTCGAGAACCTGCGCGTCAGGTTCCTCCGCCGCCGCGGCCACGCCGTGGCCGACGAACTCGTCAGCGAGGCCGCCGCTCGGTAGGGACGGCTCCGGTAGGGACGGCTCTCTGAGCCGTCCTTCCCCTGTGCCGTCCTTCCCCTGTGCCGTCCTCTCCCCCGCCGTCCTCTCCTCCTCGGTGTTTTCACCTGCTCCCCGTGTGCGCCAGAATACGCGCCATGGATCGACGACAGTTCCTGGCAACGACGGGCGGCGCGCTGGCGGGCATCGCGGCGCATGGCCATCACGCGGGCGCCGCCATGCAGGCGCCCGAGCCTGTCATCGACATCCACCAGCACCTGAACTACAGCGGCCGGACCGACGCCGCGTTCCTCGCGCACCAGCGAAGGATGGGCGTGACGACGACGGTGCTGTTGCCGGCGGGCCGCCCCGAGAAGCGCGATTCGACACACGATGGCGTCGCCAACGGCCTGCAGGCCGAAGCCGATGGCAACGAACGCTGCGAGCGCTTCGCGCGCGAGCATCCCGGCTACCGCTTCGGCGCCAACGAGGTGCCTGACGTAGCTGATGCGATCGCCGAGATCGAGCGCTACCTGAAGCGCGGCGGCGTGGTGATCGGCGAGCAGAAGTTCGGCGTCGAATGCGACTCGCCAGCAATGCAGCGCATCTACGAGTGCGCGCAGGCCAACGGCGTGCCGGTGCTGCTGCACTGGCAGCACGGGATGTACAACTACGGCCTCGACCGCTTCCACCGCATGCTCGAGAAGTACCCGCGCGTGGACTTCATCGGACATGCGCAGACGTGGTGGGCCAACATCGACAAGGGCCACGCCGATCAGACGGTGCTCTATCCGAAGGGCCCCGTCACGCCCGGCGGCTGGACCGACCGGTACCTGGCCGACTACCCGAACATGTACGGCGACCTCTCCGCCGGATCGGGCCTCAACGCGCTGTCGCGCGACGAGGACTTCACGCGCGACTTCCTGACGCGCCATCAGGACAAGCTGCTCTACGGCAGCGACTGCAACGACCCCGTCGGTGAGGGCGAGAAGTGCCAGGGCGCGCAGACGCTCGCGACCATCCGCCGCCTGGCGGCGAGCAAGGCCGTCGAGCGCAAGCTGCTGCACGACAACGCGAAGCGCGTGCTGAAGCTCTGACGCGATTCGGGCGATACTCTCGCCCATGTCGCGCCTGCTGTCGTCCCTTCTCCTGCTGCTCGTCCTCGCACCTGCCGCCGCGCCGGCGCAGACGAAGACGCACCGCTACACGCCGACCGAGGGCGTCCCCACGTTCGCGGCACGGCCGCCCGTGCTCCGGGTCGCACCCGGTGACATCGTGGAGACCGAGACCTTCTCGCGTCCCGACGACTACTACGCGCGCCCCGGCGGCCGCTGGCCCGGCGAGGTCGGCCCGTTTCACGTCGAAGGCGTCGGCCCGGGCGACACGCTCGTCGTGAAGCTCCTGAAGCTGCGGCTGAACCGCGACACCGCGGTGTCGGCCGTCAATCCCGGCGGCATCAGCGCCGTCGCGGCCGACTCGCGCACGCGCATGCTCAACGACCCGCTGCCGCCGCGCCGGTACGAGTGGCGGCTGGATCGCGCGCGCAACGTCGGGGTGCTCGACCTGCCCGACTCGGCAAGCCGGCGCATCGAGATTCCGCTGCAGCCCATGCTGGGGCGTGTGGCCGTCGCGCCCGCCGGCGAGGAGTCGTGGGGCGGCCTCTGGCCGGGCAACTTCGGCGGCAACATGGACGCCCCGGACATCCGCGAGGGGGTCACGGTGTACCTGCCCGTCTTCCACGAGGGCGCGCTCTTCTACTTCGGCGACGTGCACGCAGCCCAGGGCGACGGCGAGATCGTGGGGTCAGGTCTCGAGACGACGGCGGACGTCACGTTCCAGTTCGACGTCATCAAGGGCCAGCGTCTGGCGTGGCCGCGCATCGAGGACGACACGCACCTGATGGTCGCCGGCAGCGCGCGTCCGCTCGTGGACGCCTTCCGCATCGCGCACGTGGAGCTCATCGACTGGCTCGTCGCCGACTACGGCTTCGACCGCATGGACGCCTACCAGGTGCTGTCGCAGGCCGGCACGGCACGCGTCGCCAACGTCGTCGATCCGAACTACACCGTCGTCGCGAAGTTCCCGAAGGCGCTACTGCCGCAGAAGGTGGCTGCCGGGAGTGCGCAGCGTCATCCGCTCGCGATACCAGCCACCGATGACGGCCTGCCGGGCGCCGGCCCCATCCGCCGCTACGACTGGTTCCAGTCGCTGTGGCTCGAACGCCGCACGCAGTGGGCCGCACGTCGCGAGCAGGACCGCGGCGCCGTCGTCTTCCTGGGCGACTCGATCACGCAGGGCTGGAACGAACGGCTGGCCGCCGCGTTCCCCGGCATGCAGGTGGCCAACCGCGGCATCAGCGGCGACACGACGCGCGGCGTGCTCATCCGGCTGCGCGAGGACGTCCTCAGCCTGCAGCCGAAGGCCGTCGTCCTGCTGATCGGCACCAACGACATCGAAGAGGGCGCCACGCCCGACGTCATCGAGGGCAACGTCCGCCTCATCCTCGACGCGCTCAGGGCACACGACCCGCAGATGCCGGTGGTCCTCTGCGACCTGCTCCCGAGTGACGTGTCCATGCGGCGTCCGGCCGAGTCGATCCGCGAGGTGAACGCGCGGTTGCAGGCCCTTGCCAAAGGCCACGCGCAGATCGTTCCGCTCGACACGTACCGGCTGTATGCGACGCGCGACGGCAACGCGCCGAAGGACGAGTTCCCGGACCTGCTGCACCTGAACGACGCCGGCTACGCCCGCTGGGCCGCGGCGCTGCGGCCGGTGCTCGCCACGCTCGGGTTCCTCGAGGCGGAACCCGACGCGTTCGTCCCCGAGCCCGGGTTCACGTCCCTCTTCAACGGGCGCGACCTCACAGGGTGGGGCTACCGCCGCACGTCGGATGCCGACCGCGAGAGCGCGCGGCGCTGGCAGGCGTCGAGCCCGAACGCGGCGCTCTGGCCGTTCGTCGACGAGCCCGTGAACTTCGACGGTCTGGCGCAAAGCCCCGACGACCGCTTCCGGGCGATCGCCGGACGGCTCGTGGTGACACCCGCGCCGGAGGGTCGCAAGATCCAGCAGCTCTGGACGACGCGCGAGTTCGGCGACGACTTCGAGCTGCGGCTCGAGTTCCGCGCCACGCCGAACGCCGACAGCGGCCTCTACCTTCGTGGTCCGCAGCTGCAGGTGCGCGACTACCGGCTCGCGGGGCCGTACAGGTCGCTCTCCGGCTACCGGCCCCAGGACTGGAACGAGCTCGTCGTCGTGGTGCGCGGGCAGACGGCCCGGGTCACGTGCAACGGCGAGCTGCTCGAAGAGGCATTCGAGGTGCCGGCGAGCGGCCCGATTGGCCTCGAGGGCGACCGCGGGCAGATGGAGTACCGGCGCATCCGAATCCGCCCCTTGACACCGTAGGTGCGTGCTACCATCGCGTCCATGCGTACTCTCCTGTCGTTCTGTGTGATCGCGTGCCTCGGCGTCACGCCGGCGGCAGCGCAGGCCCAGGCGTCGGCGGCGCCGGCGCAGTACTCGGCAGACCTGAAGGTGGGCGACCAGGCACCCGCCTTCTCGCTGAAGGGATCCGATGGCAAGACCCACACGCTGTCGGATTACCGCGGCACCACGGTCGTCCTGGCATGGTTCCCGAAGGCCTTCACCGGCGGCTGCACCGCCGAGTGCAAGTCGATTGCGGAGGCGAGCCGGATCCTGAGCGGCTACGACGTCGCCTACTTCATGGCGAGCGTGGACGACGTGGAGACGAACACGCGCTTCGCGAAGGAGCAGGGCGCCGACTACGCGATCCTGTCCGACCCGTCGAAGGACGTGGCCCGGGCGTACGGCGTGCTCCGCACCGACAGGCCCGCGGATCAGCAGTTCGCGGCGCGCTGGACGTTCTACATCGGCCCGGACGGCAGGATCACCGCCATCGACAAGAACCCGACGACGACGACGGCGGGGCAGGTGATGGTGCAGCGCCTCGACGAGCTCGGCGTCCCGAAGCGGTAGGGACGGCTCTCCGAGCCGTCCGGGTTCGGTAGGGACGGCTCTCCGAGCCGTCCTACACCATCTTCCTTCCTCCGCGCCCGCGGTCCTGTTCGTTCGTCCAGCACACCTCAGAGGGTCGTGGACGGCTATGGGTCCAGGACGGCTCAGAGAGCCGTCCCTACCGAGCCGTCCCTACCGTAGGATAGGGGGCATGCTCAGCCACGCCCTCCCCCGTCGCGCCGCGCTGTCGTTGCTGGCGCTCGTCGCTTCCACCGCCGCGCTCGTCGGCCAGCAGCCTGCCGCCGACACGCCTCCCGACCAGTTGCTGCTGAAGGACTACCGTCCGCAATCGATCTACAAGATCCAGCAGACCGACGTCCCTCGCGCGAAGTTCCCGGTCATCGACATGCACTCGCACGTGTACGTCCGCGATGCCGCGGCCGTCGGCAAGTGGATTGAGACGCTCGACGAGGTGAACGTCGAGAAGGTCGTCGTGATGGCCAGCGGCGCGGGCACGCGGTTCGACCAGGCCCTGGAGCTCTTCGGCGCGCACCCGGACCGCTTCGAGGTGTGGACCGGCCTCGACTTCGCCGGCAGCAGCGAGCCGGGCTGGAGCCAGCGCGCCATCGCGGAGCTCGAGCGCACGTACGCCGCGGGCGCCCGCGGCATCGGCGAGCTCAGCGACAAGGGCGGCGGGCTGCGCGGCTCCGACGGCATGCACGCCGACGATCCCCGCATGGACCCGGTCTTCGAGAAGATCGCCGAGCTCGGCCTGCCGGTGAACATCCACGTCGCCGAGGACCAGTGGATGTACGAGCCGATGGACCGGACCAACGACGGCATGATGAACGCGTACAAGTGGCGCGTCACGCCCGGGCCGACGGTGCTCGGCCACGACGAGGTCATCGACACCCTCGAGCGCGCCGTCAAGAAGCACCCGCGCGTGACGTTCATCGCGTGCCACTTCGCCAACACGACGGCCGATCTGTCGCGGCTCGCCCGGATGCTCGACGCCTACCCGAACCTCTACGCCGACATCGCGGCCCGCTTCGGCGAGACGGCGCCCATCCCGCGGACGATGGCGAAGTTCTACGAGAAGTACCAGGACCGGCTGCTCTACGGCACGGACATGGGCACGAACATCGACATGTACCGCTCGACGTTCCGCATCCTCGAGACGACCGACGAGCACTTCTACCTCGAGACCCTGCGGCTGTATCACTGGCCGTACCACGGCTTCGGGCTGCCCGACGAGATCCTGCGCAAGGTGTACCGCGACAACGCGCTGAAGCTCCTGCATCGGCGGCCCTGAGCGCCGCGCTGCGCTCCTGAAGGGGCGCAGCAGGTCGTCCTCGCGAGGCCGGGAGACGCTCAGACGCCGGAGCGGATGCGCCTGGCCAGCGTGTCGAGCGTCTGCAGCTCGTCTGCGGTGAGATGCGCCAGCTGCTGGCGGTGGACGCGCTCGATGGGGCCGTCGAGCCGCCGCAGCAGCGCGAGGCCGGCGTCCGTGATCGAGGCCGTCACGAGCCGCCGGTCGAACGACTCGCGCGTGCGCCACACGAGCTGCCGCGCGACGAGCCTGTTGAGCAGGCGCGTCATGTCGGAGTCGCGCGTGATCATGCGCTCGGCGATGGCACCGCAGGAGAGGCGGTCGGGCATCGCGTCGCGCAGGATCCTGAGGACGCTGTACTGCGCGAACGTCAGGTCGGCCAGCCGCAGGATCTCGACCTCCCCCTGCAGGAGCTTGTCGGCGGCGAGCAGCAGCCGCTGGAAGACCCGCTCTTCCAGGCCAGGCGGACGCGTCAGCGACGCCTCCTCTCGCATCGTCTCGGACACGGCCGCCAATCTAGTCGTTGCGAGGTGCGAAACGCAATGTAGAGTGGACGGACACCCATGGCCAGACGTCCAGCGGCACGCGCGAAGGATCCGGCTGAAGTCCTCGAGGTGGACGGGCACGAGGTGGCGATCTCGAACCCCGGCAAGGTGCTGTTCCCCGAGGCGCGGCTGACGAAGCTGGATCTCGCCCGCTATTACCTCGCGGTGGCCGACGGCGCGCTGCGCGCGGCCGGGGGTCGGCCAAACGTGCTCGTCCGCTACCCGAACGGCATCGAAGGCGAGTTCTTCTACCAGAAGCGCGCGCCTGCCCAGCGTCCGCCGTACGTGGACTCGGTGACGCTGAGCTTTCCCTCCGGCCGCACCGCGGAGGAGGTGGTGCCGCGCGAGCCGGCGGCGCTCGCGTGGATGGCCAACCTCGCGTGCCTCGAGCTCCATCCCCATCCGGTGCGTGCCGACGATCTCGAGCATCCGGACGAACTCCGCATCGACCTCGACCCCGTGCCCGGCATCGAATGGCCACAGCTTCAGGCCGTGGCCCGGGTCGTGCGGGAGACGCTGGCAGACTTCGGGCTCGTCGGCTGGCCGAAGACGTCCGGGTCGCGAGGCATCCACGTCAACGTGCGGATCGAACGCCGCTGGAGCTTTCCCGAGGTGCGCCGCGCGGCGCTGGCGTTTGCGAGGGAGGTCGAGCGGCGTGCGCCGTCGCTGGCCACGAGCCAGTGGTGGAAGGAGGAGCGCCACGGCGTCTTCCTCGACTACAACCAGAACGCCAAGGACCGCACCGTGGCCGCCGCGTACTCCGTGCGTCCCAAACCCGACGCTCGCGTGTCGGCGCCCGTCAGCTGGGACGAGCTGGACGCATGCGCGCCGGAAGACTTCACGATGAAGACGATGCCGCAGCGGTTCGCCGACGTGGGCGACCGTCATGCCGGCATCGACGAGGCGCCCTGCGTGCTCGACGCGTTGCTCGAGCTGTCGGCCCGCCACGAGCGCGAGGGCCTGGGTGACGCGCCGTGGCCGCCGCACTACAGGAAGCAGCCGGGCGAGCCCGTGCGCGCGCAGCCGTCACGGCGGCGCGTGCCGCAGAAGCCCCTGCGCGAGATTGGCCTCGCGAAGAAGAAGGAGGACGCGCTGGCCGGCCTCGAGCGCTGGAAGGCGCGGCATCCCCGGGCGGCGGCGCATCTGGAGCCTGCTGACGTCCTGGTGGACGCGGTGCGTGGCCGCTCGTCCACGTGGACGCGGATCCGCGTGAACCTGCAGCACGTGCCCGAGGACGTGCGGCCGCCGCAGGAGGCCCTCGATCCCGACGAGGACCCGCGGTCGGAGTGGGAGGGCGTCAGCGAGACGAAGGGGTCCCGGCCCCGAAGACCTTCGCGAGCTCGTACGGCGGAGTGACGTCCAGCTGGTCGTAGCGGCACGACTCCGGCGCGCGGTCGGGCCGCCATCGCTGGAAGATCGCCGCGTGGCGGAAGCGGTCGCCCTGCATGTGGTCGTACTTCACCTCGCACACGCGCTCGATGCGCACGGGTTCCCACGAGAGGTCCTTCCCCGCGCTCCAGCGGCTCTGCCCGCCCGGCATGCGCGACGAGGCCGCCGCGGCCCCCGCCCAGTCGCGCCAGGGATGCGCATCCATCGCGCCCTTCCGCAGCGGCTCGAGCTCCGCAGCCAGCTCGGCGCGGCGGGCCATCGTGAACGACGAGGTCACGCCCACGTGCTGGAGCACGCCGTTGTCGTCATACAGGCCGAGGAGCAGCGACCCGACGAGCGTGCCGCGCCCCTGCTTGTGCCAGCGGAACCCGGCGACGACGCAGTCGGCCGTGCGGGATGGCTTCACCTTGAACATGACGCGCTTGCCCGGCTCGTACACGCCGTCACGTGGCTTGACGATGACGCCGTCGAGGCCGGCGCCTTCGAAGCGTGCGAGCCAGTCCGCGGCGAGCGCACGATCCGTCGTCATCGGCGTCAGGTGCAGCGGAGGGCCGAGGCCGTTCGCGAGCCGTTCCAGCCGGTGGCGCCGCTCGCGCAGCGGCGTGAGCCGCAGGTCCTCGCCGTCAGCGGCCAGCAGGTCGAACGCCACGAACGACGAGGGGCTCGTCTCGGCGAGCATCTTCACGCGCGAGGCCGCGGGATGCAGGCGCAGTTGCAGCGCGTCGAAGTCGAGGCCGTCCGGCGTCGCGATGACGATCTCGCCGTCGAGCACACAGCCCTCCGGCAGGCGTTCCGCCAACACGTCGTGCAGCTCCGGGAAGTAGCGATCGAGCGGCTTGAGGTCGCGGCTCTGGATGTACGTCTCGCCGCCGCCGCGGAAGACGATGGCGCGGAAGCCGTCCCACTTCGGCTCGAAGTGGACGTCGCCGTCGGTCGGCAGTGCCTCGATCGCCTTCGCGAGCATGGGCGGCACCGGAGGGGCTATCGGGAAGCTGGACACGTCCCGCGATTATCCTCCGAGCCGTCCTCTCACACGCCCGTCCCGCGCACTTCGGCACGAGCCGTCGTGTGCGCCGGCCCGCTCGTCGACGACACCAGGCGGTAGCCGAGATAGCACAGGTAGCCGAGCGGCCCCAGCAGGAGCGTCAGCAGCAGGATGGGCGCGAGCAGCCACACCGGGATGCCTCGCGGCTCGGCATCGAGGTAGATCATCCGGGCCACGAGCAGGTCGAACGCCAGGAAGTGCTGCCAGCTCAGCGTCGCGCCGAGCGGCGTGCCCAGCAGCGCCGCCACCCCTGCCAGCGTCGGCCTCGCGACGACGGGCAGGACCATCGAGATGACGGGCAGCACGAGCACCAGGTAGAGGACGGCCGGGCCGACGGCGATCCATGGCGACGCGATGATCCGGCGCGTCACGTGCCATCGGGGCGCCAGCAGCATGAGCGCCCAGAACGGCGCGATCAGCAGGAAGCCCCAGTCGAAGGCGTAGCTCACAGGACACCTCCCAGCCGTCGCACCGGCGCGTCGGTGCCGAGGCGCGCCCACACGCCACGGATGGCGGGCGTGGCGAGCGCGACGAGCGACGCGGCGAGCAGCACCGTCGTCGGCGGCGTCAGGTCGGCTGGAGGACGTCCAGCCATCGCCTGTCCTGCGAGGACGAGCAGCAGTCCGGCATAACCTGCGCTGGCGAAGCGTACCAGCCTGAGCCGCCGGACCGCACCGGGCACGGCCGCCACGAGCACGCCAATGATGGGCAGCACCTGCAGCGCGTGCAGCGCCACGGCATGACTCAGCTTCACGTTGCCCGCGAAGCCGTACGTGTGGGGCACGTCGCCCGTGGCGGCCCGCACGAGCGCGCCCAGCGTGACGAGCGTCACGCCCATCATGTTGCCGACGCCCAGCAGGAGCATGCCGGCGCGCGCCGCGGCCAGTTGCTCGCGCGGCGTATCGGTGCGCGGCGCCGCGAAGAGGCGCCAGGTCCACCAGCCCAGGATGACCGCCGCCGTGATGATGAGCCCGCCCATCAGGTCGAACACGCGGGCGTCGAACGCTGTGGCGTCGTTGAAGTGCGACGGGACGCCGCGCCACTGCTGCATGTCGATGAGCAGCAGCTCGACGGTCAGCAGCCCGACGAGCGCGCGCGTCTGCGTCCGCAGTGCGCGGCCGTCCTGCAGGTGGCCGATGATCCATGCCAGCGACCATGCGAGCACGCCGATGGACAGGCCGAACACGATCGGCTTGCGCCAGGTCACCGGTCCGACGAGCGAGGGCTGCCCGGCGGCCAGCCACACGCCGACGTGGAAGAGGCCTGTCGCGGCCATCACTGCGCCGAACACGATCAGCAGGCGCTGGGACGAGGTCAGGCCGGGAGCCCGGAACATCGAGGTCGTCAACGGCATGAGGTCCTCCATCATGAGGGTGGGACCGCGGACTGCTCTCTCCCGCCGCGCGGCCCAGAACTTAACGATGTTCAGATTGTGCTCTGATAAACTTGACGCTGTCAAGATGGCAACGCGGGCAGAGAGAAACAGGCGGGCGGCAGGGACGACACGGACGACCTCGTCGTCGGCGCCGGCGGCGACCCGGCGGCGGTACCACCACGGCTCGCTGCGCGCGGCGCTGGTCGAGGCGGCTGCCCGGATGGCAGCCGAGGAGGGGCCCTCTTCGGTGACGCTACGCGAGGTCGCGCGGCGGGCGGGCGTGTCGCAGGCGGCCCCCTACCATCACTTCGAGGACAAGGCCGCGCTCATGGCGGCCGTCGCCGAGGAGGGGTTCCGGCTGTTCGACGCGCACCAGGATGCGGCGGTGCGCGAGGCGCCCGACGACCCGGTGGCCCGGCTCGGGGCGCTCGGCGTCTCGTACCTGCGCTTCGCGCTCGACTACCCCCACTACTTCCAGGTGATGTTCAGGCCGTCGCTCGTCACCACGACACGGCCGCCCGACCTCGAGCGGCTGTCCGAGAGCGCCTTCAACCGCCTCGTCGAGACGACGACAGCGGCGCGGCGCGCGAGCGGCAGGCGCGACCCCGATCCGTTCCCGGCGGCGGTCGCGATGTGGGCCATTCCCCACGGGCTGGCAGGGCTGTACCTCGAGCAGTCGGCCGCGGCGCCCCTGCCGCAGGCGCTGATGGAGTCGCTCGTGCGCGACGCGTCGCGGGCGCTGGCGGGGGCGCCGTTGTCGGCGCTGTCGCGGGCGCGGCGGCAGGCGAAAGCCGGGCTTTGACTTGGCGCGACGGCCTGCGTTATCCTCTGGGTTCGCGCCGGGGCGATCCGGCGTCGCCACCCGAGTTCCTCAGTAGCTCAATGGCAGAGCATCCGGCTGTTAACCGGAGGGTTGTAGGTTCGAATCCTACCTGAGGAGCCAGCCTCCGCTCCCCACAAGTCGATCAATACGAGTCACTTACGGCCGACGCTCGTCTGCGCCGGGCGGACCCGACAACCCGTCGAAAACGCGGATTGCCGGATTTACCGGATTCGCGTCCGACCTCACTCGGCCATCAAGGCTGGCCACAAAGCCACGAAGGCGCGATGACCCTTGCGGCGGGCCGGCAGTGGCCCGTTCGTGGCAAGGCGATGGGTTCCGATGGCCGGCAGAACGCCGGTTGGGTCGGATTCGTCGGCAGGCCCGCTCGATAGCTATGGTAGGGACCAGACCGCCCAGCCCGTAGCCGTAACGGCCAGCAAGGCACCAATCGCTAGCAAGGGGACCGCCCTGCGCCACTCTTCACGATCTCCCTCAAGCTTGTTGGGCCTGATG
>JBIQIB010000092.1:0-4929 GCA_044508265.1 Acidobacteriota bacterium
CGTAGCTCACGAGCACCGCGATCACCAGAGGGATCAGGAGCGAGGCGGCTTCCCGCACCAGGAAGATCAGCGCGACGATGGCGATGGTCCAGAGCGCAGCGGTCATGTGAAGGGGCGCGCCCGGCATGCCGGACGCGCCAGGTTCAGAAGCCGGGGGCCAGGCTGAACTGCCAGACCCACCCGCGCCCGCTGCGCTGGAATGGCTTCGCGTAGCTCATCTGGATGACGGCGAAGCCCAGAGCGTTGACGCGCAACGCCACCCCGGCGCTGGTGACGACCTTGCCGTCGCTACGGTACAGAGGCGAGTCGTTGTCGCCGTCCCACGCGGTGCCGGCATCGCCGAACAGCGCGAGTTCGACAGGCACGGGTCCGTACATGCTCGGCGTTGCGCCGAACGGGCGGAGCAGCGGGAACCGCAGCTCGAGGTTCGCGACGGCGATGCGGCTGCCAATCAGCCTGTCGATCGCGGCGCAGCGGCCATCCGGTGTGACCTCGCAGTCGCTGGCCTCGAAGGTGCCGATGTCGTAGCCGCGGACCAGCGACGGATAGCCGACAAACAGCGGGGCGAGCCGCGGGTCTTCGGCCGACGAGCCGTATCGCCCGTAGTGCATCGCGCGGAACGCAATCGTGTAGAAGTCCACGGGCATGAAATAGCGGCGATAGTCGGCGAGCACTGAGGTGAAGGTGAGATCGCCGAAGGTCGGCGACGCTTCGATGCGGTACCGCTGGCCGAGGATCGGGCTCGTCGCGCCGAACGACGACGTGTCGTAGACCAGCGCGGCGCTGGCGGTGCCCATCGTCACGGACCCGTCGGGGCCGACGTCGCTGCGCTCGTCGAACAACTGCTGGCCGGTCTCGAAGTCGAACGCCGTGGTGCGCACGCGCTGCGAGAAGCCGATGTTGCGCACGCCGGCGGAGAACTCCACCCGCTGTGCCTCGTTGAACGGGTACTGCAGCAGGCCACTCACGCCCCGATCCACCTGCCGGAAGATCACGGTCTGGTCGACGACGGCCAGGGTTCCGTCCACGACGGCGACAGTCGAGCCCGCATATCCGCTGCGATAGGGCGTCTGGTCGGCGACGACACCCCAGTTCCAGCGGCGCTTCAGGTTGCGGTACATCACACCGGCGCCGATGTCGGTCCAGCCGAACTCGTCGTTGAAGCTCATGCTGCTCTGCACCGCGATTCCGAGGGAGTGGTCGCCGAGCATGTCGCTCAGGTAGAACGACATGGCACCGCCGCCGAAGGCACCCCATTGATCGGCGCCGACGGCAACTGTGGGCGCGCCGACGAAGTCGAGCTTCAGCGACGGCGAGTACGGCGTTACCTCCAGCGGCGTGTCGGCCGCAGGCAGGCCGATGGTGGCGTTGCGCAGCAGCGCGGCGACGGTGGCGCCGTCCGGTGCGGCGGCAGGCTGGACGGGGGGAAGAATCCCGGCGCCCGCCAGCGCCATGCGTCCGCTGTCGCTCTCGGCCTCCGCACGGCGCATCGCGGCGTCCATGCGATAGAGCAGCTGCTGGCCGTCCTCGTACGAGGTGAACACGAGGTCGCCCGTCTCGCGTGCGAGTGATACGGCGGGGCTCGTCGCCGTGATGCCGGAGACGCCGGCGTACAGATTCGTGACGCGGCGCGGCGCGCTGCCGGGCGTCACTTCGTACACGTTGCTGATGCCGTCCGGCTGTGCGACGAAGACCAGGGTTTGCCCGTCGGGCGTCCACTGCGGGTTGATGTGGTTGCCGCTGTCGAAGGCCGGCACCTCCTGCACCTCGCGCGAGGCGACGTCGAGGACGGCGAGTCGCAGCTCGCCGAACGTCAGCTGCGAGAGATCCGTCGTGAACCTGTCGGTGGCGAACGCGAGCCGCCGGCCGTCGGGTGACCACGCCGGGTGGAACACCGCGTAGCTGTCGTCGGTGAGCCGCTCGACGGCTTCGGTCTCGACGTCGAGCGTGTAGAGATCGGTCAGGCCGCCCTGCTGCCCGACGAACGCGATGGTGCGGCCATCCGGCGACCACGCGGGCATGATCACGGCGTCGATCGTGCCGAGCCTGATCCGCCGCACGACGTCGCCGCTCGCCACGTCGTAGATGGTCACCTCCGGCCGCCCCTGCGACACGGCAGCGACGGCGAGCTGCGCCGCGTCAGGGCTCCACGTGCCCGCCGATTCGATGAACTGCAGGCTGCCGAAGTGCGGGTCGATCGCCGTCCGCGTGAGCTGGCGGATCACCTCGCCCGTCTGGGCGTCAGCGATGTACAGATCCACCGAGAAGACGTCACGCTCGGAGAGGAACGCGAGCCTTCGCCCGTCGGGGCTGAGCGACGGCGACACGTTGAGCCGCCCGCCCAGCTTGCCCGGTTCCGTGAGGCGCGTGCCGATGGCGCGCCTGGGCGACGCCGGGGCGGTCGCTTCGGCAAAGTGCCGTTGCAGCTCGTCGTGCCAGGCCGCGGTCAGCTCCTCGTGATCGATCCCGAGCACCGAGACGATGGCCTCCCGCGGATCACCGGAGGCGAGCCCGGCAATCAGCATGTCGCGGACGGCCGTGTCGCCCCAGCGGCCGCCGATGTACGCCCACAGTGCCTGGCCCCAGCGATACGGGAAGAACTCGGGGTTCGAGAGATCGGCGACGGTGGGGAGCTTCTCCTCCAGAATGGCGTCGCGCACCCACATGGCCGTGAGCGGCGACTCGCGTCCGACCGAGAGGTACTCGGCCATCCCCTCGATGAACCACAACGGCAGGCGGCCAATCCCGGCGAGGCCGGTGCCGCCGGTGCGGAGGGCGACCTGCGCAGCCAGGTCGTACTGGTAGGCGTGGACGAGCTCGTGCCCGAGCACGTGGTCGGTGTCGGCGAGGGAGCCCGCGTACGGCATCACGACGCGACGACGCAGCCCCTCGGTCACGCCGCCGGTGCCTTCGCCGACCGAGCCGCCGATCACGTTCGTCTGCCTGAAGTGCGCGGGCGCCGCATACATGATGACGGGCTGGCGTGAGGAGAGCGTGTGGTCGAGCAGGCGGCTCAGCCGCGCGTTCCACCGTGCGGCGAGCCGGGCCGTGATCTCGGTGGCCTGCTGCGTCTCCGGATAGAAGTAGATGTCGAAGTCGCCGACGTGCGCGACCTGGAAGTCGAAGGTCTCGTACTGCACCTTGTTGCGGCCGAACTGCTGGGCGGACGCCATCGACGTCACACACGCCAGGCAGGCGGTGAGCAGCAGGCGAAGTACCAGGTAAGGGGCGAGTCGCATGAGCATCCCTTCGGCAGGCGCACGCCGCAGAGCAGGAACGTCAGGCGGCGCCTGGAAGCCACAGGATTGACAAGCAAGCCCAACGCCAATGCGTTTGCGCTGTGGCTGCGAGGCTTCCCGACTCGGCTGTGTGGTGCAGGGTCCACTCATTGAGCCGGGCGCCGCATAGACCCGGTGATTCGCGTACCCGGATCCGTCGTCGCTGCGGCAGACCACGAGACGTGCGGCTGGCACGTGTGCCGGTCGTGTGGCACGCTCGCCGGTGGCGGGATCGAGGCGCTCTGCGGCCTCGTCCCTGGTGCGGTGGGGACGGCAGTCTGTGGTGCCGACCCCGTCGTCCAGTCGACGCACGCTTACGCGTCGATTCTACGACGTCGGAGTGCGTGCGGAGGTCGGACGTGCGGAGATGCGGCATGACAGTGAGGAGGCACGAGTGACGGCAGACGCGGGCGACACGCGCGCGGTCGGGCGAGGCGCGGGAGCCACACGGCGGACGTTCATGGGGCTCGCGGCCGGTACGGTGGCGACGGCGGGGTGGCCGTCACGGGCGGGCGAGCCGCCGCCTGGCGGACGACGCGAGCAGCAGGTGCTCGACGGCGTGAGCTACGACCTGTCGATTGGCAGGACGCGCGTCAACGTCTCGGGCCGGGAGCGCGTCGCCCTCACGATCAACGGCTCGCTTCCGGGGCCGGTGCTGCGCTGGCGCGAAGGCGATACCGTCACGCTGCGTGTCCGCAATGCGCTCGATGACGCCATCACGTCCATCCACTGGCACGGCATCATCCTGCCTGCCGACATGGACGGCGTGCCTGGCCTCAGCTTCAACGGGATTGCGCCGGGGGAGACCTACACGTACCGCTTCCCGGTGCGGCAGCACGGCACCTACTGGTACCACAGCCATTCAGGCTTCCAGGAGCAGCTCGGCGTCTATGGGCCGCTGATCATCGAGGCGAGGGAGCCGGAGCCCTTCACCTGGGATCGCGAGCACGTCGTCATGCTGACTGACTGGAGCGACGAGGCGCCCGAGCACATCTTCGGCAACCTGAAGAAGCAGTCGCACTACTACAACTTCCGCCAGCGGACGCTCGTCGACTTCGTGCGCGACGTCCGCCGCGACGGCTGGAAGGCGACGCTGGCGGAGCGCCGGCAGTGGGGCGCCATGCGCATGAGCGCAACGGACCTCGCCGACGTGACCGGCTACACGTACACGTATCTGGTCAACGGGCAATCGCCGGCGCAGAACTGGACGGGGCTGTTCGTGCCGGGCGAGCGCGTGCGACTGCGGATCATCAACGGGTCGGCGATGACGTACTTCGACGTCCGGATTCCTGGCGTCCGCATGACCGTGGTGGCGGCAGACGGGCTTCCGGTGCGTCCGGTCACCGTGGACGAACTGCGCGTGGCCGTCGCCGAGACGTTCGACGTCATCGTCGAGCCGGCTGGCGTGGAGGCCTGCACCATCTTCGCGCAGGCCATGGACCGCACGGGATTTGCTGCAGGGACGCTCGCCGTCCGGGCGGGGCTGCGGGCGCCGGTGCCGGCGCTCGATCCGCGGCCGGTGCTGTCGATGCACGACATGGGGCATGGGTCGACGCACGGCGGCATCGACCACGGAACCGGGGGCCACGAGGCAGCCGGACATGACGCTGGCGGCCATGACACCGGACATGACGCGTCCGGGCACCATGGC